>VHCY01000223.1 GCA_016871595.1 Verrucomicrobiota bacterium
CGGGCGCGACCACGAGGCGTTCGCTCGCGCCGTTGGTGGGCGACTGGTAGCGCGGCAGGTCGCTGTCGCCCGGCAGCGGGTCGGCGGGCAGGTCCAGCCAGCGGCCGACGAACGGCAGGGCCCCGCTTAGCGGGTGGCGGATGGCGGCGCGGTTGCGGGCGCCCCAGGTGGCGGCGGCGGGATCGGAGCCGAGGGCGGCGAGCGCCGCGGCGGTGTCGTCCGCGGCGGCCGCGAGCAGGTCGTCCCAGCTCGCGTAGCGGGCCTCGAGGAAGTGCATCGGCCGTTCCCGCAGCAGCGCCTGCAGGGCGGGCTCGACCTGCAGCCGGCGCGAGTCGAAGTCGGCCATCGCCTCGCTGCAGGGCGCGAACACCGGCCCGAGCGCGCGCCGCAGGACCGCCTGCCGGAACTCGCGCACGAGGCGGTAGCTGACGGCCTCGGGGCTGGCGCGGCCCTCCCAGACCTCCGCCCGCCGCCGCAGTTCGGCGCGGGCGGGCTGGCCGGCCACGACCTCCGGGGTGAGCACCGCGAGCAGGCGCGCGTGCCACGGCTGCAGGAACAGGGCCCGGTCGTCGAGCTGCACCGCCAGAAGGTCGCGCGGGGTCGCCGCGGTGAGGCGCGCGAGACCGTCGCGGACCTGGGCGGCCCGGGGCGGCGCCGCGTAGGCCCCGTCGCCAAGCCGCACGAGCGCCGCGCCGCCCACGTGGCGCTGGTTCGCCGACCAGAGGCGCCCGGGCAGGCTCGAGTCGCCGCCGCGCACCACCGGCACCTCGGCGGCCGGCAGGTAGCCGTCCCAGCGGCGGTCGCCGAAGCTCCACGTGACCGGCAGGCGGCCGTCGTACCCTACGCGGCGCGGCAGGCGCCCGGCGATGGTCCAGGCAATGGCGCCGGTGCGGTCGCCGACGATCAGGTTCACGTGGGAGATCCCGGCGCGGTGCGCGCTGGCCACGGCCTCGTCCGTGGTGCGGGCCTGCTCCAGTTGCAGCAGCCCGAGGTTCATCGCCGCGGGATCGTGGGCCACCCACTTGAGGGCGAGGGGCCGCTCGCGGTGGTTGCGCCCAACCACCGGGCCCCAGACGGTCCACTCGTACTCCTCCGTCACGGGGTCCCCGCCGCGCACCGCGATCGTCTCGCGGCGGCGTTCGAGGCGGAGGAATTCGTCGCCGTGGCCGGGGGCCTTGTAGAGGTTGGGCGCGAGCGAGTTGGTCTCGACCGCGATCAGGTCCCCGCTGTCGACCTGCGCGTTGGTGAAGCCCCAGGCGATGTCCCCGTTGCTGCCGGCGACCACAAAGGGCGTGCCGGGCAGGGTGACGCCGGTGATGGTGCGGCCGCCGAAGGCGAGCGAGGCGCGGTACCAGATCGTGGGCACGGCGAGCCCGAGGTGCATATCGTTCGCCACCAGCGCCGCGCCGCCGGCCGCGAGGTCGCCCGCGAGCGCGAAGGCGTTCGAGCCGGGGCGCAGCTCGGGATCCGGGGCCGGGAACGGGAACGCGTCCGCGGGCGCGGGCTCTCGCCAGACCAGCCCGGGGGTGGCGGGCGCGGGCCGGGCGCTGAGCGGGCGCGCGCGGAGGTTGACCAGCTTCGGCCCGGGGATGCGCGGCAGCGGCGCGACGGTGCCGTCGAGCGCGGCGTCGTCCGGCCCGACCAGTGGGGCAAGCCACGCCAGCATCTCCTCGCCGTAGGTGTCGCGCAGGGTCATCAGGCTGCGCTCGTAGCGGCCGGTGCCGTCCTGCAGGTCGAGGACGAGGCTGTAGCCGACGAGGAGGGTGTCCTCGGGGCGCCAGGGTTCCGGCGTGGCGCGGAGGGCGAGGTATTCCCACGGGGTGGCGCCGAGGGCGGCGAGGCCGGCGTTGGCGCCCGCGGCGTAGGCCTCGAGGAGGGCGCGGTCGGCGGGCTCGAGGCGGGCCAGCACCTCCGTGGCGATGCGGCGGAACCCGTGGCGGCGCGTCTGGCGATCCCGGGGCAGCGCCCGGGCGCCGGCGAGGGCGGCGAGTTCCCCGGCCGCCGCGCGGCGCAGGAGGTCCATCTGGAAGAAGCGGTCCTGCGCGTGCAGCCAGCCGAGGGCGCGGGTGGCGTCGACCCGGTCGCGGGCGCGGATCGTGGGCATCCCGAGGTCGTCGCGCTCGACCGTCACGGCCGCGGCGAGGCCGGGCACGGTGGCGGCCCCGTCGAGGCGGGGCAGGCTGGAGCGCAGGTGCCCGCGGAGCCAGAGGCCGGCCCCGAGGGCGACGGCCGCGAGGAGGCCGAGGGCGGCGGCGGCGAGGCGGAGGATCTTGGCGGCGACCGGGGGCATGGCCCGACCTTGGAAGGCCGCGCGCGGGGGCGCAAGGGGCGGGCTTAGCCGCGGCGCAGCCGGCCGAAGTACAGGCCGGTCGCGAGCACCCCGAGGAGCCACGTCGGGAAGTTGATCCAGAGCTGGTGGAAGGGCACCGGGTAGTGGCGGCAGGCCCAGATGATGGCCGCGTGCTTCACCGCGATCAGGATCCACGCGACCAGAATCAGCCGCTCCAGCCGGGGGTTCCGCACCGGCCGGGCGCGCACGCGCACCTCCTCGACGAACGCCTGCCGCACCGCCTCCGGCGGCGGAGGCCGGCGCGTGATCACGTGGAAGAGGTTCGCGAACATCCCGGACCAAGGGGAGGCGATCCCGGCCCCTTTGCAACCCGCACCACGCTGCCGGGGTGACAAAGGAACCAAGTTGGGCCACGCTGCGTCCTCTCCGGTATGCCCGCGCCGCTCCTGCTCCTCGCCCTCCTCGTTGCCGCCGCCCTGCCGGCCGCGCCCGCGCCCGACGCCCCCGCCCAGGTCCGCGTCGACTTCCGCGAACCCGCCGCCTTTGCCGATGCCGCCGAACGTTTCCCCGGCGACCCGCGCGACACCGCCCACCTCGACCGCCTGCGCGACCACCTCGTGCGCGCCGCGGCCCCCCGGCTGCCCGCCGGCCACCGCCTCGACATCACCTTCACCGCGGTGGACCTCGCGGGCGAGTTCGAGCCGTGGCGCGGGCCGCAATGGGGCGACGTGCGCATCGTCCGGGACATCTACCCGCCCCGACTCGGCCTCGAGTTCCGCCTCGTCGACGCCACCGGCCGCGTCGTCCGCACGGGCCGGCGCGAGCTCTCCGATCTCGCCTTCCTGATGAAGATCACGGGCGGCTTCCGCGACGATCCCCTCCGGCACGAGAAGGCGCTGCTCGACGACTGGCTCCGCGCCGAGTTCCCGGGCCGTTGACGCCGTGGCCGCCCCCGCCGTCGCCCCGGCGCCCGCCGCCGACCCCGCGCGCCTCGACCAGTGGCTCTGGATGGTCCGAATCTTCCGGACGCGCAGCCTCGCCGCGGACGCGTGCCGCGCCGGCAGCGTCGCGGTCAACGACCGGCCCGCGAAGCCCGCCCGCGAGGTGCGCCCCGGCGAATGCGTGTCGGTGCGGGACGGCCTCGTCACCCGCACGCTGGTGGTGGTGGCGTCGCCGCGCGGGCGGGTGGCGGCGCGGTGGGTGGCGGGGTTCTGCACCGAGACGACCCCCGAGAGTGAGCGGGCGAAGGCGCGCGAGGCGGGCGTGCGGCAGCTGCTGGCGCGCGAGCAGGGCAGCGGCCGCCCGACCAAGCGGGACCGCCGCCTGCTGGACCGCCTCTTCGACTGAATGCGGCGCGGGAGCGGGAAAAAGCATCGCGGCCCGCGCGCCGCGGGCGTTGGCTGGCGGGATGAACGTCTTCTCGAAGTTCGAGACGGAGCTGGCCGTGCGGCCGGACGACATCGACCTGTACCAGCACGTGCACAGCACGCGTTACCTCGACTATGTGCTGGCGGCGCGCTTCGAGCAGATGGAGCGCCACTACGGGATGTCGATGCAGGCGTTCGCCGAGCGCGGCCTCGGCTGGTGGATGGCGACCGCCTCCATCCAGTACAAGCGGCCCCTCGGCTGGGGCGACCGGATGGTCGTCCGCTGCTGGATCGAGCACTTCACCGAGACCGGGTGCCGCGTGGCCTTCGAGATCGAGAAGCTCCCGCTGCGCAAGCGGGTGTGCGACGGGGCCTGCGACTACACGCTCGTCACGCTCGCGACCGGCCGCGCCACGCCCATCCCGGAGGACGTGCGCGCCAAGTACTCGATCTGACGCCGCTCAGCGCCCGCGGAGCGCGGCCGGCAACTCGGGGATGCGCGCGACCACGACCTCGCGTGTGCGGCGGATGATGCCGTAGATCACGCGGCCCTCACTGCGGTCCCAAGCCCACGACTGCCCCTCGAAGGGCACGTCGATGGTCGTCACGTACTCGAGGGTCGAACCCATCCGCGGCGGGCGCAGGACGTACAGTTCCCGCGCGTCGTGGCCGGTCACGTACAGCAGTCCGTCGTCGCCCCAGCTGCCGCCGGAGCAGCTGCTCTTGCCCCAGGTG
>VHCY01000224.1 GCA_016871595.1 Verrucomicrobiota bacterium
ATGATCCCCCCAACCCCCCGCGTGGGAAAAAGTTGCAACCGGACGCGCGGCTCAGCGGGCCTCGGTGGCCCACATCGCGGCGCCGGCGATCCCGGCCTGGTTCAGGAAACCAGCGGGTTTGAGCGCGGCGCGCACCTTGAGGTGCGGGAAGAACTTCTCGTGCTTGGCGCTCACGCCGCCGCCGACCACGATCATCTCGGGCCAGAGCAGACGCTCCAGCTCCACCAGGAAATCGCTGAGACGCCCGCCCCACTCCTCCCACGAGAGCTCCTTGCGGTCGCGCACCGCGGCCGAGCAGTACTTCTCGGCGTCCTTGCCGCGCTTCCACGGGAAATGGCCCAGTTCCAGCGGCACCACCACGCCCTGGTACGCCAGGCAGGTGCCGATCCCGGTGCCCAAGGTGATGAGCAACGCTTTGCCCATAAAGCCCTTGCCTGCCCCGAAGCGCATCTCGGCGACCGCCGCCGCCGCCGCGTCGTTGATCATCGCCACCGGGCAACCCGTCGCCTTCCCGAAGAGCCGCGCCCCATCGCACCCGATGAACCCCGGATGCAGGTTGGCCGAGGTCCAGATGGTGCCGCCTTGGATCACCCCGGGGAAGCCGACGCCGACCGGACCCTTCCATTTGAAATGCGCGGCGAGGGCGCCGACCGCCTTGGCCATCGCGGCGGGGGAGGTTCCCGCGTCCACCTCGATGCGATGCCGCTCCGCGAGCAGCTTGCCGTTGCGGGTGTCCACCGGGGCGCCCTTGATGGCGGACCCGCCGATATCGATGCCAAGCGCGTTCATAGGAGCGGCGAGCAAACCACCCGGAGGCCCCAAGGCAATCCCGGCGCGGCGGGAAAATCGCCGGCGGGATTGCGGCCGCGGCCTCCCCCGCCTAAACCGCAACCATCCGATGATCGCCGCCCTTCCCCGGCCCCGCCCGGCGTGGCTCCCCACCCTCCTCCTGCTCTGCTGCCTGGCGCTGCCCGGCCGCGCCACCACGGTCGTGCCGCCGGACTTCGAGGGCCTCGTCGACCGCGCCGGCCTCGTGTTTCGCGGCGAGGTGGTCGGCCAGGAGGCCACGCTCGTCACCCGCGGCGCCGACCGCGCGATCTTCACCCGGGTCACGTTCCGCGTGCTCGAGGCCATCAAGGGCGTCCCGCCACCGCTGGTAACCCTCGAGTTCCTCGGCGGCGCCGTCGGCGAGCTCTCGCTGGAGGTCAGCGGGATGCCCCGCTTCGCGCCCGGGTCGCAGGACATCGTGTTCGTGACCGCCGGGGCCCCCGCCATCTGCCCGCTGGTCGCGATGGGCCACGGCCGCTACCGAATCCTGCGCGACGCCCAGGGCGCGGAATTCGTGGCCCGCGACAACGGCCTGCCACTCCACCGGGTCGACGACGTCGCCCTGCCGCTGCTCGCTCCCGGCGCCGTCCCGGTCGCCGCCCGCGCCCCCGGCGGCCGCCCCCTCTCCCCCGCGGAGTTCGCCGGTCACGTCCGCCGCACCGCCACCCGCATCCACACTCCCTGACGATGCGGCCCCGCCTCGCCCTCCTCCTCGCGGCCCTCGCCCCGGCGCTGCCCGCCCCCGCGTTCATTCCGGTCGCCGGCAGCCCCGTCTGGCCCGACGGCAACATCCAGATGCACCTCCAGCTCGGCCCCGGCGCCCCCGCCGGCGACCCGCGCGGCTGGAACGCGGTCGCGGCGGACCTGCTCGCGGAATGGAACCGGTCCCTCGTGCGCACCAAGTTCACCTGGGTACTCGACTCGACCCTGCCCGCCGGGGACGGCAACGGGGTGAACAACGTCCTCTTCCGCGGCGACATCTTCGGCCGCCCCTTCGGCGACTCCACCCTCGCCGTGAACACCATCTGGCGCGTCGGTACCCGCCGCACCGAGGGCGACGTGATCTTCAACACGAAGTACGCGTGGGATGCCTACCGCGGCCCGCTCCGCCACCCCGCGGGCAGCCTCAACGCGGAATTCATCCGGGTCGCGCTCCACGAGTTCGGCCACGCCCTCGGCCTCGGCCACCCGGACGAGGCCGGGCAATTCGTCTCCGCGATTATGAACAGCCGCTCGGGCGACACGGATGCGCTCACCGACGACGACCGCGCCGGCGCCGCCTTCCTCTACGCCTCCGCGGACGGAGCAGTCGCCCCGCGCCTCACCCTGCCGCTCGTCGACCAGAACCCGGTCGAGGGCGACGCGGTCGACTTTGTGGTCGGCGTCTCCGGCACCGCCCCCTTCACCTACCAGTGGCGGCGCAACGGCGCGACGCAGGGCGTCTCCACCGCCGCGTGGACCCTGAGCAACGTCGCCACCGTCAGCAGCGGCATCTGGAGCGTGACCGTCACCAACGCCCGCGGGTCGGTCACCAGCACGATGACCCTCAACGTCACGACCCGCGCCGTCGCCCCCGTGATCGTGCGCCAGCCCCAGCCCGCCGCCGCCCGCACCGGCCAGACCGTCGCCTTCACCGTCACCGCCACCGGCTCCACCCCGCGCTACCACCTCTGGCGCCGCAACGGCGTGGCCCTCGGGCTCGCGACCCCCAGCGACACGCTCACGCTCACGGACGTCCAGCCCGGGGACGCCGGCATCTACTCGGTCGAGGTGAGCAACAGCGGCGGGGCGGTGGCCAGCGCCGACGCCCCGTTGACGGTGGCCCCGGCGGTGACCGCGCCCACCTTCACCCTGCAACCGCTGGGGCAGTCCATCGCCCCGGGCAGCACGGTGGTCTTCCGCGCGGAGGCCGAGGGCAGCCCCGCGCCGCTCTACCAGTGGCGCCGCAATGGCACCGCGCTGACGGGCGCCACCCGCGGCACGCTGGTGCTGCGCAACGCCGGGACCGCCGACGCCGGCACCTACACCTGCGTGGCCACGAACGCCGGCGGCACCGCGACCTCGGCCGGCGCCACCCTCTCCCTCGCCGCGGGCGCCGCGCCCGGCCGCCTCGCCAACCTTTCGATCCTCACGCGGCTCTCACCCGCCGCGCCCTCCATCACGGTGGGCACCGTGATCGGCGGGGCCGGCACCACCGGCGCCAAGCCGCTCCTCGTCCGCGCCATCGGGCCGGGCCTCGCCGCCTTCGGGCTCGACGACGTCCTCGCCGATCCGCGCCTCGAGCTGATCGGCGCCGCCCCCGCGGGTGCGAACGACGACTGGGGCACGGAGCCCGGCCTCGCCGCGATCTTCGAGGCCACCGGGGCCTTCGCGCTCGGCGCGGGTTCGCGCGATGCCGCGCTGCACCGCCCCGCCCTCGCCCCCCGCCCCTACAGCATCGTGGTGGCGGCGAACGGCTCCCCCGCGGGCGCCGTCCTCGCGGAGTTGTTCGACGCCACCCCTGGCCCCGCCTTCGCGGCCGCGACCCCGCGGCTGGTCAACGTCTCCGTGCTGCAGCCGATCCCCGCCGACACGGTCCTCACCGCGGGCTTCGTCCTCGGCGGCGGCACGGCCCGGACGGTGCTGGTGCGGGCGATGGGCCCGTCGCTCACGCCCTTCGGCCTGCCCGCGTCCCAGGTGCTGGGCGACCCGCGGCTGGCGCTCTTCGACGGCGCCTCGCGCCGCATCGCCGGCAACGACAACTGGGGCGGCGACCCGCAGCTCACCGCCGCGGGCGAGGCGGTCGGCGCCTTCCGCCCGATCGCCGCGGACAGCACGGACGCGATGCTCCTGCTCACCCTCCCGCCGGGCAGCTACACCGCGCAGGTCACCGGCCCCGGCGCCGGCACCGCGCTGGTCGAGGTCTACGAGGTGCCCTGAACCCGCGGCCGCGGGGGGCGCCTCACCAGTACTCCTCGACGTGCATCGTGCCGGACTGCTTGCCGTGGTCCGGGGTGAAGCCGCGGGCCTCGAGCAGGCCGCGCACCGAGGCGATCATATCGGGGTTCCCGCACAGGAAGACATCCGCCTCCGCGGGATCCAGCCGCACCCCCGCGAGGCGCTCGACCACCCCCTGTTCCAACAGCTTCTGGATCCGCCCCACCTGGCCGGTGAAGTGCGGGTCCTGCTCGGCACGGGTGATCGAGGGGATGTAGGTGACGTTCGGCCGCAGGCGCGCGATCGTCTCGAGCTCGCCGCGGTAGCCGAGGTCCCAGCTGCAGCGCGCGCCGTGCAGCACGACGAACCGCCGCGTGGTGTCCTGGATGAGCAGCGTGCGCAGCATCGACAGGTACGGCGCGAGACCGGTGCCGGTGGAGATGAGGAACACCGCCTTCCCCGGGGCCACGCGGTCCAGGGTGAAGAGGCCGCTCGCCTTGGGCCCGAGGAACACGCGGCCGCCGTGCGGCAGGGCGAAGAGCCGCGGCGTCAGGCCGCCCTTCGCGACCAGCGCGAGGTAGAACTCCACGTAGGCCTTTTCGACGCTCGCCGAGGCGATGATGTAGGC
>VHCY01000225.1 GCA_016871595.1 Verrucomicrobiota bacterium
CGTCTTGCCGGCGGAGGGTTTGCTGATCTGGGTTTTCATCGGGTTCCTTCGTTTGGTCCCCGAACCCGTGTCCGTCAAATTAGGGCAACCCTACCTCGTCGCCGCGGCGGGGGTGATCCTCGCCGGGTATGGCAGCCAGATAGTTTTGGCTTCCCGGGAGGAGCTGGGCAGCCGCGTGCTCGCGGTCGGCTCCGGCGCGGACACCTTCCTAGCGCGGCCACCGCCCCGACCGTACGGTGCTTGGCTCAACTTCGCCCAAGATGTGCTCCGACGGGAAGGTGCGTCCGGCAGCCTTCTGGTGCTACCGGAGGGTTTGATGCTTAACTACCTGACCCGGATGCCTAGCCCAGTGCCCCCTTTCTTTCTGTTTTCGTTCGCCACTCGAGGCGACGCCGAAGCCGACTTGGTGCGTCGATTGGAGGAGCGCCCGCCAGACTGGGTGGTCGCGTTGAGCCGGGATCTGCGCGAGTACGGCATCACTAGGTACGGGGAGCGGGAAGGGCAGGGCAAACTTCTGCTCGAATGGATCGACCGCAATTACGCGCTGGTGGCCAGTGCCGAGAACCGCCACCCCTTCGACTCCCCCGCCGGCGACCTGTGGGTGTTTCGCCGCCAAGGCGCGCGCTGATGAACGCGCTGTAATCTAGTCATCGCTGGCTTTGCCATCCGCGGGGCGTCCCCTGCCTGATGCGCACGCCGCTCCGGATCCTCTCTGGGATGCTCCTCTCCGCTACCTTCGCCGGCGAACCCGCGGCCGAGGGCCCGCCGCGACCGCGGCCCGGGAAGGGGGGCAAGGCGGACAAGAGCGGGTTCGTGATCAAGCCGACGCTGCAGGACACCATTCGCGCCAATGTCTACGCGGACAACTGGTTCGTACTTTTCATCAACGGGCGGCTCGCGGCGGTCGATCCGATTGATTTCCTGCCCCACAACGTCGTCTCGGTGGACCTGCTCCCCGAGTACCCGATGACGATCGCGGTGCTCGCGATGGACAACGCGGATCCGCGGACGGGCCACGAGTACGGGACGTCCATCGGTGACGGCGGCTTCATCCTCAAGTTCAGCGACGGTACCGTCACGAACGCTTCGTGGAAGGCGCGGACTTTCTTCCGCGGGCCCCTGCCGGCCACTAGCGGCGGGAAGCGGGTCGAGCATCAGCCCTTGCCCGCCCGCTGGTATGCCGTGGATTTTGATGATTCGGACTGGTCGCCGGCGGTGGAGTACAGCGTCGAGCGCGTCCGGCCGAAGGAGGCGTTCCATCAGGCGGACTTCGCCGGGGCCCGGTTCATCTGGACCGGCGATCTGGACTTGGACAACACGGTCGTCTTCCGCACGCGGATCGAGCGTCCGGGTTGGCGGCCTCGGTGGACCACGAAGCCCGACCTGCAGTTGCCCGTCGAGATCGTGCGGCCGGCTGAGGCCGGCAAGGGCGGATGAAAGGGATGTAATCGGGGCGCGCCGGGGCTCGTCATTCGCCCGCGTCAGCGTTCCGTATGCGCACGATCCGCTGGTCCCTGCCGTCCCTGATCCTCCTGAGCCTGAATTTGCCGGCCGCGGAGCCGCCGTCGGCGCGGCTGGTAAACCTGGCCACCCGCGCCGCCGTCGGGGGCGCCGCCGGCACGCCGATCTCCGGCTTCGTGGTCGCGGGCGCCGGGTCCAAACCGGTGCTGGTGCGCGCGGTCGGGCCGGCGCTGGGCGGGTTCGGGGTCACCGGGGCGCTTGCGGACCCGCGGCTCGCGCTGATGGCCGATGCCACGATGATCGCGGAAAATGACAATTGGCTGGCGGCCGACGCCGCGACGATGAGCGCCGTGGGCGCCTTCGCGCTGCCCGCGGGCAGTCGCGACGCGGCACTGGTGCGCTCGCTGGCGCCCCGGGGTTACACGGTGCCCGTCACGCCTCCGGCGGGCGCTTCCGGGGTGGCGTTGCTGGAGGTCTACGACGCGGATCCCGCGGCGGGTGCCTATCTCGTCAACGCGTCCACCCGCGCCTTCGTCGGGACCGGGGACAATGTGCTGATCCCCGGACTGGTCATCGCGGGGCCCGGTTCCCTGCGGGTCCTCATTCGCGCGGTGGGGCCGGGACTGGGAGCCTTCGGGGTCGGCGGCGTGCTCGCGAACCCGACGATCACGCTTTACCGGGCGGGCGCGGTGGTCGCGACCAACGATGACTGGGGCGCGGCGGCGAACGCGGCCGAGGTGGCGACGGCGGCCCGCGCCTTCGGGGCCTTCGAGTTGGCGGCGGGCAGTCGCGACGCGGCCCTGCTGCTGAGCCTTCCCGCCGGCTCCTATTCCGCGGTGATCAGCGGCGTCGGTGGGGGCACCGGCACCGCGCTGGTGGAGGTTTACGCCGAGGCCCCGGCGGCCGCCGCTTCCACGGCCGGTTTCACCTTCGCGGAGGTTTCGACCCTGCCGGCGGTCCCGACCTATCTTGACGCCACGGTGGTCGCCGCACGGATCCAGGCTCCGGGCGGGGCGCGGCCGGTGCAGGCGATGCTGGAGTACCGCGTGGGCGGAGGCGCGGCGCAGAGCGTGCCGATGTGGGACGACGGCCGCCACGATGATCAGCAGGCGGGGGACGGGATCTTCGGCGCGGCGATCCCGGCACAGTCGGCCGGAGCGACCGTCACGTACACGCTGGTCGCCACGGATGGCGCCGGTGGACGCGGCGTGAGCGTGAGCGCGGCCTATCTGGTCGCCGGGACCTTCAAGGATGCCCTGTTCACCGCCCCGGAGTTCCTCGGCATCCCTACCGACCGCGGGGTGGTGGTGAATTTCGAGGCCTCCACTGCCCTCGAGGCCTACGTCGAGTTCGGTCCGAATCCGGGTGATTACACCGCTCGCACCGCGCCGGCGGTGTTTCCGGCCGGATCCCCGGCGGAACTGCGGATCGAGGCGCCCGCCGGCACCGCGCCGCTGGCGGCAGGCCGCCGGCACTACTACCGCGTCCGCTACCGGGCCCCCGGCGAGGGCGCGTTCCGGGCCCGGGGCGAGCGCAGTTTCGTCACCCAGCGCGCCCCCGGCGCCGGTTTCACGTTCACCATCACGGCGGATCCGCACCTCGACGAGGTGACCAACCCCGGGCTCTTCGCGCTGGCGATGCGCAACATCGCCGCAGACAACCCCGACTTCCACGTGGACCTCGGGGACATCTTTATGTCCGACAAGCTTTCCACGATCATCCCTGGCCTGACCGTGAACTACGGACTGGTGGAGTACCGGGCGGTGACCCTGCGCAACGAGTTCGCCCAGTTCGCGCACTCCGTGCCGTTCTTCTTCACTTTGGGCAACCACGAGGGCGAGTACGGGTACGTGTTCGCGGCGGACCGCAGTCCCGACCTGAACAGCAACGTGGGCAGCTGGAACCTCCGCGCGCGCAAGCTCTACTTCCCGACTCCGGTACCCGGTGGCATCTACTCCGGGAGCTCCGAGAAACGCGTCATTTCGGGTCGGGAGGAACTGCTCGAGAACTACTACGCTTGGGAGTGGGGGGACGCGCTCTTCGTGGTCCTGGATCCTTACAACAACACGATGGCGAACCCGAACGCGGCGGGCGCCGACAACTGGCGCTGGAGCCTCGGACGCACCCAATACGACTGGCTGCGGAACACCCTCTCCCGCAGCCGGGCCCGCCACAAGTTCGTCTTCCTGCACAACCTGGTTGGCGGCGTGGCCTCCGGCCGCGGTGGCGTCGAGGCGGCGGGCCGCTACGAGTGGGGCGGGCGGAACGCCGATGACTCCGAGGGATTCGCGGAGCGGCGTCCCGGCTGGGGCGTGCCCATCCACGCGCTGCTCGTGCAGCACGGCGTCAGCGCGGTCTTCCACGGGCACGATCATTTTTATGGATACCAGCAGCTGGATGGGATCGTCTACCAGGAGTGCCCGCAGCCCGGCACGGGCAACTTCTCCACCGGCAGCGCGCGCGATGGCGGCTATGTCGCGGGCACCATCCTGCCCAATTCGGGCCACCTCCGCGTGGGTGTCAGCGCGGCCGAGGTGAAGGTGGAATACGTGCGCGCCGCGTTGCCCACGCAGGAGACGGCCGCGCTGCGCAACCGCGGGGTGGCGCACACCTACACCATCGCGCCGAAGGCGGCACCGTGAGGCACTCGCGGGCGACGCGGAACGAACTTTCCCCGCGCTGAAACCGCACGCGGGCGGGGGCCGTCTTTCCGCCGCCGATGGCCCTTTATCCCGCGCTGACGCTCGTCCGTGTTCTGCCCGCCCTGCGGGCTCTCGCGCTCGCCGCTCTGATCGGCACGGGCGATGCGGCGCCGGTCCCGTCGGAAGCAGGGAACGCCGGGCGCCTCAACGCGCGGCCGCTGTTCCTCGAGGCGGCGGACGCGCT
>VHCY01000226.1 GCA_016871595.1 Verrucomicrobiota bacterium
GCCACCAGGTTCGGGGAGACGTTCTGCTCGCGGTTGCCCCCGCCGACCGAGAGCACCAGCAGGGCATCGTCCGCCCGCAGGCGCGACCCGCGGAGCCACTCGACGAACACCGTCGCCCAGCCCTCGTCGTTGGTGCGCGCCGTGAGCTCCGAGACGTTGTCGGTGGGCGCGTAGCACTCGAGGCCGCCGATCTTGCGGAAATCGTTCACCGCGTGCGACGCGTTCGCCGCGCTCCCCCCGACCCCGAGGATGAAGAGCCGCCCGCCCCGCGTCCGCACCGCGACCAGCTCCCGCACGCACCGCTCGCAGTCCTCCGGATTCAGGCGGGCGATGATCTCGGCGGTTTCCCGCAGGTGCTGGGCGGAGTAGGACATCAGTTCGAGGGTTGCCGAGGGAGTGAGGGGAGGGCGGCGGGGACGGCAAGCGGGGAATCCACCCCGGGACCGTCCGCGCGCCGCGCCCGCCGCGTCAGGGCCCGGAGTGGAACCAGCCCAACGGCACGCTCCGGAACTTCAGCGAGAGCAGTTTCCCGCCCGGGGGAAAATGATAGTAAGTGAGCAGCGCGCGACCCTCGTGGAACGTGACGCTGGTGTAAGCGTAGGTGATCGCCGGATCCGCCTCGAGGTTCCGGGGTGGGCCCCACGTCGCCCCCTCGTCCCGGGAGATCCGGGCGGCCAGCGGCGTTCGCGCGCCCCCGTGATTCGCGCCCAGCACCCCCCGCTCGGGGTCCGCCCACGTCACGTTCGGATTCAGCACCAGCAGCCAATCGCCGGAGCCCGGCACGCGGGCAATGGTCGAGGGCGCCTCGGGGGCCTCGACGTTCCACGGCGTCGCCTCCGACCACGTGTCCCCGCCGTCGCGGGAATGGGCATGCCAGATCCGGCCCGTCTGGGTGCGGATGATCTGCAGCACGCGGCCGTCCCGCAGCTCGATCAAGCCCGGCTCCATCGCCCCCCGCTTCGGGGCGGTGAGCCACGTCCTGCCCCGCTGCCAGGTGCGCCCATCATCGTCGGAATGGTGCACGACGGTCCGGAAATCATCCTGTTTGGTGCCGACCTGCCGCGTGGTGGCGACGGGGGCCAGCAGCCGCCCGGACCGCAGCTGGATCACGCGCGCGTTGTTCATCACGTGATAGCCGTCCGCGGGCGTCACCAGCACGGGCGGGCCCCAGGTGGCGGCGTCGTCGGTCGAGCGGCGCACCCACACCTTCAGATCGGTGGCGGAGTTCTTGCGCAGATGGAAGCAGAGCACGTCACCGGAGCGGGAGCGCAGGAGGCTCACCGACATCACATTGGCCCGGCCGGTGTTCTCCTGGATCACGGTGCGGGCGCCCCAGGTGCGGCCGCCGTCCGCGGACCGCGCCGCCACGATGCGCGCCGGGGCGTCATCGCGCGCGCCCCCCGCGAACTCCGTCCACGCCGCGAGGAGCGTGCCATCGCGGAGGACCAGCACGTCCCCCTCGGAGTGGCGCGGGTGCTCCGGGGTCGCCCGCGCGATGAAGGACTCGATCACCGGTTCGGTTGCCGGTCCGGGGACCGCCGCCCCGGCCAGGGCCGGCAGGAGCAGGCCGAAGAGCAGCTGGGTGGCTCTGGCCGCGCGCGCCGGGCAAGCAGGGATCCTGAATTGGGGCCTCATCTCTTTGGAAACTGGCAAGAATTCCGTGGGGAGAGAACCGGTTTTCCGCGGAACCAGGCTGACGGGTCAGGCGGCCCGATCCCGCCTCCGGCCCCCCCGCGGCCTCACGGCAGCTCATAAACCTCGACCAGGACGGTACCGGTGGCCGCGCCCGTCTCCACCCGCACGGTGTAATTCCCCGCCGGCAGGGAGGCCACCAAGGCGGCGTCCCGGGAGTTCGGGACCAGGCCGAACGCCCCCGCCCGGGCAAAGGCGGCGGCCAGCTCCACCCCGCCACCCCAATTGTCGTTGGCGCCGATCGGCCTCTCCCCCGCGTACAGCGTGAGCCTCGGATCCGCCGCGGCTCCGTCGACCCCGAACGCCGCCAGGCCCGGACCCACCGCCCTGGCAAGGACCCGCTTCTCGCCCGCGCCAGCCACCACGAACCCCGCGGTGATGCCCCCGGCGGAATCCTTCAGCAGGGACAGGTTGACCAGCCTCGGGGTGCTCACCGTGAAGGCCGCCTCCGGCGTCGCGTCGTAGACTTCCGCCAACACCAACCCCGTGGCGCCGCCCACCCCGGAGATCCGCATCGATTGGTCCCCCGCGGGCAGCGAGACGCTCGCCGCGGCATCCCGGGATCCCGGCCCGGAAAAGGCAAAGGCCCCCACGGACGACATCGCCGCCGCCAAGGTGGCGGATCCCCCCCAGTTGTCGTTCTCGCCGGTCCGGGTGCTCCCGCTGAAGCGTTCCAGCCGCGGATCCGCCAGCACCCCTGTCACCCCCAGCGGGGCCAGCGAAGGCCCCGCGGCGCGCAGCACCACCGGCTTGCTCCCGGACGTCCCGCTGCCCCCCACCACGTAACCGACGGTGAAGGCATCCCCCGCCCCGGCAATGGGCGCGAGCACCGACAGGTTGGTCAACCGGCTGAAGGACCCCGCCCCGCCTCCCGGTGGGGCGACCACCTGCGCGCTCACCGTGCCCGCGGGGAGGCTTTCATTGTGCAACCGGTCCAGCGCCGTGACCGTGTAGTGATAGGTTCCGGGCGGCAGGCCGGGATCCGTGAAGCTGGTTTCGCCCTCGTGCGCGGTGATCCGCACGAGGTTCGCCGCCTCCTCCCGGTCGATGGTGCTGCTGGTCGAACGGTAGACCGCGAATTGCCGCACCTGATCGAGGGCATTGCCGCTGGCGGGCGGAGCCACCCAGCGCAGCCGGATCTCGTTGCCGCTCACCTGCGCGGTCAAATTGCTGACGGGCGGCGGCGGCTGGTCGTCCTTCCAAGGCATCGTGGGCAGCAGGGCCGGGGTCCGGAACAGGTCATCGCGCAATGCGTCCCGCAGGCCCAGCGGATTGCCCGTCACGCTCCTTGTACTGAAGAAGGTCTGGCCCCGCACGTTCGGCTGCAGCCGGTTCAGGCGGATCTGGTCGGGCAACTGCGCGGGCTGGCTCCAGTTGGGGTCGGTCCCGCCATTGTTCACCTTGTAGGCCGCGAGGCCGCTGTAGATGTGACGGCTTCCGCCCAGGGCGTTCCACCAGGGCAGCAGCACGCCGTAGTTGGCGACGCTGAAACCCACCGACCAGTAGAGTTGTGGGGTTAGATAATCCACCCACGCCTCCTGGATCCATTTGCGGCTGTCGGCGTAAATGTCGCTGTAGCTCTGCAGCCCGCTGGTGGCCGATCCGGCCGGGTCGCTGGACCGGTTGCGCCAGATGCCGAAGGGGGAAACGCCGAACTTCACCCACGGCTTCACTGCGCGGATGCTCTCGTGGCTCCGCTGGATGAACCGGTTGATGTTGTCGCGCCGCCAGTCCTGCCGGCTGGTGAACCCGCGCGGGTCCGCGGCGAAGGTCGCATCGTCGTTGAACGCCGCCCCGGAGCTGGGCGGATAGGGATAGAAGTAATCGTCGAAGTGGATGCCATCCACGTCATAGCGGCGGAGCACGTCCAGGAGCACGTTGATCACGTGGTCCCGGACCTGCGGGATACCGGGATCCAAAATGCGCAGGCCGCCTTGGGCCAGCAGCCATTCGGGCCGGGTCCGCGCGAGGTGGGAGGGGTCGAGGGAGGCGAGGTTGGCGGCATTGCTCACCGCGCGGAACGGGTTGAACCAAGCGTGGAGCTCGAGGCCCCTTTGCCGGCAGGCCGCGATGATGAATTCCAGCGGGTCGTAGGCGGGGGAGGGGGCTCGGCCCTGGCGCCCGGTCAGATCCGCGCTCCACGGCTCCAGTGGGCTGGCGTACATCGCGTCGCACTGGCTGCGCACCTGGAAGAAGACCGCGTTGAACCCGGTGGCCTGCAACTGGTCGAGCAGCGCGAGGAGTTCCGCCTGCTGGGCCGCCACGGGTAAATTGCTGGCTCTGGGCCAGTCGATGTTGCCGAAGGTGGCGATCCAGGCGCCCCGCAGTTCCCGCTTGGGCGGGCTCTGCCCGGCGAGCGACCAAGGCAGCAGCCAGAGGGAAACCCAGATCAGGGAGCGGAGCGAAAGCGGTGGGGCTCGCATTGGGGCAACGGGGAAGCGGGTCCGGCCAAGACGATCGGATCCGGGGTGGAGTCAAGGGAGTGAGGTGACCGCCGATAATTGATCCGCTGGCGGTGACAGTCTGGGGCGTGTAGAAAGGAACCCAGATCATGAAAGGCAAACGACACACGACTGAGGAAAAGATCCGCACCCTGCGGGAGGCCGAC
>VHCY01000227.1 GCA_016871595.1 Verrucomicrobiota bacterium
TCGGCGGGGACACCAACGCCTCCACCGGCTTCGACCGCACGCTCTACCTGCTGGAACTGCCCGAGACCTCCGAGGCCACGCTCGCCGAGGGCCTCCGCGTCTTCGGCGACTACGCCGCCGGCCTCCTCCTCGCCCCCGCGGAGATCGACCGCGAGCGCGGCATCATCCTCAGCGAGAAGCGCGCGCGCGACACCGTCGGCTTCCGCACCACCGTCGCGCAGTTCGAGTTCATGCTCGGCGACACCCTCCTGCCCCGCCGGATGCCCATCGGCGTCGCGGAGGTCATCCAGGGCGCCCCGCGCGAGCGCTTCGTCGCCTTCTGGGACCGCTGGTATCGCCCCGAGCGGATGGCCGCGGTGATCGTGGGCGACGTCGACCCCGACCTCGCGGAACGCCTGCTCCGCGCCGCCTTCGCGCCCCTCACCGGCCGCGGACCCGCCCCCGCCGAGCCGGACCGGGGCCGCGTGACGCGGTTCGAGGGCGTGCGGGCGCGTTTTCACCCGGAGGCGGAGGCGACCGCCACCGGCGTGTCGCTGGCTGTGCTCGCGCCTTATCAGGCGCAACCGGATAACGCCGCCCAGCGCGTGAGCCGTCTGCCGCGGCAGTTCGCGGTGTCGATGCTCAACCGCCGGCTCTCCGTCCTGGCCCGGCGCGAGGGGGCCGCGTTCAGCGCCGCCCGCGTCTCGGTCAACGAGGGTTACCGGATCTACCGCGAGGCCACGGTCGACCTGACCTGCAAGCCGGACCAGTGGGCCGCCGCGCTCGCCGTCGGCGAGCAGGAGCTGCGGCGCGCACTCGAACACGGGTTCCAGGCCGGCGAATTGGCGGAGACCAAAGCCTCGTACCGCAACGCCGTCGAACAGGCCGTCCGCGGCGCCGCCACGCGGCGCTCGAGCAACCTCGCGGGCGAGATCGCGCAGTCGATCCTCGACGAGCGCGTGTTCACGCACCCGGCGGCGACCCGCGACCTGTACCTGCCGGCGGTCGAGCGCATCACCGCGGCGGAATGCCTCGCGGCGCTGCGCGAGGCGTTCACGGGCAATGGCCGGCACGTGCTGGTCACCGGCAACTTGACGCTGCCCGGCGACGCCGCCGCGGCCATCCTCGCCGCGCACGCCGCCTCCGCCCGGGTCCCCGTGGAGCCGCCCGCGGACGCCGCGGAGGCGCGCTGGGCCTACACCGATTTCGGGGCCCCGGGCCGGGTGGTCCGCCGGGAGCACGTCGCGGACCTCGACGTCACGCTCGTCACCTTCGCCAACGGCGTGCGCCTGAACCTGAAGCGCACGGATTTCGAGGCCGGCATCCGGGTGAGCGCGCGGGTCGGCACCGGCGGCCTGACCGAGCCGGCGGACCGCCGCGGGCTGGTGATGCTCGCCAACAGCGCGTTCACCGCCGGCGGGTTGGGCCGGCACGGGGTCGACGACCTCCGCCGGGTGCTCGCAGGCCGCAACGCGGGGATCGGTTTCCGGGTCGGCCAGGACGCGCTTGAACTGGGGAACGCGGGGGGCGGGGGTGGCCGCGGCGGGCGGGGCGGCGGCGGGGGCGGCACGACCCGGGACGACCTGCTGCTCACGCTCCAGCTGCTGGCCGCGCACCTCACCGATCCCGGTTACCGGCCGGAGGCGCTCCGCCAGGTCCGCACCGGGATGGAGCAGATGTACACCGGCTTCGCGCACACGCCCAACGGACCGCTCTCGACGGAGGTCGCGAGCCTGATCGCGGGCGGCGACCACCGCTTCGGCGTGCCGCCACGCGAGGTCCTGCTGGCCCGCGAACTCGGCGAGGTCCGGGAATGGCTCGCCCCCCAGCTCACCCGCGGCGCGATCGAGGTCGCGCTAATCGGCGACCTCGACCCCGAGGCCGCGATCGACGCCGTCGCCCGCACCCTCGGCGCGCTGCCGCCGCGCGAGGAGCGGCCCGCCCTCGCGGACCTGCGGCGCGTCTCGTTCCCGCGCGAGCCGTTCACCCGCGAGTACCGGATCAGCTCCGAGATCCCGAAGGGCGTGGTCGCGCTGTTCTGGCCCACCACGGACGCCTCCGACATCCGCCGCACGCGGCGCCTCACCCTGCTCGCGAGCGTGTTCAGCGACCGGCTGCGGGTGAAGATCCGCGAGGAGATGGGCGGCACCTACAGCCCCCGCGCGGCCAGCGCCTCCAGCGACACCTTCGCCGGGTACGGCTACCTCTCCACCTCGATCGACGTCGACCCGGCCGCCGCCGCCAAGGTGCGGGAGGCCGTGGTGGACCTCGCCGACGACCTCGCCCGGAACGGGGTGACCGACGAGGAGCTCGAGCGGGCGCGCCTGCCCGCGCGGACCGCCGCCCGCGAGTCGCTCCGCACCAACGCGTACTGGCTCCAGGCCGTCCTCGCCCGCGCGCAGGAGAAGCCCGAGGTGCTCGACTGGGCGCGCTCCCGCACCGAGGACCTCGAAGCCGTCACCGCCGCCGAGCTCTCGGCGCTGGCCCGCGAGTACCTCGGCCGCGGGCGCGTGAGCCGCGTGACGGTCCTGCCGGGTTCCTGAGGCTGGGGGGCTTTTCGCTCTTGTACCGCCAGCCGTGCGGGCCAGCCTGCCGCCTTTTGGCGCAAGGCCCTCTTCCGCCGCGACCACCCCACCCACCTCCGATGCTCCAACCTTCCCGCACCCGGCTTAGCCGATTGGTCGCCCCGGCGACCCCAGTCGCCAGGCGGGAGCGCGGAGACCAAAGCGACCAGAAGGGTCTCAACCGATCGCGGGAAGGCCGGGGGGTAAAGTGAGTCGGCCGGCGAAACCCATCCCCGGCGCGAGCCCGACGCCTCCGCCGAGCGTCGCGGAATGGAAAGCGATCGTCACCCGCTTCCAGCAACCCTCCCTGCCCCGCGCGCTCTGGCAGCTCGTGAACACCGTCGGCGGCTTCGTGCTGCTCTGGGTGCTGCTGCACTGGAGCCTCGCGGTTTCCCTCTGGTTGACCGCGGCCCTCGCGGTGCTGGCGGGCGTGCTGCTCGTCCGCGTCTTCATCATTTTCCACGACTGCGGGCACGGCTCCTTCTTCGCCTCCCGCGCGGCCAATGACGCGGTGGGGTTCGTCTGCGGGATGCTGACCTTCACCCCCTATCATCACTGGCGCTGGGAGCATTCCCTGCATCACGCGAGCTCCGGTGACCTCGATCGCCGCGGGGTGGGCGACATCTGGACGATGACCGTGCGGGAGTACCTCGCGGCCCGGCTTTGGCGGCGTCTGGCCTACCGGTTCGCGCGCCACCCGCTCGTGCTTTTCCTCCTCGCGCCCGCCCCGCTGTTCCTGCTTCGCGAACGGATCCCCTCGGCGGGGGCGCGGAAGGCGGAACGACGATCGGTGTGGCTGATGAATGCCGCCCTCGCGGCGATGGTCGCCCTGCTCGTCTGGTGGTTTGGCTGGAAACCCTACCTGCTCATCCAGCTCACGATCTCGGTGGTCGGGGGCGCGATCGGCGTGTGGCTGTTCTACGTCCAGCACCAGTTCGAGGAGGTTTACTGGGAACGGGGCGAGGCGTGGGACTACACCACGGCGGCGCTGCAGGGCAGTTCCTATTACCAGTTACCGAAGGTGCTGCAGTGGTTCTCGGGCAACATCGGGTTCCACCACATCCATCACCTCAGTCCCCGGATCCCGAACTACAACCTGGAGCGCTGCCATCACTCGCACCCGATTTTCCGCGAGGTGCCGCCGCTCACGTTCCGCCGGAGCCTGCGCGCGCTGCGCCTGCACCTGTGGGACGAACCGGGGCGCCAGCTCGTGAGTTTCGACGAGGCGCGGCGGCGGCGCGCGCCCTCCGGGACCGAGCTCCCGCCCGCGCACGCGGCCTGAACGGCGCAACCGTCAGCGCACGCCGCCCGGGATCCGGTTGAGCGTGTAGTAGGCGCGGGCGTGGCGGAGCGGCTGGCCGCCCGCCGAACGCAGGTCCCCGACCGCCAGCTCGTGCACGTACCCCGGCCGCAGGCCGCCGCACCGCAGCGTCACGCTCCGCCGGTCCGCCGCCACCGCGACCGCCTCGACCGTCACCGGCCGGGGGTCCGTCTCCGGGCTCCCGTAATTCTGGCGGTACAGGTAGGTGTAGCTGCTCAGGGTGAACGACGCGGGCGTCACCACGGCCTTCCCGGCCAGCGGCTCGGTAAAGGTCAGGCGGAAGCCGTCCGGCGTCGCCTCCATCCGCTGGATCTCGAACGGCACCTTCCCCGTCCAGCGCAGCCGCTCCAGGCCGAAGGAGCGGGAGCCGAGGGAATTCCAGCCACGGTTGGACTCGCCCACGATCATCGAGCCGTCG
>VHCY01000228.1 GCA_016871595.1 Verrucomicrobiota bacterium
GGGAGGCATTGTGAGACTAATTTGTATCACACTTTTCTCGCTGTCAATCCGCGCGTGCCCAGGCCACCGCAACCCCGGCCGCCGGGGTCGGCAGCGGGGTGAACTCCAGGGCGCGTAACTGCGCCAGTTCCGCGAGGGCCGGCGCGTGGCCGACCTCCAGCAGGAAGCGCCACGCCGCCAGCACCCGCCGCTGGAACAGCACGCGCGCGGCCGCCGTCGCGAGGGTGAGGCCCGGGCCCGTCGACGCCTCCGGTGGCGGCACCGCCGCCAACTGCTCCGCCGCCGTCCGCACCGCCGGCTCGGCCGCCGTCCGGCCCCACTCCGCGATGCGCTCCCGCCGCGCCACGCCCCAGCGCGCGATCACACGCGCCGCCGCCGGATCGGTTTGGGCCGGGTCCGCGTAACCGGAACGCCAGTACACCTCCTGCAGCAGCGCCTCCCCGTCGCGCCGGCCCAGCAGCAGGCTCCGGCTCTCGTCCTCCAACCGCAGCAGGTGCCGCTCGAATTCCCGCGCCGGACCATCCAAGCCCGGCACGCGGTCCGCCTCCACGGCCGCTTTCCACGCCGGCCGCAGGGTGGCGCTCCACGCGCGCCGCGCCGCGGTGAGGGCGGTCCGCCGCCGCGCCCCCGGGTCGCGGGCGGGTTCGGCCACCGGCCGCAGCGCCGCGGTGAGCCGCCGGCGATCCCCCAGCTGCAACAGGGCCCGGCCCGCGGGCAGTTGCGCGACCAGCGCCGCCTGGAACCGCCGGTAACGCTGCCGCAACGCCGTCCACCCCGGGTCCGCCACCTCGGCCTCGCCCGTGTCCACCGCCCGCTGGAACGCCGTCAAGGCCCGTTGCACCGGCTCCGTCACCGCGAGGGTGGTCGCCAGCCGCTCCTCGATCACGCGCGCCCACGCCTCGAGGTAGTGTTCCGAGGTGGCACGCGGCTGGTCGATGGTGTGGTCCACCAGCACCGCCGCCTCGTGGGCGGCATCCAGGGACGGCGCCGCCGCGCCGCGGACCGCGCCCGTCATCAGGTCGGAGCCGAGCAAGGCCTCCGGGAAGAACCGCTCGTAACCCGCCCAGCGGTCCGGCTCCGGGTCCGGCTCGCACCCCGCCGCCGGCGACGCCTGGTCCGTGGCGGTGAACCCCGCCGCCGCCAGCTGCAGCCGCGCGGGCCGGCCCGCGATCCCGTCCGGCACCCGCGTGAACCACGCGCGCGGCGGGACCAGCGTGCGCGGTACCGCCAGCTCGTGGAATCCGCCCGAGTGACACTGCGTCATCCCGAACACCACGCGGCCGCGGCCCAGGCCCGCCGCCAGCTCGCGCCGCAGCTCGGCGACGCCGAGCACCTCGGTGTTGTCGGTGCGCCAGCCCTGACGGCCGCCGCGCTTCAGTTGCCACATCGTGATCGCGCTCTCCTGCGCCGCGTCGCGGCCGGACAGCTCCCCGTGGTCACCCACGAGGAGGAACAGGGTGCCGCCCCCGCGCACCACGGGCAGGATCTCCTCGCGCAGGGCGCGGAACAGGGACTCGCGCGTCGCGGGCCGGTTGTCCGGGAGGAACCCCGGCAGCCACTCGGGCTCGTAACCCCCGTCACGTTCGACCTCGCGGTAGGTGTCCGCCAGCACCGCCGGGGAGCCCTCGCGGTTGCCCACCCCGAAGAAGCACCATCGCGGGGCCGCCGGCCGCGTCCGCGCCAGCCAACCGGCCCACGCGCGCGCCTGCAGGTACTGCGAGTAGTTGTTGGTCAGCGGCGTGCCCCCGCCCGAGAGGATCACGAAGGCCACGGGACCCGCGGCGGATCCCAGCTCGCCGCTGACGTCGACGTTACCCGGGCCGGCGCAACCCGAGGCGAGCCAAGGCACGGCGCCGACGCCGGCGAGGCCGAGCCACAGGAACTCCCGCCGCGTCTGCGCCGGGCGGCTCACGGCTGCAGGCCGAGGAGCCGGCGCACCTGCGGCTCCAGCTTCGCGCCGCGCGCGTTGGTGTCGACGATGCGCCCTTCCCGGTCGAGGAGGAACATCGCCGGGATGCTGCGGATGTTGAATTGCCGGCCGAACTCGTTGTCCCAGTAGCGCCCGTCAAACTGCTGCGGCCACGGCATCTTCCATTTGGCCGTGAAGTCCAGGAGCTTCTGCCGCGCGGTCGCGAGCTTGGCCGCGGCCTGTTCCGGGGTGTCGAGCGGTCGGCCGGCGTTGCGGGGCTGGCGGCGGGTCTCCTCGTCGACGAGGCCGGAGTTCTCGAAGGAGATCCCGACGATCTCGAACCCCTGCGGATGGTACTGCTCGTAAACGCGGAGGAGGTTGGGGAGCTCGGCGATGCAGGGGCCGCACCACGTGGCCCAGAAGTCGATCAGGACGACCTTGCCGCGGAGCCGCGCCAGATCCACCTCGCGGCCGTCGGCGGCGGTGAACTTCAGGTCGAGGGGCTTCGTGCGCAGGTCGGCCAGCCGCACCTCGGCGGCCGCCTGCCGCGCGATCTCGGGGTCGGGACTGGCGGCAAGGGCGCGCATCCGCGCGAGGCCGGCCTCCGGGTCGCGGGCGGCGAGCAGCTTCGCTTCGCCGAGGCGCAGGGAGGGCAGGGCGCGGGAGGCGGGGAACTGCTCCTCCAGCGCGCGCAGGGGCGCGGCCAGCGCGGCGGGGTCCGGCTGCTCGGCCTCCAGCTGGCGGCTGAGGGCGGCGGAGGCGATCCCGGTGAGGATGCCCTCGCGGGCGGCGGCAGGCAGGTCCTTCCGGGCCAACGCGGCCGCGATGCGGCGGGCGTAGGCCTCGCGGTACCCGGCCCGGGCCGCCTCCGGCAGGCGTTCGGCCAGGGCTTCCAGCGCCGGCAGCAGCCCGCGCGTGCGGGAGTCTTCCGGGAATCCAAGCAGGAAGGTGAAGCCGGCCTCGAGCGCCGGCTCGGCCGCGGGATTCGACGTCACGATGGCGCCGCGCGCCGCCTCGAAGGCGGCATCGGCGGCGGATTTCTCGGCCGCCGGCAGCGGGGCGAGGGCTAGGAGGGCCGGCACCAGCAGGGCACGGGGCAGGGCGGGAAGGCGCATCGGGGAGAAAAGGGGCGCGGCCGCGAGCGCGGCGCACCCCGTGACGCGACGCTGGCGGGCGGGGCGCGGACCGCAATCCCGCAGGCGCGAGCCCGGATTCGACAACCACGCGGCGCGCCGCACGCTCGCCGCCGGAAATCCCCCGATGCCCCCCGCCCGACCCACCGCCCCCGCCCGCCGCGAGTCCGGCGTCGTGCTCGTGGCGATCGCCGGGGGCAGCGGTTCCGGCAAGACCTGGCTCGCGCGGGCCCTGCGCCGCCGCCTCGGCCGGCGGGCGGCGCTGCTCTCGCTGGATGATTTTTACCGCGACCTCGGCCACGTCGCCCCCGCCCGCCGCGCGGGACGCAACTTCGACCAGCCGGCCGCGATCGACTGGCCCGCCCTTGCGGCCGTGCTCGACGGGATCGCCGCCGGCGGTCGGCCGCCGGTGCCGCGGTACGACTTCAGCCGCCACACCCGGCGCGGGCGCCCCCGCCGCTGGGCGCCCCGGCCGGTGGTGCTGGTCGAGGGCCTGTGGCCGTGGGTGCGGCCCGCCCTGCGCGACCGCTTCGACCTTCGCATCTACCGCGACGCCGCCGCGCCCCTGCGGCGGGAGCGGCGCCTCGAGCGGGACGTCCGCGAGCGCGGCCGGACCCCCGCCTCCGTGCGGCGCCAGTGGCGGGAACAGGTCGAGCCGATGTTCCGCCGCCACGTGGCGCCCCAACGCGAGCGGGCCCACGTGGTGGTCGGGGGCGAGCTGGAGGAGGCGGCGCTCGAGGACCTGAGCCGCCGCATCCTTGCCCTCCTGCCCGCCCGGCGGCGCCGCCGTTAGGCACAAGGGGCCGTCGCCCGCGTTCCCCGATTCCGCTCTGGCCAAGCCGGCGCGCCCACGTACGTTCTTACCCTCCCGCCGGTTCCGGCGCGCCCTGCCCTATGATGACCACCCTGCCCCGCCTCCTCGTGGCGGCCTGCCTGTGCCTGCCCGCCACCCTCCCCGCCCAGACCGCACCCGCGCCGCGCCCGCCCACGGCCACGGCCGCCGCCGCGGATGACGTTCCCGTGACGCTCAGCCCGTTCGTGGTCGAGGAGGCCCAGGACCGCGGCTACGCGGCCACCTCCACCCTCGCCGGCACCCGCCTGCGCACGGACCTCCGCGACGTCGGCGCCGCCATCTCGGTGGTCACGTCCCAGTTCCTCCTCGACACGGGCTCGACCAACGCGCGCGACTTCCTCGT
>VHCY01000229.1 GCA_016871595.1 Verrucomicrobiota bacterium
CCGGGCGCGACGCGGCGGGTGCTGCTGCGCGTGCTGGGACCGAGCCTGGCGCGGCCGCCGTTCAACCTCGGGGGCGTCCTGGACGATCCGGAGCTGGAGTTGCGGGACGCACGGGGCGTGCTGCTGTTGCGTAATGACGACTGGACCGGGGACGCGGAGGGCGGGGCGAGTCCGGTGAACGATTTCCGGCCGCGGGTGGCGACGTCCGGGGAGCAGGCGTTATTCGCGACCGGGCGGGCGCCGGGCAACCGCCGGGAGCCGGCGGTGCTGGTGGATCTGCCGGCGGGTGCTTACACCGTGATCGTGCGTCCGTTCGAGTTGCGCAGCGTGAACCCGCGCCTCGACCAGCCAGCCCTGCCCGGCGTGGGCATCGTGGAGGTGTACGAGATCGACTGAGGAGGGCGGTTTGGCCGGCTTGGTTCAGCCGGGGTGCGCTTCGACGGCCAGGACCAAGTCTCGGATACGGCCAACGTCGGCCGGTGGGGCCCGCCGCGGAACTTCCGCCTCTCGAGCACGGCGGAATTCTGATCGGGCGGCCACCTTTGAGTCCCGTTCGGGTTGGACCCGGATTAGGGCGAGCCGCAGATCCCGCCGGCGGAGAGCGCCTACGCGCCCGCCCCGGAGGCCCTGCGCTGGCGGCTCGAACGTCTGGCCGGTGAGCCTGGTGACCACGTGAACCGCTCGATTCCCCGATGGCTCGGCCCGAAATGAACCCCTGCCCTTCCATTCTCCCTCCGAGGTAGCCGGGGGATGAATCCTCCGGCCGGCTGGAGCAGCCGCCCGGCTCTGGTAGGCCGGGAAGAGTCATCCGGGCGAAACCTGCGACCCGCGCCCACTTGTCACTTTATCGATTACAAGTTTCGCCCTCACGGCTTCCGTCTGAATCATTCCGTCGATGATGCACCGCCTCCGGGCCCTGATCGCACTGCCCCTTCTCGGCTCGGCCTTCGCCGCCGCGGCCGCGCCGGCCCGCTCCTCCGCCGAACGCGTGGCCGCAGTCACCGGCACGCCCGGTTGTGTCGCGTTCTGGGACTTCGTGCAGCGCGAGCCCGCCGGCGCGCGACGGTTCACCGCGCACGTGCCCCCGGCGCGGTGAATGATTTCGCCCTCGAGGCCGGAAACTACGTCCGCGACTACTGGGGCGAGGGGCGCGCCGCGACCTACGCCGACTTCCCGCTGCTCGGTCGCGGTCCCTTCGGCGAGGCCATCCGCATCCGGCAGGAAACCGACGCCACGTTCCGGCCTTTCCTCTTCGTGCCGCGCGCCCGACTCCACGATTCGCCGATCGACCTGAAGGGCCCCGGGCAGTCCGTCACGGTCGTGGTCTGGGCGATCCGCGAGAGTGGCAACCACGCCCTCGCCGGCATCTGGCACGAGGGCACCGACCTGCAGCAGAAGGAGACCGCGTCCATCCGGAAGGTGGAGCGCGGCCAGCGGCAGTACGCGCTCTTCGCCGGGCTCAACAAGGCCGGCGCCGCGTGCGGCCACGTGTCCGAGAACGGCGCGAGTTCCTTCCTCAACCGCTACGCGCTCCACAAGAGCAACTCGGCCGACGTCGCGCCGGCCGTGCCCGCGGATACCCCTGCCGCGGTCCTCGACGCCGCGTGGCAGTGCTTCGCGATGACCTACGATCACGCCTCGCGGGAACTCACCGGTTGGCTCAACGGCGTCGCCGGCGACCGTTGGCTGGAGAACCCGAAGACCGACAACCTGATCAAGTCCGCGTATCAAGCCTGGCTCCAGGGCCGGCTCCACCGTGAACCCGGGCTTCAGCCCGGAGAGGACCACGCGTTTCCCCCCGACCAGTTTTACAACCCGCCCGAGGACCTGCCCCTCGCGGTGAAGATCCTCCGCGCGTCCGCCGACGAGCGGGTCGAGCTCCGCGAGTTCCGCTACACCCGCGTCGAGGTCACGCTGCGGCGGGGCGCCGATGGCGGGTTCACCGAGACCAGCCGCGACCTGGTTTCGCTGCGGCTGAATCCGTGGTGGTTTCCGCACGACCGCCTGTACACGCCGGCCAACGACGGCACCGGCGGACCCTTCACCATCGGGCGGGTGATCCACAGCAGCCGGGGCGTCGGCTTCACCGGCTGGATCGGCGGCGTGGCGGTCTTCAACCGGGCGTTGCGCGCGGAGGAACTGGCGAAGCTGGCGGCCCTGCGGGCGCTCCCCGCCGGGCGTTGATCGCGCCGAACCCGGGCTCGAACGGGAAAGCCTCTCGACCCGGACGGTTCACGGATGGCTATTCCAATCGCTGCACCGGGGCGACGCGCCCCAGCCACACCAAACCGCGCACCTCAGAACGTGTACGTGCCGCGCACGGTCCAGGAGTGGCGGACGCGCGGGAGGAGGTAGCGGACGATCACGCCCGGGGAGGCCGCGGAGTAGGGGAGGCGGTCCTCCTGGCCGAGGATGTTCTCCACGTTCAGCTGGAGGTCCAGCGCCTGCCCGCGGCGCAGCGGGAAGCGCCGGCCGAGCATCCCGTTCCACACGATCGCGCTGCGGCCCAGAATCGGGGTGTCGCGGTTCGCCGCGTCGTAGCCGATCACCGCCGGGCCGCGGTAGTTTGCCCCCAGCCCCGCGCGCGACCCGCGGGCCCACCGCGGCGCGTCCGCTGCGAACCGGTAACTGCTGAACGCGTTGAAGGTCCGCTCGACGTGCGCGAAGGGCGACTTGCCCGTGCCGCGCAGGAATGGCTCCGCCACCGACAGGCCGTAGGCGTAGATGTCCGCGAAGGTCGCCGGGTTGGTCACGAAGTCCCGCTGCGGCGTGCCGTCGCGGGCGCGCACGAACGTCGCCACCGCGGCGGGTGTGTCGTCGACCGGCGCGCGGTTGTTCTGCCAGTCCGCCTGCACGCCCGCGAGGAACGCCATCGAGTCGGAGAGGATGTTCGCCTGCCGCATCTGGTTGCGCGCGGCGTTGAGGGTGATGCTCCAGCCGGGCGTGAGACGGCCGGTGATCTCGATCTCGGTGCCGCGGCCTTCGAGGTCGGAGGCGTCGCGCGCCTGCGACTCGCCGTTGAGCAGCGTGATGCCGGCTGCGGTCACCGCCGCGGGCAGCGGCTGGCCCTTGGCGCGCAGGGTCGCGAGCACGGCGTTCGCCGCGGTCGAGATGTTGTTCTTGGGCGCGTTGAGTGACGGCTGGAACTGGTTGGCGCCGTCCGCGCGGTAGAGGTTCAGGTTGGCCGAGAGCCGCCCGCCCAGCAGCATCAGGCGCACGCCGTAGTCCTGCCCATCCCCCTCGATCGGCGGCAGCACGCGGCCGAAGATGTCCTTGAAGGCCCCCTGCGGGAACACGCTCTGCGACTGGTTGTACGAGAGGCCCAGCCAGGGCAGGGCGGTGACGACCGCGCCGAGCGTCTTCGTGGCGCCGTTGGAAACCGTGCGCGGCGCGTTCTCGAAGCGGTACGGGCGCAGGAGCCACGCGTTGGTGGAGTTGGGCAGGCGGATGCCGCCGGCGTTCGCGTCCATCACCTTCGCGCGGTCGCGGCGGTACCCGCCGGTCAGCACCACGCGGTCACCCGCCCAGCGGCTCTGCGCGGCGATCATCCCGCTGATGTTCTTCGTGGCGACCCAGGGGTAGAGGTTATTGTAGACGAAGCCGGCCTTCATCCCGGGCGACTCGGGGATGGGGTTGGCCCACGGGTCGAGCCCGCCGCGCACGCCGCCGGGGCGGTTGAACTCGAGGTAGGTGCGGCGGAGGATGACGTTGGTGGCGGAGTCGATCGGCTGGCTGTTGTTGGGCGCGAGGTTGAACTCCGCGATGTTGCCGTTGCCGAAGTAGCCGCGCTCCTTCTGCCAAGCGGCGGCGAGGCTGTGGCGGCCGAGCCAGGCGCGGCGCCGCGCGAGGTCGAGTTCGTACCCGACGGTGGCGCGCCACGTCTCGGTGCGCTGGTCGAAGAGCTGGCGCACCGCCTGCGACTGCACGTAGGGCAGGCCCGCGAACGGGTTGGGGCGCGCGATGTCCGGCAGCGGCGTCCCGGGCAGGCGGCCGGCCGCGATGACGGAGTCGCCGTCCGCGAAGTATGCGCCGGGCAGGACCGGGTTGGGGTCGCCGACGGCGTTGGCGTTGGCCTGGGTGAAGCCGCGGAAGTAGGTGGTGCGGGCGTAGCCGAGCTCGAGGCTCACCGGGCCGACGCGCTGGTCGATGAAGACGGAGGCGAGCGTGTAGTCGTTGTCGGAGCTGCGGCCGGGGCCGGCGAGGTACGCGTTGGCGGGGATCACCTGCCCG
>VHCY01000230.1 GCA_016871595.1 Verrucomicrobiota bacterium
CGTTCCTCCAGCGAGTCGAGGCCTTCCCGGGAGCGGGCGCTCACCAGCAGGGCTCCGGGCTCCAGTTGCCGGGCGCGGGCCAGCATCGCCGGGGTGGCGGCGTCGACCTTGTTGAACACGGTGATGATTGGCCGCCCCGCCGCGCCCAGTTCCCCAAGGACCCCGAGGGTGGTCGCGTGGTGGTGCTCGAAGTGCGGGCTGGTCACGTCCAGCACGTGGATCAGGAAGTCGGCGATCACGACCTCCTCCAGGGTCGCCTTGAAGGCCTCGATCAACCCGTGGGGCAGGCGGCGGATGAAGCCGACCGTGTCGGTGACGAGCAGCTTCTGGTTGCCGCGGAGCGCCAGCTGGCGGGTGGTGGGGTCGAGGGTGGCGAAGAGCTTGTCGGCCGCCAGCACCTGGGCGCCGGTCAGCGTGTTCAGCAGCGTGGATTTGCCGGCATTGGTGTAGCCGACGATGGCGCAGGTGGGCACGGGCACGCGCTGCCGCCGCCGGCGCTGCACATCGCGCTGGCGGACGACGGCCGCCAGTTCCGCCTTCAGGTGGGTGATGCGGTCGCGCACGATGCGGCGATCCTGCTCCAGCTGGGTCTCGCCCTCGCCGCCCATCGCGCCCTTGCCGCGTTGCCGGGAAAGGTGGGTCCACGCGCGGGTGAGGCGGGGGAGGGAGTATTCCATCCGCGCGAGCGCCACCTGCAGGATGGCCTCGCGGGTATGCGCGCGGTCGGCGAAGATCTCGAGGATGACCTCCTGCCGGTCGATGACGGCCAGGCCGGAGAGCTCCTCCCAGTTGCGCTGCTGGGCGGGGGAAAGCTCCTCGTCGAACACGATGACATCGACGCCCTCGGCCCGGGCCAGGGCGACCAGTTCCTCCGCCTTGCCGGAGCCGAGGAGCAGGGCCGGGGTGGGGCGGCGCAGGTTCACCAGCTCGGCGCGGGCGACCTGGATGCGGAGGTTCTCGACCAGTTCCCGGAGCTCGGCGAGCAGCTCCGCCGCCTCGCCCGCAGGCATCTCCGGCGTTTGCACGCCCACGAGGAAGGCGCGTTCGAGCTTCGCGGGTTTGTCGGTGAGGAAGTCAGCCATCGGGCGGGTCGGGCAACGTGGGCGCGCTTCCGGAGCGCGTCAACCGGCCAGCCGCCCGCCGCTTGACGCCCGCGGCGGCGGCCGCTTGGGTCGAAGCGTGTTCCCCCGCTCCCTCCTCCTGCTCGCCGTGGCGCTGCCCGCGGCCGTCCACGCCCACGTCGATCTCGCGCTGCCCCTCGGGCAGGTGAGCGCGACCCCGCTGCCGTCCGCCCCGCTGGGCACCGGCAACTGGCGCTTCCAAGTGGCCGGCGGTTGGGCCCAGGTGCCCGCCGGGGTTTCCCTCGGGCCAACGCACGGCGGCATTGTCGTCGACGCGGCCGGACGGATTTACGTCTCCACCGATGCGGACAAGACGGGCATTCTGGTCTTCGAGGCCTCGGGCCGCTACCTGCGCTCGATCGCGCCCGAGTTCAGCGGCATCCACGGGATGATGATCCGCCGCGAGGGCGGGCGGGAGTTCATTTACGCCGCGCACGTCAAGGGCTCGCAGATCGTGAAGCTTGATCTCGACGGCAAGGCGGAGTGGACCCTGGGGATGCCCAAGGAGAGCGGCTTCTACAACCAGCCGGCCGACCCGAAGGGCAAGGCCACCGCCTTCCGCCCCACAGCGGTCACCGTCGGGCCGGACGGTCGGATCTATGTTGCGGACGGCTATGGCGCCAGCGTGGTCCACGTCTACAGCCCGGAGCGTCGTTACCTGAAGACGATCGGCACCCGCGGGGAAGGGGAGAACCAGTTCAAGACCTGCCACGGCATCGCGCTCGACACCCGCTTTGGCGCGCCCCGCCTGCTGATCTCCGACCGCGAGAACCGCCGGCTGGTGCACACGGACCTCGAGGGCAAGTGGCTCGGCGTGGTCACCACCGGCCTGCGCCGGCCCTGCGCGGCCTCGATCCACGGGGATTTCGTCGCCGTGGCCGAGCTTGAGGGCCGGGTCGCCATCGTGGACAAGGCCGGCGCGGTCGTCGCCACCTTGGGTGACAACCCGGACCAGAAGCAGTGGGCCCAGTTCAAGCTGGCGCCCGAGCACTGGCGCGACGGCATCTTCATCGCGCCGCACGGGGTCTCGTTTGACGCCGCGGGCAACCTGTTCGTCCAGGACTGGAATTTCGCCGGCCGGGTGACCAAGCTCGCGCGTCTGGCCGGCCGTTGAGGCGCGGCGCAGGCGGATCCGCCCCCCCCTGGGAGTCGCGGTTGCGGCCCGGGCGCAAGCATTTGGGGCTGCGCTGGATAACCGGGAGCAGATTCCGGCCATTTTGGCTTGGCGCGCCGCGGGGGCGGCGCTCCATTGGGGCCCCCGATGGCTTTCCCCCTCCGTCCCTTGGCGGCTGCGGCCGCATTCTTTCCCCTGAGCGTCTGGGCTGCCTCCGCGCCGCCGGTCAGTTACAACGACCAGATCCAGCCGATTTTGGCGGAGAATTGTTTCCTCTGCCACGGACCGGACTCGTCGACCCGCAAGGCCAAGCTGCGTTTGGACCGGGCGGAGTTCGCCACGCGGCCGCGGGGTGATGGCGACCTGGAGCCCGCGATCGTGCCGGGCAACCCGGCGCGCAGCCCGCTGATTGAACGCCTCAAGTCGAAGGATCCCGAGGAGGTGATGCCGCCACCGGAGTCCCACAAGACGGTGCGGCCGGAGGAGATCGCGCTGCTTGAGCGTTGGATCGCCGAGGGGGCCCGTTACGAGGAGCACTGGAGCTTCCTGCCGGTGCGGACCGCCGCGGCGCCCGCGGCGGCCGGGTGGGGCCGGAATCCCGTCGACGCCTTCATCGCCCAGCGCCTGGAGCGGGAGGGGCTGCGTCCCTCCGCGGATGAAAATCCGGCCCGCCTGTTGCGCCGCGCGGCCCTGGATCTGACCGGGCTCCCGCCGACGCCGGCCGAGCTCGCCGCGTTCGCCGCGGATCAGGCCCCCGGGGCCTATGAGCGCGCGGTGGACCGGATGCTCGCCTCCGAGGCGTCCGCCGAGCATTTCGCGCGGCAGTGGCTGGACGCGGTGCGTTACGCCGACACCCACGGCATCCACATCGACAATTACCGTTCCATCTGGCCGTACCGGGACTGGGTAATCCGGGCCTTCCGGGACAACCTGCCGTTCGACCGGTTCACCGTTGAGCAGGTGGCGGGCGATCTGCTCCCGGGCGCCACGCTGGCGCAGCAGGTGGCCTCCGGCTTCAACCGGTGCCTGCCCACGACGAGCGAGGGCGGGGCCATCGCCGAGGAATACGAGGCGATTTACGCGAAGGACCGGGTGGAGACCGTCGCGACCGTCTGGCTGGGGCTGACCCTAGGGTGCGCCGCCTGCCACGACCACAAGTTCGACCCGGTCTCGGCGAAGGATTTCTACGCCTTCGCGGCCTTCTTCCGGAACAACACGATGCCGGCGATGGACGGCAATCGCCACGACACGCCGCCGACCCTGTTCGTGCCCGCCGCTGGCGACGAGCCCCGTTGGGGGGAACTGCAGGCGCTGCTCAAGGGAATGCGCGACGAGGAGAAGAGCCGGGCGACGGCCGCGGAGGCGGACTTCAAGGCTTGGCTGGACCAATCCCCGCGTCTCGCTGTCCCGCCTGCCGATCACGCGGTGCGCCGGCACGAGCCGCTGGTGGTTTCCGAGGGCACCCCGGACGCTGTGGCGGGGCCCTATGGCCTCGCGCCGGAGATTGGCCGGGCGGACCGGCTGGCCGGCCCGCCGGTGCCTTGGCTGCGGGGCGAATCCAGCAGCACCGGGGCTTTCGTGCGCGTCGAGGGTAAGCCCTCCGGCCCGTTGTTCTCCAGTCGTTCCGCCGGGGAAAAGGGCCCGGGCTGGGAGGTGTTCCTCGAGGAGGGCAAGGTGGGCCTGTTCATCGCGGATGGGACCGGACGCGTGCAGGTGCGCAACGTCGGGGGCGCCCTTGCCCCCGGGGCGTGGCGGCACGTCCTGGTGAGTTTCGACACCACGGCGATGCGCAGCCGGACGGTGGAGGTGTTCGTCGATGGCAAGATGGTGGTGAATTCCAGCGTCTCGGCCTTCCTGCCCACGGATATCCGCCCCACCGAGGGGCTGCGGCTCGGCGCCCGCGCGGGCGTCAGCGCCTGGGAGGGCATCACCGGCGGGCGCGTCTGGGCGCAGGACCTGCGCGTCTCCCGGCGGGGG
>VHCY01000231.1 GCA_016871595.1 Verrucomicrobiota bacterium
GCAGGAGCAGCCCGTCGGAGTCGTGCACCTCCGGACGGTAATCCTCCGGCGCCGCCCCGTTGCCCTCGCCGCGCCAGAACATGCTCGTGAGCGGGGCCACGCCCACCACCGCGGAGGCGCGACGGAAGTGCAGCTCCGCGGTCACCGCGACGACCGTCTCGGTCCCGGGTGTGATCCGGAAGCGGTAGGCTCCGGTGACGCTTTCGCTCTCCAGCAGCGCCAGCACCGTGATCGCGCGGTCGTCGGCCGCCGGCCGCTCGAGCCAGAACTCGCTGAAGCGCGGGAATTCCTCGGGGCGATCCGCCGCGGTGTCGAGGGCGAGGCCGCGCGCGGAGAGGCCGTAGGCGGCGCCGGCCGGCAGGAACCGGAAGTAACTCGCGCCCGCGAAGGATCCGATTTCCTGAAATGGCTCCCCTCGCCCGCCAAAGGGATGCATCAGCCGGAAGCCCGCGAAGCCCAGTTCCGCGGGGATCTGCCCGGGTTCCACCCCCTGGTACCGGAATAATCCGGTGCGGAAGGGGATCGGTCGCACGCCGCCGGGATGGGTTTCCGAGATCCGCACGGAGCGATCGAAGAGGAAGCCCGGGTGGAGGAACTGGGCCTCGAACAAGGAGCCGGCCCCGGCCCACAGGGACTGCCTGGTGTCGAACTCGATCCGCCGCAACTGGTCGTAGGACAGGCTCCGGAGCCAGGCCGGGACCTCGCCGGCGTTGGCCCGCGGCGGCACCGCGGCGAGGGCGCGCGCGCGTGCCCGCAAGGCCGTGAAGTCAGCGACCAGCGGTTCCCCGGCGAAACCCGCGGCGGTGGCCACGAATCCGAGCATCAGCCGGCCCCACGCGCGCACGCGGTTCATCGCTCGAGGAAGAAGCCCCGCTGCCGGTCGGAAACCGGCAGGCCGGCCCGTTCCATCACCTGGAGCAGGTCCTCCCAGATGAGCCGCTTCCGGCGCGGCGTCGGCTCGCGGAGGATGTAGCTCGGATGGTAGGTCACCATCAGCGGGATGCCGCCGAAGTCGTGCCAGCGCCCGCGCACCTCGCCCAGCGTCTTGAACGCGCCCGCACCGAGCAGTCCCTGTGCCGCCGTCGCCCCGAGCGCCACGAGGAAGCGCGGCGCCACCACCTCCACCTGCGCGCGCAGGAACGGCAGGCAGTAGGCCATCTCCCCGGCGGTCGGCGGCCGGTTGCCGACCTGCTCCTGGCCTTCCGCCGTCGGCAGGCCCGGGCGCCAGTTCATAATGTTGCCGATGTAGACGTCCTCCCGCGCGACGCCCATCGCGACGATCATCCGCGTGAGCAACTGCCCCGCCGGCCCGACAAAAGGCTCGCCCTGGATCTCCTCCTCCGCCCCGGGGGCCTCCCCCACGAACATCAGCGCCGCGTCCAGCGAGCCCACCCCGAGGACCACGCGCTTGCCGGGCCGCAGGTGCGCCCGGCAGTTCTCGTCGCCCTCGACCAGCGCCTTCAGCGCGGCCCAGCGCTCCGCCTTCGTCCCGGACGGCAGCCGCACCTCCGGTGGCTTGCGCAACGGCTCCGGGACCGCCGCGACCGCCGCCGTGGTCCGGACCGCCTCCCGGGGCCGGACGGGCGCCGGCGGAGGATTCACCGCGGCGGGCGTGGCGGGCGCCGCGGCCGGAGCGATCGCGGCCCGCTCCGACGCGGTCGCCGCCGCGCGCCGGCCGACCACCCGCCGCAACCGCTCCAGGGTCTCGTCCGCCACCGGCACGGTCGTCACGCCGGCCAGCTTCAGCCGCCGCAGCTCCTCCGTGATCGCGGTCAGGGATTCGCGCATCGCCGGCTCAGGTTCCGCGCGCCCGGAGCAGCCGCGCGACGTGCTTCGCCAACAGGTCAAACTCGAGGTTCACGGTGTCCCCCGCACGCCGTTCCCGCAGGTTCGTGACCGCGAGCGTGTGGGGGATCAGCCAGACGGCGAGGTGCTCCGGCGCGCACTCCGCCACCGTCAGGGAGATGCCATCGATCGCGATGCAGCCCTTCGGCACCACCAGTTCGCCGAACTCCGCCGGGAAACCCACCCGCAGGTAGTGGTCCGCGCCCCGCAGCTCGAACGCCTCGACCCGGCCCGGCACGTCGATGTGCCCGGTGACGAAGTGCCCGCCGACCTTGCCGTCGAACCGCAAGCTCCGCTCGAGATTCACCGCCGCGCCCGGCGCGAGCGTGCGGAAGCTGGTCAGCCGGCGGGTCTCCTCCAGCACGTCGAAGCGCAGGCCCGTGTCATCGAACGCGGCCACCGTGAGGCAGCAGCCATTGACCGCGATGCTGTCCCCGAGCGCCACCCCGGACAGCACGGACCGCGCCGCGACCCGCAGGGACCAGCCCCGCGGCGTCGGCGCGAACTCCGCGACCGTGCCCGCCTCCTCGACTATGCCCGTGAACATCGCGCCGAGGGAAAACGTGATTGCCCCCCCCGCCAAGCCGCAAAGCGCCGGCGCGGGGCGCGCTCAGAACTCCCAGATCACGCCCGCGCTGGGCAGGAACGGCAACTGCTCGCGCGCCTCGCGGCGCACGGTCACCTCGTTGCCCGTGACGGTCACCTTCCGGTCGTAGCCCAGGAAGTTCAGGCGGTCGTAGGCGTTGAACACATCGAGATGCACCCGCAGTTCGCCGGTCCGCAGGGGAATCCGCCGCGTGGCCCGGAGGTCGAGCCGGTGGTAGGAGGGCAGCCGGAGCCCGAACGCGGGGCCGTTGGCGGACACCAGCAGCCGGCGACCGTTGTTCAACGGGGCGAGCGCGTAGTTCACGTCGGTCGTCGGCCAGCCGGTGTGGAAGTGCCACGCCGCGCTAAACGTCCAGCGATCGTCCGGCGTGTAGGTGACATCCCCGTAGGCCGCGTGCCGCTGGTCGCGCGCGCGCGGCACCCAGCGGCCCGCGATCCGCTCCTCGGTGCGCGCCCAGGCGTAGCTCGCGTTCCATTGCCACGGCCCCCGCGCCCGGCCGGCCAGCAGGACCTCGACGCCGCGGGCGCGTCCCCGGTCCGGATCGAGCCGCGCCCGGTCGGCCTGCGCCTCCGGGAACAGGTCGTAGGCGTTGTCGAGGTTGACCCAGCGCGGGCGCAGGCGGCTCGAGGGCCGGTCATAGGCCTCGACCCGCAGGGCGGCGGCGGTCCCCAGCCGGGTCTCCAGGCCCAGCACCCGGTGCTCCGCCCGCTCCGGCGGCGCCAGCCGGCGCTCGCCGTCGGCCACCGCAAGCTCGTGCAGTCCCTGCGCCTGCGCGTGGCGGCCCCACGCGGCGCGCCACGTCACCTCGCCGGTGACCCAGGCCACGTTGACCCGCGGGCCCCATTCCGTCGCGGAGGTTCCCGGTGCCCGGTCGGCCCGGAGTCCCGGTTCCACCAGCAGGCCACCCGGCAGGATCACCCGTGTCGCGGCGAAGGCGCCGCCACCGGTGTCCCGCGGGTCGAGCCGCGCGTTCACGGCGGAGGTCCGCGCGACCTGGACGCCGTTGACGACCACGCTGCGTTGCTGGGTCAGCGCGTAGTCATAGCGAGCGGAGGCGCGCCGCGCCTCCGCGCCGGCCCGCCAGAGCCAGCCGTCGCCGAGGGCCCGCGACCACTCTGAGCGGAGGTGCGCCGTGTCCAGGCCGCGGCGATCCCGCAGGCTGAAGGGGAACCCGTCCAGCCGGCCGGAGCCGGTCCGGTTCCACGTAAGCGATGACCAGGAGGCGACCGTCTCGCCGTTCCAGCCGGCGCGTTCCTGGACCCGCCACCGGACCCACCCGCTGGTGGTGTCGTAGCCGCTGCGCAACGACGGGGAATTGGTCCGCGCGTAACGCAGGTCGTCGCCCGCGTGCAGCGCGTGGAAGGAGAGCGTGTGGCCCGGCGCCGGCGCCAGCTCGACCTTCGCGAGGGCGTCAAAGTACCGCGGCGAGACGTCGTCGTCCCGGCCCGAAGCCTGCAGCGCCACATCCGGATAACCGCGCCGCCCCGTCACGAGGTAGCGCGCGCCCCCGGGCAGGGGGCCCTCCCGTCGCAGGCCCAGGCCGGTGAGGCTGAGGTCGACGGCGGAACGCGTCCGCGCCTCGCGGCGGGTCTCAAGGGTGAGGACGCCCGCGAGCCGGTCCCCGTGTTCCGCGCCGAACCCGCCGGTGGACAGCTCCAGCCAGCCGATCACGGCCGGGTCGACGATGGAGAGCGCGCCGTCGACGGCC
>VHCY01000232.1 GCA_016871595.1 Verrucomicrobiota bacterium
TGCTTTCCCTGCTGGCGCTCTGGCTGGCGATCCGGCGGTTGGCGCGGCGGACGTTGTCGATCCGGCTGGCGGCGCAGGCGGAGGAGGTGGTGGGGACGCCGGGACGCCCGCGGGGCGCCCTAGCGCTGGCCGTGGGGCTGGCGTTGGTGGCCGCGGGGGCCCTGGCGGGGTCCGGGCGGGTGCTGCCGGCGCAGGGGGCGTTCTTTCTGGCGGGCTTCGCGCTTCTGGGGGCGGGGTTGGCCGTGATCCGGATCCTCTTGGGCGCGCACCGTACCACCGTCCTGCCGGGAGCGGCGGAATTGGGCCGGTTGAACCTCCGCACCCGCCCGGCGCGCAGCTTGACCGTCACGGGCCTCATTGCGACGGCCGTGTTTATGGTCTTGTCGGTGGCGGCCTTCCGCAAGCAGGTGGGCGACAACTGGCGGGAGCGGGGAGCCGGGACGGGCGGGTTCGCCTTTTGGGTGGAGACCACCGCGCCGCAGAATCCCGCGCGCGACGCCTTGGGGGAGCGCTTCGAGCTCTTTGCGGGCACGGCCAAGGACCTCGGAGCGATCGTGCCCCTGCGGGCGGGGGCGGGGGACAACGCCAATTGCTTCAACCTGAACGCCGTGGCCCGGCCGCGGCTCCTAGCCGTGGATCCGGCACGCTTGCCGGCGGGCGGCGTGTTTTCGCCGCGGGTGCCGGGGGGCGGGGGTTGGGAGGTGCTGCGGCGGGGTGCGGGCGGGGCGGAGCCGCTGCCGGCGTTCGTGGATGAGAACACCCTGCTTTGGGCCCTGCAGCGGCGGGTGGGCGATGTGATCGACTATACCGACGAGAACGGCCGGAGCTTCGGCGTGCGCATCGCGGGCGTGCTGCGGGATTCAATCTTCCAGGGTTATCTGATCGTGGATGAGGCGGCGTTTCTGGCGCGGTTCCCGTCCCATCCGGGGCCGACCGTGTTTCTGGTGGATGCCCCGGCCGCGGCGGACTTGGCGGCGGTGCAGGGGCGGCTACGCTCGGCGGCGGCGGATGCCGGTGGCCGCGTGGAGACCACGCGTGACCTGTTGGCGGCGTTCCACCGGATCGAGAACACCTATCTGGCGATCTTCAATGTGCTCGGGACCCTGGGCGTAATTTTGGGGAGCCTGGGGTTGGCGATCGTGGTGGCGCGCAACCTGCGGGAGCGGCGGGGGGAGTTTGCGGTGCTGGCGGCGATCGGCCTGCCGCCGGAGGGGTTGGGGCGGATGGTGCGGGCGGGGTTTGGTTGGCTCGTGACGCGGGGCGTGGTCCTCGGGGCGGCGGCGAGCGCCTTGGCGACGGCGCCTGTGTTGCCGGACCTGCCGGCGGGGCCGACGGTGGCGTTAGTTGTGGGCCTGCTCGGGGGGATTTTGGGCCTCAATTACCTGAGCGGCTGGCTGGTCTTCCGGGCCGCCCTGCGGGACCTGCGCCCGGGGATGGGCGAGGGCTGAGGCGCCGGTCCCGCGGCGGAGGGGGTCCGCCTGACCCGCTTCAGTCACCGCCGGCACTCAGGCTTGAGCTTGGCGCCGGGCCTGCCGGAAGCGGCGCTGGCGCTCCGCGTTGGTCTGGCTTTTCTCCTCCGCGGACTTCGACGGCCGCCCGGCCCGCAGGCGCAGCGGCAGATCGACCCCGCTGGGATAGAGGTTCCGCCGCTTGAACGCCCCGGGCGCTTCACGGAGCGCGAGCCACCGCAGCCGGGGCGTCAACTCGCCCGCGTCGAACACCGGGTCCGGCGCGACGCGCTCCGGGCGGAACGCCCATTCCGGGGCCGCTCGCCCCAGTTTTCCGGCCAGATGGTCCGCGTAGGCGCCCAGCCAGGCGTCCGCGACGTGGCCCCCGGGAAACCGCCCACGCAACAGCTCCGGTTCGTCGGCGATGGCCGCCGCGGCCTGCGGGCGCGCGGAACAGCGGCGCAACTCGTGCAGCCAGTCGCGCAGGTGGTGCCCGAACGCCGCCAATGAATCCGCGCGGGCCGCGACGGCCGCCAGGGTGTCAGGGCGCGGGCTCATTGGTATGGGATCCCAACGCGCCCCGCACCACCTCCCGGGCGACGGCGGTCAATTCGTCGTGGGGGAAAAATCGCCCGTGGATCTCGACCGCCTCCGCCACCGAGCGCAGGCCCAGTTTGCGGACGAGGAAGCGGATGTCCCCGTGATCCCCGGGATAGCCAGGGAGGGGTGGGCGGCAGGCCTGGAGCTTCAGCGCCAGAAGGTAGGCCGCGGTCGGCACCAAAATCCGGAGTCCCGGGCCGAATTCATCTCCAGGCAGCTGCCGTTTCGCCTCCTCGGCGGCGAGGAATTGGCGCACGTCGTCGTTCAGCCAATCCTCGGGCAGACCCAACTCGGAGGCCACTTGGCGGGAGAGCCGGTGGGCCACGTCACCAGGGTGCACCACGGCGTCGACATCCTTGGTCGCATCGCGGGAGCCGTAGACCAGCGCGAACACGGCGCCCCCGTAGAGTGAGAGTTCAAGGGTTACCTGTTGCGCGTGAGCGAGTTCCCCCAGTCGCCGCAGCGCCTGCCGGAGGCGTCGAACGTCAAGCGGGTCATAGGGCATAATAAAGCGTTACGTAACGCTTTATTGAAAGGCAAGTCCGAGAGGGCCGCAGAATGGGATCAGGGCGAAACTTGCAACCGACTGGGTGGACACAGCGGGACCGGGGTCCGACCAAGGGGCCAGGCCGTGAATCGCTGGTTTTCGGCCGGCCCCGGAGCCGGGCGCCAGCGATTCACGGCCTGACCCCATCGGGCACGGTCGCGGCAAGTGCGGACGGAGGCCCATTCCCGGGCGACGGGACGAAACTGCATCCCGGAAACCAAGCCTGCTCAGGAGGCCAGCAGGCTGCGCGCGGAAATGTCCTCGTCCACGTCGTCCCAGTGGATGCCCGCGCCGCCCGCGATCAGCCGCCAATTCGCCCGCTGCGCCGGGGTGGCCCGCCACAGCCGGGGATAGCGGTCCAGGGGCACCTCCAGCCGACGTGCATCCGCGAGCGTGACGATCAGCGACGTTTCCGTGAACCGGACCGTCACGATGTCCGTCGCGGCTTTAGCGACCAAAGTGCTCATCCCACGCGACGATGAAGGCGCGCTGATTGGCCTCAACCAGATTGTGCAGCGCCCGCAGTTGGGGCCCGCGAAAACCGCGTGCCTCCGCGAGCACGACCGGCTGCAGCCAGAACTTGGCCAGGCCCTCCGCCTTCTCGACGTGGATGTGGCAGGGTTCGTGGCCCTCCCGGCTGAAGAAAAAGAATCTGTAGCCCTGCACGCGCATCACCTCCGGCATCATTGCCCGAGGCAGGCCGCCGTCGCACCCTGCCGCAACGGCGTGCTGCCCCCAAGTTCGGGGCCGCGCGCGACACCCCCGCGGCGTCTATGGACGCCACGCACGGCCGGTCCGCAGCCTGGATCCCCTTTGTGCCATTTGTGGCCATCCCGGTCTTATCGAGCCCGAGCCGATGGCCGCAAAAGGCTCAAAGGGCCCTGGAGCCCGGACCACGTTGCCAGAGGCGTCCATAGACGCCGCGGCGATGATGCGGGGAGCGATCGAACGGGAGGGATCCGGACCTCTGAAAGGTAGCCGGCGCGATCGCCGGACCGGGGAAGGATTCCCCGGCTACATCGGCAGAGTGGATTGGCCTGGAGCTTCCGCACCGGGGTCAGGCCGTGAATCGCTAGTTTTGGGCAGGCCCCGGAGCCGGGCGCCAGCGATTCACGGCCTGACCCCATCGGGCACGGTCGACCCCATCGGGCACGGTCGCGGCGTCTATGGACGCCACGCACGGCCGGTCCTTCACCCTCGATCCCTTTGTGCCATTTGTGGCCATCCCGGTCTTATCGAGCCCTCAGGCGATGGCCGCAAAAAGCTCAAGGGGCCTGGGGCGCGGACCACGTTGCCATAGGCGTCTATAGACGCCGCGGTGACGATGAGGAGAGCGCTCCAAGGCGAGGGATCCGGACCCCTGACAGGTAGCCGGCGGGATTGTCGGACCGGGTGGGGGATTGGCCGGCCCGTAGGGAAACCAATCGGCTTGGTGTAGATGACATGAAGCCGACAGGCTGGCGCAGGGCGCTAACCTGTCGGCTGTATGCTCACAACTAACACTGACAAGCTAGAGGCTAATTCCACGACGGCCAAGGTCGGAGTGGTCAAAATCGGGCA
>VHCY01000233.1 GCA_016871595.1 Verrucomicrobiota bacterium
CCAGTTTTCGGATGCGGCGGTGCGATCCGCCGCGGTCGCCTGAAAACCTCGAAAAGACCGGAGGCGATGGCCGCAAAAGGCTCAAAGGGTCGATCGGCGGATCGGAGCTGGGCGTGGCGCCCATAGGCGCCGGGGACGGGATCCGGAGAGCGGATGGCTGTGCGGAAATGCTATTCGTCCGCCAGCACCGGGGCGACGCGCCCCAGCCACACCAAGCCGCTTAAGTCCGGAATAAACGGCAGGCTGGACCGGCCGCGGTTCGATGTAGCCGGGGGCCCGCCCGCCGTAGCTTGAGCGAAGGTGGGCGCGCCGCCCCGGGCGAAGCGATACGGGTTCCATCCCGCACGAATCGCTCCGGCAACGGAGGGGTGCCACAAAAGACTCAAAGGATTGATCGGCGGATCGGCGCCGAGCGCGGCGTCCATAGACGCCACCCGGAACCCGTCCGCGCCTTCCTCCTCGGCGCGCTGGCTGGCCATCCGCCTGGAGGCGCGTGCGTGGCCTTTCCCTTCGATCCTCGTAGCTAGATCCTTCAGTTATCCTTCGGTAATCCTTCGGTCGCACCTAGGTCAATAGAGCTGAAAATGTTGATAAAACCGAAGGATAACCGAAGGATGACCGAAGGATAAAGGTTGGAACCAGGTTCCAGCTCTGAAGGAGAGGGCTAGGGATTATCGGCTCAAAGCCAAGGGGTTAGAGTGGGTCCGGGCTGGCTGGCAGCCGCGGCGTCGCCGAGCGCGGGAGCTCGGGAAGGGACCGGGGCGGGCTGGCCGGCCAACAAAAAGCCCCGGAAACCTTTCGGTCTCCGGGGCTTATGTGGGAGTGGGCGTTCGCCACGCGCTCTTTCCCGTTCACACACGCTTGGGCGCCCTCGCTTTCGCGGGCGGTGTGTTTCCCGACGCCACTCTCCGCGGCAGGCGGAATTCCGGTCTCATGGCGGGACCGTCCCGACCGTCTCCGGCCGGGATTTGTTGAGTGAGGCCTCTGCGCCCGGTTCGGACGCCCCCTGCCGGGGGCCTCGCGCCGGACGTGGTGCTGACACGCCTGCAAAGGACTTCGCGTCGGCACCGTGACCACGGGGACGGCGCCGGGGATTAGCCGGCCGTTGGCCCCGTGTTACGGGTCTGACCTCTTGCCTCTCAGGTTGCGTTTCGCGTTTGCAGGGGAGTGAAGCCGTTTTGCGGCCCCGCTCCCGGAGGAGGTGGACGGACTTTGCCGGGTCCGTGCGCTCCCCGCCCTCGTCCCTCCCTTGCGCGCCCTTTCCCCGCGTGGGGAACGGGCCTTCTGGCGGGGTCGTCCCGCCGGGTGAGGCGCTGGCGTTCTGGTCGGCGCAGTAGCAACCGATACCCTCTGGGGTGACTGCGTGGATCCGCGGTTCGAAACTTCCCGCGGACCTGACTCGGCTGGGCGTGGTTTCTAATCACGCCTCGCCGCACAGTTCCTGATTCGTGCGTGGACTGACCGGACACGACTCCGGCCAGAGGAACTGGTGACATATGCCTGGGCGCGGCTTGCGTCGCGTCGAGGGGAGGGCGGCACCAGTTGCCGCCCTCCTTTCCCCGGTTGCCCGGGAGTATCCCAGTCGTGCTCTCAGCGGCGTTTTTCAGGCCGCTGCACCGCGACTGTTCTATCAAGGAACAAGGCAGACAGTGCCCGCCCGGCGCCGGAACGAAAGCCGGAGTTCTTCACTTTCGCTCCACCGCCCGGAACGGTGAACAAGTTGGGCCTAACCTTGTTCACCGGTTATTCACCGCCCGGTGGCGGGTCGTGGTCCTAAAGGCTGTTTATCCGGACGGCTCGCATTGGCGCATCGGATCCACCTAGGACGTAGTCTGGAGGAGGCAACAAACCCTGTCGGCGTACGTGCCTCAGGACGAGAGGATGTCCATTCCGTGGAGACCGAAGTGCGGGGCGGCGGCCAACCGGTGCCGGTCGTGGCTGTAGATGGCGGTCAGGCCGATCCTGGCGGCGCAAGCCAGATGAAGCGCATCCGCGGCGCGGATGAAGACCGACGGCTGGAGCGCCGTCAGCCGAGCGCAAGCATCCTCAAAGAGGGCATTTTCCACCGGTAGCCAAACGATGAGCCGGCTAGCCTCATCCTTGGCCAGCTGAGCCAACGACTGTCGGACTCCACTGGCGTCGATTCTGCCTTCCCGCTGATGGCGCTTGAGGCCGGAAACCAGTTCCAGTTTGCCGTGGCGTGAGCAGACGAAGCCCCGCCTGCCCGTCCTCCACGCGGTGACTTCCGCTGATCCGTACTCCTGGGCGTACAGCTTCAGCAGGTAGGAGGTGTCGAGATAATCCACCTCGACCTCACCGGGCGTCACGCTCCTCCGAGATGATCAGCGTGGAGTCGAACTTGATCTTCGGTAAGTTGGTCCAATCGCGGCCCGTGAAGATTGGCTGCAGAGGGTTGGTCGTGGGCACGGCCTGAGGCGCGGCAATGTCCCGGCCGGGATCGCGGGTCAGTCGTGTCGCTTGGGATGGCCGGCGCGCCAAGGCTTCTGTGCGTGCCGCACGCTTCCGGTAGAGTTTCTTTTTCATCGCCGCAGGGGCGTCACCTGTCTCCCAAGGGTCAATGGTTTCGCGGGCCCGAGTTTATGGGGGAGAGCGGGGAGGGCCTGCCTCAGGTCGCCCAGGCGCGGTCGCCGGGGCGCAGGGGGACCGAGCCGCGGTAGGCGCCGGGCACCGGATCGTAGCGCAGGGCCCGGGTCGCACCCGCCTCGGCCGTGAAATAGCCCAGCAGCGTCAGATCCTTCACGTGCCGCCACGGGGCCACCCCGTCACGGGCGGGCGGCGGCTGGCGCTCCAAGGCCACGAGCAGGCTTTCCCGCTCCGCGGCCGGGAGCTCCGGGAACGGGCGGGTCCCCGCCGCCTGCGCCCGTTTTGCTACCTCGCCCAGCAGTCGCCGCACCGCGTCCGCCGCGGCGGGCGGATGGCAGTCGGCGGTCATTCGCAAAATGAAGCGCCCAATGGCGACCGAACCTGCCCCCGGGGAATCCGGGGTGGCGGGCAGAACGGTGTCGCCGATGGCGTCGAGCAGCGCCTCCTCGGACGCGCTCCAGCCGTCGGGGCGCGGCAGGGCGGACCAGCCCCGGTGGGGCAGGGAGCCGAGCGCGGCGGCGGCCGCGAGCCGGGCGGCGTGGCGAAGCAGGGTGCGACGGTTCACAGGGTGCCTTTCCGCAACTCCTCGACCGCGTGCCGGGCGGCCCGGGCGGTGAGCGCCATAAAGGTGAGGGAAGGATTCTGCACGCCCGTCGAGGCCATCGCGGCGCCATCGGTGACGAACACGTTTGGGCAGGTGTGGAACTGGTTCCAGCGGTTGAGCAGCGAGGTCCGCGGGTCGCGGCCCATCCGCGCGCCGCCCATCTCGTGGATGTCCAACCCCGGGTTGCGGCGGTCATCGGTCGCGCGGATGTCGCGGGCCCCGGCCGCCTCGAGCATCGCGCGGCCCTGCGCGAGGAAGTCGCGGATCATCCGCTCGTCATTCTCGGTGTAGCCGATGGAGGTGACCAGTTGCGGGATGCCGAACGGGTCGCGCTGGTCGGGGGAGAGCCGCACGTGGTTCTCGTACCGCGGGATGGTCTCGCCCTGCATCATCATATAGATGCCCCAGGGACCGGGGCGGGTCAGCTCCTCCTTGTAGGCGGCCCCGATGCCCGGTGCGCCCTGGCCGCGGGTCCAGCCGCGGCGGGCCGCGCTGAAGAACACCATATACCCGCGCTGGAAGTCCGTCTCCTGCCGCGTGACGTTGCGGAAGTTGGGCATCATCGGCTGGGTGGGCCGGCGGCCGGAGTAATAGGAATCGGCGAAACCCTCGAGCGAGGCGTTGAGGCTGCCGCGGTAGTTGTGGAAGGCCACGTGGCGGCCGAGCAGCCCGTGGTCGTTACCGAGGCCGGCGGGGTAGCGGCGCGACTTCGAATTCAGCAAAATCAGGTTCGTATTCAGGCAGGCCGCATTCACGAAGATCACCTTCGCGAAGTACTCGGTCACGGCCTTGGTCGCGGCATCGATCACCCGGACCCCCGACGCGCGGCCGGTGGCGTCGTCGTGGAGGATGGACTCGACGACGGAGCCGGGGCGGACGGTGAGGTTCCCGGTGCGCGCGGCCCAGGGCAGGGTGGAGGGATTGGAGGAGAAGTAGCC
>VHCY01000234.1 GCA_016871595.1 Verrucomicrobiota bacterium
ATCGTGTCGCGGCAGAAGAAAAAGGCGGACTGATCGATGATGAAGCGGAGATCGGCGGGCAGGTGGGTGGGCGGGAGCCGCAGGGCGCGTTCGCGGAGGCTGGCGAGGGTGCCGCCCTCCGGGTCGCGGCCGGCGCCGAAGCCCGAGACGGGGTCGGTGCTGACCCCGAAGACGCCAACGGGCTTGCCGGTGGCCTGGCGGAAGGCGACCGCGTGGGCGCTGGCGGGGAAGCCGGACCCGGAGCCGCTGAGGTAGAGGTCGGTCTCGGCCCAGGCGCGGGCCAGCTCGGGGGTGCGGGGCCGGTTATCCGCCCCGAGGGAGCCCTCGACGATCTTCAGCTGGGGATAGCCGCGGGTGAGCAGTTCGCGGGAGCCGTGGCCGAGGTTGCCGGGCCAGAGCGTGACCTCGACCTCCGGGAAGTGCTTGTACAGGAGCGAGAGGGCGCCAGGCGTGTGGCCGATGTCGCCGATGTTGACGCTCTGCCAGGAGGAGCGGAGGAGGATGCGCGGGGGCCGGGCGGAGGCGGCGGCGCGGAGGAGCCGGGGCGTGCAGGCGGCGGCCGAGGCGGCGGCGGAACGGAGGAGGAAGCGGCGGCGGGTGGGCATCGACGGCGGAAAGGCGTGGCCCCGCCTCCGGGGCGATGGCAAGTCCCGTTTCCCGCGGCGGGCTCAGGCCAGCAGGCGGCGCACGACGTGGCCGTGGACGTCCGTCAGCCGGAAGTCGCGGCCACTGTGGCGGTAGGTCAGCCGCTCGTGGTCCAGACCCAGCAGGTGCAGCACCGTCGCCTGCAGGTCGTGGACGTGCACCCGGTCCTCCACCGCCCGGAACCCGAAGTCGTCCGTCGCCCCGTGCACGTGCCCTCCCCGCACGCCCCCGCCCGCCAGCCACATCGTGAACCCGTGGTGGTTGTGGTCTCGGCCCAGCGTCGGCCCCACCCGCTCACCTTGCGAGAGCTCGACGGTCGGCGTGCGCCCGAACTCGCCCCCCCAGATGACCAGCGTGTCCTCCAACAACCCCCGCTGCTTCAGGTCCGTGAGCAGCGCGGTGAGGCCCTGGCAGCTCTCCCGCGCGAGGCGGCGGTGCGCGTCCTCGATGCGGTCGTGGCTGTCCCACGGCTGCAGCGTGCCGTGCCAGACCTGCACGTAACGGACCCCGCGCTCGACGAGGCGGCGGGCGAGCAGCATCTGCCGCGCCTGGGGGGTGTCGCCGTAAAGGGCCCGGATGTGCTCCGGCTCCCGCTGCAGGTCGAACGCGTCGGTGGCCGCGGCCTGCATCCGGAAGGCCGTCTCGAAACTGTGGATCCGCGCCTCCAGGCCGGGATCCTCCCGCCCGGCGAGGTGGCGCCGGTTGAGCGCGGCCGCGAGGTCCAACTGGGCCCGCTGGGCCGCGGAGCCGCTCTCCGCCGTGCGCAGGTGGTCGATCAGGGACGCGGGATCGCGATCCTGCGTCTCAAGGTAGGTGCCCTGGTAGCTGCCGGGCAAAAACGCCGCCTGCCAGTTGTCGGCCCCCGCGACCGGTAGGCCCTTCGGCACCAGCACCACGAACCCGGGCAGGTCGCGGTTCTCGGTGCCGAGCCCGTAGGTCACCCACGCGCCGATGCTCGGCCGCGCCATAATGCTGGCCCCGCAGTTCATCAGCCGCAGGCAGTTCTCGTGCACCGGCGTGTCCGTGTGCAGCGAACGGATCACGCACAGGTCATCCGCGTGCTTCTCCGCCAGGCCCGCGAAGAGCTCGCTCACCTCGAGGCCCGACTGCCCGTAGCGGCGGAAGGTGAACGGCGAGCCGAGCGCCGTCGCGGTGGGACGCTCGGTCTCCAGGTGGATCGGCAACCGTTTCCCGTGATAGCGGGTCAGGGCCGGCTTCGGGTCGAAGGTGTCCATCTGCGAGGGCCCGCCGTTGGCGAGGATCTGGATCACCCGCCGTGCGCGCGGCCGGAAGTGCGGGGCCCGCGGCGCGAGCGGGTCGCCGGGCACCGGGGCGCCACCCGCGCGGAGCTGGTCCCCGAGGAGCGCGGCGAGGCCGACGAGGCCGAAGCCAGCCCCGCAGCGGCGGAGCATCTCGCGGCGGGAACAGGGGGCGGGGAACGCGGGGTGAGGGTTCACGGGGTTCAGTCGCAGTAGGAGAACTCGTTGCCGAGCATCAGGGTGTGGGTGTAGCGGACCCAGTCGGCCGGGCCCGGCGCCGCCCCGAGGAACGTCGCCGCCAGCGCGGCCTCCGCCGCGTCCGGCTCACGCCACAGGACCCGCCGGTGGATCGCGCGCACGCGCGCCGCGGGATCCGGCTCCTCGGCGATCTCCGGCTGGCGGTTCACCGCCTCGGCCTGCGCCCGCACGAACGGTCCGTTCAGGAAATAGAGCGCCTGCAGCGGGTGCGTCGTCTCGGGCCGGCGCGCGATCGAGGTGTCCGGGTTCGCGACATCGAAGTTCCGCAGCAGCGCCGGGATCCGGAACCGGTCGGTGTAACCGTAGAGCGCCCGCCGGACGTGCTCCTCCCCCAGCGGCGCACCGCGCCCGCCGGGCGTCAGGTCGAGCCGCCCCGCCACCCGCAGGAGCCCGTCGCGCAACGCCTCGAAGTCGAGGCGCCGCGGGGTCATCCGCCACCCGAGGCGGTTCGCCGGATCCACGGCGAGCGCGTCGGCCCGCGGCGCGCTGGACTGACGCCACGCGTCGGAGGTCATCAGGTGGCGGTGGAGCGCCTTGAGCGACCAGCCGTGCGCCATCAGGTAGGCCGCGAGGTAGTCCAGAAGTTCCGGGTGCGAGGGCGGCTCGCCCGTCACGCCGAAGTCATCCGCGGTGGCGACCAGCCCCGTGCCGAAGTGGTGCTGCCAGACCCGGTTGGCGATGACGCGCGCGGTGAGGGGGTTGCGCGGGCTGCCGAGGGCGCGGGCCAGCCGCAGGCGCCCGTCATCCGCGAACTCCCCGTCGTCCACCATCGCCAGCACGCGGGGGAGGCGGCGAGGCACCGGGTCCCCGGGCCGCGCGCGGTCGCCCCGGACGAGGATGCGCGCCGCGACCGGGGCCGCGGTCGCGACGAGCGCCGGGGCCCGCACGACGGGCGCCTCGGCCTCAAGGGTGGCCAGGTCGGTGCGAATCTTCCCGTCCACCTCGCCCTCGCGGCGGAGCACGAGCTCGTGCTCGCTGACAAAGCGCCGGAGGTCCCGGCGGATCTCCTCACGGTCGAAGTCGAGCGCGTTGCCCGGGGCGTTGACCATCGCGGCCAGGGCCGAGCCCTCGGGGCAATCGAGCGCGTCGCGGATCGCCCGGCCGAAGGCATCCGCGGCCTCGTGCATCGTCGCGGGCGCCTGGCGGCGGAGCGCCGCGAGCACCTCCGGGTCGTGGTCCGCGGGCCGGGCCGCGGCGAGGACGTTCGCGGCCTGGACGGCGAATTCATCCCGCGGCAGGGCGAGCAGGACGGGCCAGAGGGCGAAGAACCGTTCCCCGCGCGCGAGGCTGGCCGCGATCAGCGCCCGCCAGCGGGGCGGCCCGCCCCGGGTGAGCAGGCCGCGCGGGGTGTCGAGCGGGATGAACCCCTCCACGGTGCGGTGGCCGGGGGATTCCTCGACCAGGTAGCGGAGGTTCTCGGCCGCAAGGTCCCGCAGGCGGCGGCGGGCGCTGGCGGCGCAGGCGTCCACGTGCCGCTCGTGGGCCGCGAGCAGTTCCGCCCGGCGCGCCCGGTACTTGCGGACCGCCTCGGTGTCGGGCGCCGTCCCGACCTCGGGCAGGTCGAGCGGCTCTTCGACGCTCCCGAGAATGCCCGCGAGGGAATAATAGTCCGCCGTGGGCAGCGCGTCGGTCTTGTGGTCGTGGCAGCGGGCGCAGGCCACGGTGAGGCCGAGGAAGCCGCGCGAGAGCACGTCGATCCGGTCGTCGATCACCAGCTCGGGGGCATCGAGGTTGCCCTCGAAGCGGCGGCCGACGGTGAGCAGCCCGAGGGCGCGGCGGTCCGGCTGTTCCGCCGCGGGCAGGAGGTCGGCCGCGACCTGCTCGCGCACGAAGCGGTCGAACGGCAGATCGCGGTTCAGGGCCTCGACCACCCAGTCACGGTAGGCGTGGGCGAAGGGGATGCGGCGCTCGCTGTCGGTGGACTTGTCCGTGGTGTCCGCGTAGCGGGCGACGTCGAGCCAGTGACGGGCCCA
>VHCY01000235.1 GCA_016871595.1 Verrucomicrobiota bacterium
CCGATTCGTCAGCGCCCGCCGGTCAAAGCCTGACCCGTCAGAAAGTCCTCAGTCGTAAGATACGCCCGCGCGAACGGCACCGGAGCCGCGGGATTACCGTTCGTGTAATCGACGATGACGACGGTTCCGTCCGGCCTCTCCGTCCAGCTGCTGTAGCCGCTGTCGCCGGGGGAACGGCTGCCGGTGCGGTCAAGCCGCACGATGCGATCGCGCCGGAACTGATCGGGAAAGCCGTCGCGCGCCGACCACTGCCAGTCAATCGAGTGATCGTTCTTGTTCTCGACTTTGACCGCGAGCGAGCGCCAGTGGCTCACCGAAGCGTTGCCGAACGTGACGTTCGCCGGGGCGCCTAGCGGTTCACCAGTCGCGGAGACCGGCCGCTGGCTCACTGACGCTTCGCCCAACGTGACGTTCGCGCGTTCTCCGATGATGCGCTTCAAGCCGTCAGGTCGATGGAGTGAAGTGCTCCACCCGCTGGTCTGCCGATTGCCGAAGCGCACCAGCCGCGTCTCCAGGCCGGTCGTCGGCTTCTTCAGCTTCAGTTCCCCGTCGACGTAGATCTCGATCATCCCGGATTCGCGCACGATGCGGTACTTTCGCCACTGCGTCGCATCGATCTCGAAGCCGTCGGAGGCGCGTCCATGCAGGCTGATCCGGCGCGGCTCGATCTTTACGTCGCAACCCGCGCTGATGTGGACGCCATTCACATCCGCGCTTTCGACCCGCAGTTCAGCCTCAAACTCAACCCGCGAATCTGGCGCCTGCGCCGGATAAAGGCCGAAGATGACTCCGCTCTCCGGACCCTCCGCTGTGTTGATGGTCATCGCGCCGTCCTTGATCGTGGTTCGTCCTTCGTCCCAGATGAACGAGGTTGGCTGGTACGGCAGCTTCTCCCCGGCATCGAAGACCAGCGCGTAACTGCCCGGCGTGCCCCACCAATTGCGATACGTGACGAGCAACTTGCCGGACCGCAGCTTATGCACCGCCGTGCGCTGCCCATAAATGGGCGAAAGGGTGTGCCGTCCCCACGTGTGGCCGCCGTCGTCGCTGTAAATGAACCGGCTTGGCTGCCCAAACTGGGCGTTGCCGAAGCCGATGCGCGTGACGGCCAGCAGTTTGCCCGGCGCGAGTTCGACGAGTCCCACTTCGCAGTCGCCCTGGAGCGGATCGTCCGAGATCGAGGACCGGCGCTCCCACGTCCTGCCGCCATCGGTGGACACAACCGCCCCGTTGCGGTAGTAATTCCCCCCCCACGGCAGCGGAGGATTCCAGATTTTGTCCGTCTCGCGCGACTCGGTTCGCGTGTACATCAGCGTCCCATCCGAGAGTTCGATGATGTAGCCCGGCTCGCCACCCACGTCGTCAATCTTGTGCGGACCGTCCCAGGTCTTGCCGTTGTCGCGGCTCCAGAAGAGGTGATTCGACATGCCGCGATCGGGCTTCTGCCACTGCGAGAGCATCGGATGATCTTCCTTCGCTGTGCGCCGCCCGAAGTCGCAGATGATCACCAGCCGCCCATCCTTTAGGCGCGACAACTGCGGCGCGACCCAAATGCCGCCCTCGTTCCACACGTCGGCGTAAGCAACCGACTTGTGATCCGTCCAGGTGCGCCCTCCGTCGGTTGAGCGCGCGACCATGATGTCGCCGAGGATGGAGGTGTGTGCGTCGGTGCGGCGGTAGACACAAACCAGACCCTCGGGCGTATCGACCACGTTGACGACGTGATGGTACCAGCCCTTCTTATTGGGAGCGCCCGTGGTCGCGTTGGAGATGGTGAACTTGCTGGCGTCGGGAATCTCACGCATGGCCGAGCGCCGACCGGGCTCCGACGTGCGGCCCGTTTGGGCAGCGGAAGCAGACGCGTAAATGGCGACGGCGGCGACGGCAAGGGGGAGGTATTTCATGGCAGGGGGGGCCGGGGGCAGATCCAAGGGGTTAACTGAGGCTGAAGATCCGATGCGATCCCCATCGCGCAACCAGGCAACTCGCTGGGTGGATCCCCCGCAACGCCCCGCCGCTGGCTTCAAAATGGAGCCGATTCGTCAGCGCCCGCCGGTCAAAGCCTGACCCGTCAGAAAGTCCTCAGTCGTAAGATACGCCCGCGCGAACGGCACCGGAGCCGCGGGATTACCGGTCGTGTAATCGACGATGACGACGGTTCCGTCCGGCCTCTCCGTCCAGCTGCTGTAGCCGCTGTTACCGGGGGAACGGCTGCCGGTGCGGCCCCCGGGCTGACCACGAATTCATGCGCCCCTCCCGGCAGAGCCGTCCCCCAAGAATCATGGGGCAGCGCAACTTTGACCAGGCATTGTCGTGCGTCGCGACGTGACCCCGTCGGATCCCCCGAACGTGTGCCGCGCCGGCGCGTGCCTGCCTCGCGCGCTTTGCCGTAGCATGATGCGCTTGGCCGGCAGCGGACCGCCGTGGCCGGTGGAAATCGCCGTGTAATAGAGCCAGGTTTCCTTGTCCGTGTGAACCAGCGTGCTGGAGCAGCCCAGCAGGGCGCCGGCGTCGAAGGTGCCGGGCGCGCCGCGGGGCACCATGGCCGTGCGCGGATTCGAACGGTGCCAGGTGCGGCCGTCCGGACTCGTGGCGAGTTGCAGATCGATCGGTCCGTCGACGGGGCTTTGGCCGGGCGAAAGCGTTTCGCGGGCACGCTCGGCCTGCACGCGGAACATCGCCGGAAACCCGATGAACCCCGCGGCGTGCGGGTAGACGGACAGGTTGTAGATCTCCGTCCGTTCCTGAGCCTGCGTCACCCACTGGTCGTCGAAGGCGTCCGGCACGAGGACCAACTCGGGCGCGCTCCACGTGGCAAAGTCGGCGCTGCGCGACAGCCAGACGACGCGACGCTGGAATCCACGCACCTCGGCCGGCCGCTTGTGGTACGCCAAGTAGTCGCCGGTGCGGGGGTCGCGCGCGAGTGTGATCGTATCAACGTGCTCGAGCACGGGCATATCCACTGGCTCGCGCCAGACAATCCCGTCCGCCGACACGGCAGCACGATAACCCTCGGGGAGGGAGCCGAGCATCTTGTAACGCGAGGCGGGGTCGGTCGCGTCGCGGTCCCACAGCACGCTGGGGCTGGTGACGTCGAAGATGATGTTGTTGTTCCGCGATCCCCGATAGTCGTAGCGGCCGAGGTCGGGCTTTTCCCAATTCAGGCCGTCGGCGGACGTAGCGTACAACGTCAGATCGAAGCCGTCGTGACGCAGCCCGGCGATGCTGCCGCGCCCGGATAAACTGCCTAGGAGTTCAAGACCGGGGCGCGTGAAGTACCACATGACGTAGCGCCGCTGCCGTGAGTCGAAATACACGCTCCCGTAGATGTAGACGCGGTCACCTTCCCAAGGCCGATCCGGTTGGATGACCGGCTCGGCCCGCGTCCGGGCGGGATGCAGGGTGCGCACCACGCCCTCGCGCGCGGCGATGCCGCTGTCATCAGCGAACAGAAGGGGTAGGCCGGCGAGCTTGATCATGGAATCCAAGTGCGCAGCGGACCGGTTGAAGGCTGCGCCGAGGGTCGGGAGGAGCAGATCGAAACGAGGGAGCGAACGTCGGGCAGTGGTCTTTGGCCGCCCACCTACTCCCACAATTCCGGGAGCGCCGCGCGCGCGGCTCGACCGAGTCGTGCAACGGCAGCAGCATCGGCGGACTGATACGGCCAGCGCAGGCGGGGCGGGATCGGCGCCCAGCCACCCGCCGCGGCGAGCGCCTTGTCCAGCGCCGCGGAGCAGAGGCCGTGGGCCGCGAGCGGTGCGACCTGTTCCTGAAAGAACGCGAGGAGACGCTGTTCGAAAGCGAGTCCTGCCGCCGGATCCTTCACACAGCGTTCAAACCAACGCTGCGCGCCCCGCGGGCTGAGGCACGCGATGTTGGAGTAGCTGCCACTCGCTCCTGACCGCAGTCCCGTGGCGAGGTGGTGACCGGGCACAAAGACGGAGAATCCCGGCAGCAAACGCCGCATGGAGGCGTACCACGACGCGTTGCCGTCCGGAGTCTTGACCCCGACCAAACCAGGCACCGCCGCCCGGAGTCGCGCGATCGCGGCGAGGTCGAGCGGGCGCTTCGCGTGGCCGGGCGTGTACAGGACAAGTCCAACCGGATCGGCC
>VHCY01000236.1 GCA_016871595.1 Verrucomicrobiota bacterium
GAATTCCCGCCACTCCCCCCAGACTGCATGACGCCGCCCGCCACCCTCAGTCGCCGCCGCTTCCTCGCCCAGACCGCCCGCCTGGGCGCCGCGGGGGTTGCCGGGCCGAATCTGCTCCCCGCGGGTGCATTCGGCGCCGCGGGCCGCCCGGGCGCCAACGGCCGGATCCAGTTGGGCCTGATCGGCTGCGGGCAGCAAGGCGCGCTCGTGCTCGGGCGTGCGGCCAAGCACCCCGAGGTGGTTGTCACCGCCGCGTGCGATGTCTTTCCGAGCCGGCGCGAGGCCGTCGCCAAGCGGCACAAGAACACCTGCCGGCCCTATGCGGACTTTCGCGACTTGCTCGCCCGCCCCGAGGTCGACGCCGTCATCATCGCCTCCCCACCGCACTGGCACACGCTCATGGCCATCCTGGCGATGGAGGCCGGGAAGGATGTTTACCTGGAAAAGCCGATGACGCTCCACCTCGGCGAGGACATCGCCCTGCGAAACGCCGTCCGGCGCACCGGGCGGGTCTGCCAGGTCGGCACCCAGATGCATGCCACCGAGAACTACCGCCGCGCCGTCGAAACGGTGCGCGCCGGCTACCTCGGCCCCATCGGCACCGTCCGCTCATTCCATGTCCTGAACCGCGGCCGCAAGGGCGTCGGGCGCCAGGACCCCTCCACCCAGCCGCCCCCGGGACTCGACTGGGAGCTCTGGTGCGGCCCCGGACCTCTGATCCCGTTCAACCGGATTCTATCCAACGGTTCCGGCAACGGCAACTCGTGGATTGCCTATAGCGGCGGCTGGACCGCGGGCATGGGCCCGCATGTGCTCGATCTGCCGGTGTGGGCCCTCGACCTGCCGTACCCCACCGAGATCAGCGCCAGCGGCGGGCGCTTCATCGTCGACGACGACGGCGATGCCTACGACAACCACGAAGTCCTCTGGCGCTACCCACGGCTGACCATGGCGTGGATGTCGTCGCTCACCAACAGCTATGGGTTCGACCTGCACGGCCGGCCCGTGCCGGAGCGCCGGCAGGGCACCTACTTTCACGGCACGCGGGGCACGATGTGGTGCAACTACCACGCCAACCGCATCGTGCCCGAAGGCGACGCCATGAACGACTGCATCAAGCCCGAAGTCGCCGCCGTCAAGCAGGCCAAGGACTACCCGCACCGCGCCCTCTACAGCGCCGCGGAGCTGCAGCCCGTGCGCGAATCGCTCCCGCCTTCGCCCGGCCACGAGTTCGAGTGGATCGAGTGCATCAAGACGCGGCGGCTGCCGAGTTGCACGCCCGACTACCACACCCGCGTCAACGTGCCCCTCGCGCTCGGCGTCCTGTCGTTGAAACTCGGCCGCTCGCTCCGCTTCGATCCCGCGACCCAGCAGATCGTCGGCGATCCCGAAGCCGCCCGGCTGGCGGTGCCGGAATACCGCGCCCCGTGGAAGTTCCCCGCGCACTACCTGTAACCCTGCCCCCCTTTCCCGCTGCCATGACAGCCTTGCTCCCCCGTCCTCATCATCCGATCTCCCGCCGCCAATTTCTCGGTCAGGCCCTGCTGGCCGCCGCCAGCGCCACTGCCGCCGCCGCCGCGCTGCCGGCGGCGAGGCGGTCCGGTTACCAGATCGGCGCTTACACCCGGGCCTGGGGCAACCGTCACTATCGGGTGGCCCTGGACGGCATGGTGGCAACCGGCTACCAATTCGCCGGGCTGAGCGTGCACGACAAGGGGCGCGTGCTCGACCGCGACAGCACCGACGAACAGGCAGCGGCCGTGGGGGCGGAGGTGAAGTCGCGCGGACTCCGGCTCGTCACGCTTTCACCGGGCGGCTTCGACCTAGCCAAACCCATCGACGAAGGCATTCGGCAGCTTCGGCGCCTCGTGGACCTTGCGGTGATTTGCGGTGCCCCCTGCGTGCAGGTGAACGATCCGGCGAAGCCCGACCTCGAGCCGGGCTTCTACAAGGTGATGGCCGAAGGTTGCGACTACGCGGCCGCGAAGCGGGTCGTTCTGACCGTGCACCCACACGGCTCGCCCGGAGCCCACCTGCGCGAGCAGATCCGGAAAGCCGGCCACCCGAATCTCCGTCTCATGTACGATCCCGGCAACATCGGCTTCTACTCGCACGGCAAGATCGACCCCGTGGCGGACGCCGCGGCCGTCGATGGCGTCGTGTACGGGATGTCGGTGAAGGATTTCCGCCTGCCGCGCGACGTCAGCATCACGCCCGGCACCGGCCTGGTGGATTTTCCGCGTCTGCTCGCCCGCCTCCGGCAGGGCGGCTTCACGAGCGGCCCGCTGACCGTCGAATGCCTCATCCCCGGCGAACTCGACACCGTGAACGCCGAGGCGCGCAAGGCGCGCGAGTTCGTCGAACGCCTCATCGCTTAGTCCCGCTAAATCCCTCCCTCCCTCCCTCTACTCACTTCCATGAAAACCAACCGCCGCCAGTTCCTCAAAGCCACCGGCCTTGCCGGCCTCGGCATCACCGCCGCCCCCGTCGCCACCCGTGCCGCGCCGGGCGGGGCCGGCGAGGCGTCCTTCAAGCAAACCCAGCCCCAGCGTTTCAACATGCACGGCTATGCGACGCCAAAGCTCGGCACCGTGCGCATCGGCGTCATCGGGCTGGGCAGCCGGGGCAGCGGGGCGCTGCGCCGGCTGATCCGCATCGAGGGCGCCCAAATCACCGCCCTCGCCGACCTGAAGCCGGAGGCGATCACCCAGGCGCTCAAGGCGATCAAGACGCACAACCCCAATCCGGCTACCTATGCCGGCGGCGAGCACGAATGGAAGAAGCTCTGCGAGCGCAGCGACGTCGACCTGGTCTACATCTGCACGCCCTGGGCGTTGCACACGCCGCAGGCGGTCTATGCCATGGAGCAGGGCAAACACGCCGCGTCAGAGCTGCCGGTGGCGCTGACCATCGCGCAATGCTGGCAGTTGGTGGAGACCTCCGAGCGCACCCGCAAGCACTGCATCATTCTCGGCAACCAGTGCTTTGGCGCCTTCGAGCTGGTGACGCTGAACATGGCCCGCCAGGGCTTCTTCGGCGACCTGGTGCACGGCGACGGCGCCTACAACCGCGACCTGACGCCGCTGAAATTCCGCAAGGACAAGACGTGGTTCCTGGAGCGCGACATCGATCGGCTGGGCGCCCTCTACAACATTCACGGCATCGGTCCCATCGCCCAGAAGATGGAGATCAATTGCGGCGACAGCATGGAGTATCTCTCCGCCGTCACGAGCAACGACTTCACGATGGACCGGAAGGTCCGGGAGATGGCGGCTAAGGATCCGTTCTGGCAGCCCTGGGTGGGGCGGAAATTCAACGGCAACATGACGGCCTGCATCGTCCGCACCCGGCGCGGGCGCACCATGACGTTCCAGTACGATCACTTCTCGGCCCAGGCGGGCACGAAGATGCACGTGGTGGTCGGCACCAAGGCGATGGCCATGATGGATCCGAAACCGAGCCGCCTTTTCACCACGGAGCGCAATCGGTGGCTGACGGACGCCGAGTTCAACGCGGTCGTGAAGCAATACACCCCGGAAATGTCGCGACGCGTCGGCCAGAGCGCGGAAACGGTCGGGGAGACGACGGGCTACGATCACGGCGGCCAGGACACGATCATGGACTGGCGCATGATCGACTGCCTGCGGAACGGCCTGCCGGTCGAGCAGAACGTCTACGATGCCGCCGCCTGGAGCGCGCTGGTGGAGTTGACCGGCTGGTCCGCCCGCCACCGCGCCGCCTCCGTCGATGTGCCGGACTTCACCGGCGGTTCGTGGCAGACCAACCGGCCGTTGATGGATCTCGCGCTGAAGACCGGCGGCACGACCCGGCTGATCTGAACCGGCGGCGGAGGTTCTTCTCCCCTCTATTCCCTTGCCAATGGGCTCGGTCGGCCTCCCCTCGACCGCGGGAGGCCGACGCTGCAATCGAAGACCTCTATTCTACCCTGCTGGACAGGTTTCCTCTTCCGCTGCCTCAAAAAGCCAGCGCCGGCGTTCGTGACGAATCTGAAGAATCGTCACGAGTTTCCGGGTCTCATCGATGGTGTAAAGTACGCGCCATCCAACCCCTGATTTCCAAGGACGAAAAAGCATCTGGCGGATTTCATG
>VHCY01000237.1 GCA_016871595.1 Verrucomicrobiota bacterium
CAGCACCGTGAAGGCGATCGCGTCCTTGTAGGTCGACCAAGCGCTTCCGCCAACGTAGGTTTCTACGACGCCGATCAGGAGGCCCCCCAAGGCCGCGCCGGGGATGTTGCCGATCCCGCCGAGCACTGCCGCCACGAACGCCTTCAAGCCGGGCATCACGCCCATCAGCGGGTCAATCGAAGGATAGTTCAGCGCATACAAAATGCCGCCCGCCCCGGCCAGGGCGGAACCGAGACCGAAGGTGAAGGAGATCACCAAGTCGTTGTTGATCCCGACCAACTGCGCCGCCCGCGGGTTCAGGGCCACCGCCCGCATCGCCGTGCCGATCCGCGTCCGATGGACGATCAGCTCCAGCCCGATCATCAGCAGCACGGCAACGCCGATGACGACCAACTGGTTGGTCGTCACGACGACGGGGCCCAGGTTGAAGCGCCCGGTGGGGAAAAGGTCTGGAAACGTCCGTGGCGCGGCGCCCAGCACTAACTGGCCACTGTATTCAATCAGCAGAGACACGCCGATCGCCGTGATCAGCACGTTGAGGGTGGGGGCGCCCCGCAGCGGCCGGTATGCTAGACGTTCAATCAGGATGCCCAGCACCGCGCAGCCCGCCATCGCGAGGGCTAGGACGCCCAGGCCGCCGAAAAGGGTGCCCGCCGGGACGATGCGGCCACCAAAGTAGCCTAGAAAGGCCCCCACCATGAAGAGGTCGGCGTGGGCAAAGTTGATGAAGCGCAACACCCCGTAGACCATCGTGTAGCCAAGCGCGATGAGGGCGTAGATCGCGCCCAGGGAGATGCCGTTCAGCAATTGCTGGAGAAACTCGGACAAGCCGCGGAGGTTTGGCGCCGGCCCGCGGTCGGTCAACCCCGCCTTTCCGCCGCGGCGGCCGCGCCCCCCGTGCACCCGACGCCTCCGGGGGCGGAATGCGCGCCGCGGAGCGGCGACCGTGGAATCACGCCGGCCCGCCGGGTATCAGTGACGGACTCATTTGCCATTGGCTCCGGCGCACCTCCCGCCAAGCTCCGCTCTATGGCCCGCCTCGTCCTCTCCTGCCTCCTCCTAGTTCTCCTTGCCTAGAGTGCCGGTTGCTCCGCCGAAGACAAGCGGCAGAAAACCCTCGACCGCGCCGCCGAGCACTTTCGCAAGGGCGACCTCGAGCAAGCCCGCCTAGAGTACCAGAACGTGCTCCAGCTGGCACCCGACGATGTCGTCGCCACCGAGCGGCTCGCCCAGATCTGGACCGATCGCGGCGCCACGTTCCGGGCCCTCAGCCTCTACGGCCGCGTGCGCAAGCTCGCCCCCAACAACCGCGACGCCCAGCTCGCCCAGATTCGCCTGATCCTCCAGCTCGGCGGCGTCCGCGAGGCCCGCCAGGAGCTCCGCGCCCTGCTCGGTCGCCATCCTGAATTCGGGGCGGCCCTCGCCGTCCTGACCGAGGCCGTCCGCGACCCCGCCGACTGGCGCGCCGCCGAAGAGGCCCTCAAGCGCTTCCAAGATCGTAGCTCCGTCCACTTCCATCTGGCGACTGCTAATCAGCAGCGCTTCGTCGGTGAACGCCAGAAGGCCGTCACGTCCCTTCGTCGCGCCGTCCTCATCGACCCGAAGGCGGTCGAGGCCCGTGCTCAACTGGCCTCGCTGTACGCCGAACTCGGCCGCCGCGCGGAGGCCGACAAGGAGTTCAAGGAGGCCGCTGAGGCTGCCCCCCTCCGCTCCCAGATCCGGATTCGCCACGCCGCGCACCTCGTCCGGACCGAGCGCGTCGCCGAGGCCCTCACCTTGATCACGGACCTCAACCGCCAGGTTCCCGACTATCTCCCCGCCTGGCGCAGTCTGGCCGAGCTTGCGGTCCTCCAGAATCGCCCCGATGACGCCGCCAAGATCCTCGCCGATCTCCTCGCCAAGGACCCCGCCGACGGCGAGGCCCGCCTGCAGCAGACCTCCCTCGCGCTCGTGAAGGGTGACGCCAAGCGAGCCATTGAGGACCTGAAGAAGTTCGGCCAGGACTTCCCTGGATTCAACCTGGAGAAGTACCAGCTCGCCCTCGCCCACCTCCGCGAGAACGACCCCGCCAGCGCCGTCACCGCCCTGCGGGAATACGTCATCGGCTTCCCGGACAACTTCGAGGCCCTGATGCTCCTCGGCCAGCTGCAGCTCCGCACCGGGGCCGCCGCCGCCGCCACCGACACGCTGCAGCTGCTCGTCAGCCGCCGCCCGGACATCCTCCAGGCCCACGCGCTGCTCATCGAGGCTGCCAAGGCCTCGGGCAAGCTGGCTGACCTCGTCAAGGTCGTGTCCGAGAACCTCAACAAGGCGCCCGAGAGCCCCCTGATGTGGTACTTCCTCGGGATGGCCCGCTCCACGCTGGAACAGATGCCCGAGGCCCGCGTCGCCTTCGAGCGCGCCCACGGCTTCCAGCACGAGTTCCTGCTCCCCGCCCTCGCGCTGGTCGAGCTCGACCTCCGGGACAACAAGGCCGACGAGGCCGCCCGCCGCGCCCAGCAGCTGGTCGAGAAGTCCCCCAAGATTCCCGCCGTGCACCTCGCCCTCAGCCGCGCCCGGGCCGCCCAGCAGCGCTGGCAGGATGCCCTCCAGTCCGCCGGCGATGCCCTCACGCTCGATCCGCGCCAAGGCGGCACGACCGGCCTGATGTCCCAGCTCCTCAACGCCGTGACCGAGCCCCGGCAGGCGCTCGCGCTCGCCGAGGAGGTCCTCAGCCGCTTCCCCGCCGACGAGCGGGTGGCCATCGCCGTGGCCCCGAGCGTGCTTCGCGGCGGCGAAGCGAACCGCCTCAAAGTTCACTACGAGAAGGTCCTCGTCGCGAACCCGCGCTCCGCGGCGGTCCTGAACAACCTCGCGAACCTGTATGTCGACCAGCTGCGGCAGCCGCAGGAGGCCCTGACCGTCGCCCGCCGCGCCCACGAGCTCGCGCCTGACGCCCCGATGATCCAGGACACCCTTGCCTGGGTGCTTTTCCTGAACGGGGACGCCACCGCCGCGCTGCCGCTGGCCGAGCAGGCCGTCAAGGGTCTGCCCGGCAACCCCGAGCTGCGCTATCATCTCTCCGCGATCCAAGCCAAGCTGGGCCGCAAGCAGGATGCGGTCGGGTCTCTGGAGGAGGCGCTGAAGTTCAAGGGTGAATTCCCCGGCCGCGCCGAGGCACAGAAGCTCCTCGCTGACCTGCGGAACTAAACTACCCGTCCGGTTCGTTTCCCGCCGCCGGCTGGCCCCCGCGGGCCGCCGGCGGCGGTTTTTTTCGGGGGAGCCCCGGTTCCGGTTCCAAAAGGGGACCGTCCGGGTTCGTTTGAGACCGCCCGCGGCCGCGCTTTCCTCCCGGCCAACCCTGCCGCCGATGCGTACCCCCTGCCACCCGTCCTGCGCCCTGCTCCTTTCCCTTGCCCTGGCCCCGCTCCTCCCTGCCCAGGGCGTTCCCGCCCCCCGGCCGGCCGGGGGCCAGGATCCCGTGGCGCTCTCGACCTTCGAGGTCACCAGCACCCGCGACATCGGCTACCAGTCGACCCACGCGGCCGAGGTCACGCGGATGAACACCGCCATCGGGGACATCCCGATGAACGTGACCGTCCTTAATCAGGCGTTCCTCGAGGACACGCTCGCCCGCAGCACGGAGGATGTCCTCGAGTACGTCCCCGGCTTCGTCGCGACCTCCAACAACGACTCGTGGACGGTCCGCGGCTTCGCCAACGCGAACACGAAGTTTATGAACGGGTTCCTCCAGCAGGAGAGCATCGGCAAGGTCTCGCTGGCCAACGTCGAACGCGTGGAGGTGCTCAAGGGCCCCGCGGCCGTCCTCTTCGGCCAGGGCGGCTATGCCGCGACCGTCAACCGCGTCACCAAGCGGCCCCTGGACCGCCCGCAGACCACCGTGCGGCTCAGCGCGGGCCCGGTCGAGAGCTGGCGGGCCGAGGTGGACCACTCCGCGCGCCTGGGCGGCGCCCGTTCGCCGGTCTCCTTCCGCGTCACGGGCGTCTACGACGATGGCTACTATTACCGGCGCATCACGCACGGGGAGAAGGCGTTCTCCGCGGTGGTGGCCTGGCAGATCACCCCGGTGACGCGGCTGGC
>VHCY01000238.1 GCA_016871595.1 Verrucomicrobiota bacterium
ACCAACGCCTCAGACTGACATCAAAGGTGGAGCAGTCCCGGCGTCCCTCTCAGGATCGAAGGAGCACGCGTCGCGCGCTCCGGTTTAGGTTCAAAGTTGAAGTTGAGGTGACAGCCACCGGCTCCGCCCGTCTTCAACTTCAACCCTCAACCTCAACCCGGTTGCCACCCGCGACCGCCGTCTCGTTGGTCTCCCACTCTTCCACGTCTCCCAGGTCTTCCTCTTCAACCCTCAACTTAAACTCGGTAGCCGCCGGCGATCGTGCCCATCGCCTCCGATCTGACTTCTTTGTCAGCTCGAAACAATTGGAGGCGCGAAGCACGACGTTTTCGTGAACCTTTTGTCATTCGTAATCCATTGAGCGGAGCCAGCCTTAGAGAGATTTGTTGAAATTTGCCGCGAGCACCGCCATCTCCCCGAAACCTATTTTGTGAGTCCGACCCGCCTCCAAAAAGAAGCCCTTCTCCGCCAAAAGGCCCACGTCGTCTGGCTTTTCGGTCTCTCCGGCGCGGGCAAGACCACCCTCGCCAATCACTTGGCTGCCGGCCTCCACGCGCGCGGTATCCTGTCCGCCCAACTTGATGGTGACGATATTCGCGCCGGTCTTTCCCAGGGCCTGGGCTTTTCCGACGCCGATCGCACCGAAAACCTCCGCCGCGCCGCCGAGGTGGCCCGCCTCATGGCTAACTCGGGCAACGTCGTCCTCTGCTCGTTTATCACCCCTTTTCGCACCCAACGCGACCTGGTTCGTCGCATCATCGGCGACTCCGATCTTTCCGTCGTCCACGTCGCGGCCACCCTCGATATCTGCATGCAACGCGACCCGAAGGGACTCTACTCCCAAGCCAAGGCGGGCCGTCTCCCGGGCCTCACCGGCTACGAGGCGCGTTTCGAGGAACCAGCCAAGAGTGAGACTCCCCTAAGCGTGAACACCGTCGACCGCACCACCGAGGATTGCACGGGGGAGCTGCTGCGCGCCCTGCTGCCCGTGATCCGGCCCGCGGCATGAGCCGCTTCCAACTGCCCCACCTTTCCCTCCTCGAGCACGAGGCGATCCACATTCTTCGCGAGGCCGCCGCCCAATGCGAGCGCGTCGCCCTCCTGTTCTCCGGCGGCAAGGACTCCATCGTCCTCGTTCGCCTCGCGCAAAAGGCCTTCCACCCCGCCCGGCCGCCGTTCCCGCTCCTCCACGTCGACACGGGACATAACTTTCCGGAGACCCTCGCATTCCGCGACCGCCTCGCCGCCACCACCGGTCTCCGCCTCATCGTGCGCCAGGTCGCAGAAACCATCGCCGCCGGTCGCGCCCACGAGGAGAAGGGCCCCAACCCTTCCCGCAACGCCCTGCAAACCGTCACCCTGCTCGACGCCATCAACGAGCTGCGGCTCGACGCCTGCCTGGGCGGCGCGCGCCGCGACGAGGAAAAGGCCCGCGCCAAGGAACGCATCTTTTCCCACCGCGACGAGTTCGGGCACTGGGACCCGCGCCGTCAGCGTCCCGAGCCGTGGCAACTCCTCAACGGCCGCAAGGCCCCGGGGGAACACTTCCGCGTCTTTCCCCTCTCCAACTGGACCGAGCTCGACGTCTGGCACTACATCGCACGCGAGCGCCTCGAGGTGCCGGCGATCTACTTCGCCCATTCCCGCGAGGTGATCGCCCGCCGCGGCATGCTCCTCGCCTGCTCGCCTCACGTCACGCCGCTCGATGGTGAAACCGTATCCACCCGCACCGTACGTTGCCGCACCATCGGCGACATGACGTGCACCGGGTGCGTCGAGAGCCACGCCGCCTCGATCGACGATATCGTCCGCGAGATCACCGCCGCCCGCACCAGCGAGCGCGGAGGGCGCGCCGACGACCAGCGCTCCGACACCGCGATGGAGGATCGCAAGGCCGCCGGCTACTTCTAGGCCCTCCCCCGACCGTGCAGTCTCCCGACCTTCTCCGCCTCGCCACCGCCGGCAGCGTCGACGACGGCAAATCGACCCTTATCGGGCGTCTTCTCCATGACTCGCGGGCCATCCTCGACGACCAGCTCGCCACTCTCGAGCGCGTCACCCGCCAGCGCGGTGAGGAGGGCCTGAACCTCGCCTTGCTCACCGACGGTCTGCGCGCCGAGCGCGAACAGGGCATCACCATCGACGTCGCCCACCGCTACTTCGCCACGCCGCGCCGCCGCTTCATCATCGCCGACACCCCCGGCCACGCCCAGTACACGCGCAACATGGTGACCGGCGCCTCCACCGCCAACGTCGCCCTCATTCTGGTCGACGCCCGCCAGGGCGTCGTCGAACAGACCCGCCGCCACGCGTTCATCGCCTCCCTGCTCCGCATTCCCCATCTGTTCCTCTGCGTGAACAAGATGGACCTCGTCGGCTGGTCCGAAGCCCGCTTCACCGAGATCGTCGGCGACTTCACGGCCTTCACCACCCGCCTCGAGCTGCCCGACGTCAAGTTCATCCCCATTTCCGCCCTGCACGGCGACAACGTCGCCACCGCCTCCGCTCACCTGCCGTGGTACGGCGGCGGACCGCTGCTGTACAACCTCGAGACGCTCTACATCGCCAGCGACACCAACCACGTCGATCCGCGTCTCCCCATCCAGGGCGTGATCCGCCCCAACGGCGACGCCCACCACGATTTCCGCGGGCTTTCCGGCCGGATCGCCGGCGGCGTCTTCCGGATCGGCGACGAGGTCGTCGCGCTCCCCTCCGGCCTCACTTCCCGCATCACCCGTATCCTCGGCCCCGAGGGCGAGCTCACGGAGGCGTTCTCCACGATGTCGGTCGTCGTCACTCTCGCCGACGACCTCGATGTCTCCCGCGGCGACCTCCTCGCCAAACCCGGCAACCGCCCGCTCGTCACCCAGGACCTCGAGGCGATGGTGTGCTGGTTCGCCGACGAACCGCTGGACCCCTCCCGGCCGCTGCTTGTACGCCACACCACGCGCGAGACGAAAGCCGTCGTGAAGGCGGTGCGATACCGGTTCGACATCAACACCCTGCACCGCGACCCCGGCGCGCCTACGATCCGCTGCAACGACATCGCCCGCCTCCAGCTCCGTGTCGCCCAGCCCCTCCTCGCCGACCCCTACCACCGCAATCGCGCCACCGGCAGTTTCCTCCTCATCGAACCCTTCACCGGCGCCACCCTCGCCGCCGGGATGTTGGTGTGAGGCGGCGCGTCCCGCGCCGCGGTTGAGGTCGGAAGTTTAAGTTGAAGCAACGGGCACCGAAACGCCCGCTCCGATCTTCAACCTAAAACCTCAACCCGCGCGCCGCAGGCGCGCGTCAGCGCGGCCTAAACTGCTTAGCGAAATATCCTCGTCCACGTCCTCCCAGTGGATTCCGACGCCGGAACCGACCAGGCGCCAATTCGCCCGCAGGGCCGTCGTCGCCCGAAGCAGCCGCGGAAACCACTCCAGCGGAGCCGACACCCGCCGCGCGTCATCAAGCATGACGACCAGCTGGTCACCCTCGAACGCGACACCCACGATGCTCGACGCCGGCTTACTGGCCAAAGTGCTCATCCCAAGATACGATAGATGTCATCCAATGTGCCTCAACGAAATTGTGTAACTCACGCAGCTCGGGACCGCGGAACCCGCGCGAATCCGCCAAGGCGACTGGCGTCAGCCAAAACTTGGCGTAGCGCTCCGCCTGCTCGACGTGGATGTGATGCGGCTCCGTCCCTTCCCGGCTGAAAAAGAACAATCGGTACCCTCGGATCCGCAGGACTTCCGGCATGCACCGCGCAAAGAGACGCCGTGCATCGTGACCCGCAGCTTTCGCATCTACCCAAATCCAGGCATCCAGGCGGCGCGTCCCGCGCCGCGGTTGAGGTCGGAAGTTTAAGTTGAGGCAACCTCACCCCGGCCTCGTTTCGTGCATTTAGTGCCTTTCGTGGTAACCCGCCGTCTCGTTGGTCTGAGGTTGCCCCAGTTTGACGGACACGGGTTGAGCCCGAAGAAAGGACTCAACCATGACCAAGAAGAAGGAAGCCGGGGCAGCGCCCCGGCAGTATGACGTCTCGTTCAA
>VHCY01000239.1 GCA_016871595.1 Verrucomicrobiota bacterium
GCGGAATCGATCTCCACCGCCGATCGGCCCAGGAGATCCTGCACCTCGACCGGCCGCACCCGACTGGTCTTCACCCGCCCCGCCGCCAACTCCTCCAACGAGGGCACGATCTCCACTTTTAGGCCATGGGTCGCCGCTGCCGCCAACACTTCGCGAATGCGCCGCGCGGGAGCCGAGGGCATCGCGATCACCACCTTGTCCAATCCCTCCGCCACGCGCTGCTCCGCCAGCAGCTCTGGCCGGCCCGCCACCGCCACGCCGTGCACGTGCTTGCCGTGCTTGGTCTGGTCGTCATCGAGAAACATCACCGGCCGGAACCCCAGCGCCGGGTGGCTCAGGAATTCATTCGCGAGCCGCGCGCCGACATCTCCCGCCCCGATGATCGCGATGCGCTGCAACGCCCGTCCCGGCGTCCGCCCCGCGCCACTCAGACGCTCCCGGTACAACCGCGCCGCCAGGCGACCGCCGCAGAGGACGCCAAACGCCAGCATGAAATCCACCAGCAGCACCCCGCGCGGCGCCCCGAATTCATTCCAACCCAGCGACCGCGGCAGCAGCAGCGCCCCGCTCGCCACCGCCATCGCCCCGACCAACCGGTTCAGATCCGGCAGGCTAAAGTAGGTCATTAGCGTGCCGAACTGGCGGAACAGCACCAACGCCCCGAGTTTCAGCGCGATCACCCACGGCACCAGCCGCACCCGCTCGACCTGCTGCTCCGGGGGCACGAGGAATTCGAACCGCACCTCGTAGGCCGCGTAAAAGCTCGCCCCGATGATGCCCGCGTAAACGCCCGCCAAAGCCAGCGTCCGCCGCAGCTGCGCGCCGTCGGGAGGGGTTGGGGACTGGGAACCTGATCGAGGCATACGCGACGGTTACTGCTAATCTATTGCAGTGGGAAGAGAAAGTTCAGTTGAAGCGCAAAGGAGCGACTGGCGGGGAGTGAGTAGCGCTGCTTAGGACGAAGGAACAAAAGGCCGACGGCTTTCGCCCGGCTCGCTCCGCGTCCCTCCGCGGCCTCCTGTTTCACCCCCCGCGACACCCCCGCCAGCGCATCCGCACGCCTGATTCAGCGAAAAGGAGTTCGCGGAGAACCGCGCAGAACACCCGTCGACCAGACCCAGCGGATCTAAATCCGGGAACTACCCTCGTCCGCGGCTTTGCCAGCTATATTCCGCCCCCTTTAGGACGGCCCACCGCGTTGCACGTTGCGTCCTGAATCCCTCGGATCAGCCCCAAGACGCAACGAAGCCCGGCGGGATAAAATCCAGCCGGGCTTTGTACCTTCGCCTCATTCCCTGCTACCCACCGCGCTGCGGCGCCAGCTCCGCGCGGGGCGGGCTGCTCCCTTTGAATTCCGGCATCGTGGCCTCCCCGGCGGCACTGATGCCCGTCCGCCAGAGCACCGCCTTCACGGTCAGGAACAGGATCTTCACATCGAGCGCCAAGCTGCACGTCTCCACGTACCGCACATCCCATTCGAACTTCTCTTCCCACGAGAGCGCATTGCGCCCGTTCACCTGCGCCAGCCCCGTGATGCCCGGGGCCACCTCGTGGCGCCGCGCCTGCCGCGGACTGTACCGCTCCAGGTACTGCACCAGCAGCGGCCGCGGGCCGACTAGGCTCATCTCGCCCTTCAGGACGTTCCAGAGCTCAGGTAATTCGTCCAATGAGGAGGAACGCAGGAAGCGGCCGAAGGGAGTCAGGCGCACGGCATCGGGCAGCAATTGACCGTCCGCGTCCCGGGCGTCGGTCATCGTGCGGAACTTGACCATCTCGAAGATCACCCCGTGCCGCCCCGGCCGCCGCTGCCGGAAGAAGATGGGGCTGCCGAGCTTGAGCCGCACCAACACCGCCACCCCTAGCAGCACCGGCACCCAGACGGGCGCAGCGAGCAGGAGGAGGAGAAGATCGAAGATGCGTTTCGGCATTTTTGATGCGGGTAACAGGAGGGCGCGGAGGCTACGCGGAGACGGCAATCAGGTTAAGCAGAATGGTCGGCACCTCGGAGGATCAGGCGCGACACTCCTTCGACCAGGCGAACCCGGTTAAAATTGATCAACAAACCAAGCGGCACATCCAACAGCTGCATATAGCTCAAGAGCTGGGCCTTGTGCACGGGAAGCACGTCTTCGACGGCCTTCAATTCGATGAGGACTGCGGACTCGACCAAAAGGTCACAGCGGAGGACATCCTCACGGACGCTACCCTTGTAGGTGAGCGTCACCTTTCGCTGGTGCGCAACCTCCAGCCCCCGGAGTTGAAGCTCCCTGACCAAACACCACTCGTAGATCGACTCGAGCAATCCCGGCCCGACGTGCCGATGAACCTCGATGGCGGCATTGATGATTTGCTCGGTCAGCTGGCTCGCGCGCGGAAACAACGAATGCATCCCCGCCATCACTGCCCCTCTCAGCCCCTACCCCAACACCCCCAAGGCCCCACTTTCCGGGCCAAATCCCTCCGCGTCCCTCCGCGTCCTCCTGTTAAGCCTTCAGTCCCCTCACCACCCGCACCACCCGCTCCAGATCCCCCTCCGTCAAATTCGACCCTGACGGCAGACACAGCCCGCGATCAAACAACTCCTCCGCCACGGCACCACCAAAGCAGTCGCAGTGGGCAAAGACCGGCTGCAGGTGCATGGGCTTCCAGACCGGCCGGGCCTCGATGTTCTCGCGCTCAAGCGCCAGCCGGATGGCTTCCCGGTCGGCGCCAAAGGCCTGCGGGTCCACTTGAATGCAGGTCAGCCAGCGGTTCGACCGGTTCCACGGGGCCTCGGGCATGAAGGAAATCCCCGGCAGGTCGGCGAAGGCTTGCTGGTAAAACGCACAGTTGGCCCGGCGGGCGTTCACGCGATCGGCCAACACCCGCAGCTGCCCGCGGCCGATGCCAGCGAGCACGTTGCTCAACCGGTAATTATAGCCGATCTCCGAATGCTGGTAATGCGGCGCCGGATCCCGCGCCTGCGTGGCCCAGAACCGCGCCTTGGAGATCAGCGCCTCCTCCCGCGACACCAGCATCCCACCGCCCGACGTCGTGATGATCTTGTTCCCATTGAACGAAAAAATCCCTAGCCGCCCGACGGTCCCCGGAGCAATCCCAAGCTTGGAACAGGAGGTAACAGAGGTAACTGAGGAACGGGTTGGGTCTGCAGCCTTCTCCGTTTTCTCCGTTAACTCCTGTTGATCAGGTTTGGTCGGGAAATACACCGCACCGAGCGCCTCGGCCGCGTCCTCGATCAGCGCCACGCCGTACTGATCGCACAAGGCCGCGATAGGGGCGAGGTCGGCGCATTGCCCGTAAAGGTGCACGACAATCACCGCCCGCGGGAGTTTTCCGCGCCTGGCCCGATCCGCCAAAGCTTCCGCAAGCAAAGCGGGATCCATGTTCCAACTCGTGCGTTCGCTATCCAGGAACACTGACCGACCGCCTTCGTAGACAATCGGGTTGGCACTGGCGGAGAACGTCAGCGTTGAGCAGAATACCTCGTCGTCCTGCTTCACGCCCACCAATTTCAGGGCCAAGTGCAAAGCGGCAGTGCCCGACGCCAACGCGGCGGCATGCAAGGCAGGGGTTGAACAGGAGGGCACAGAGGACACGGAGGCCGTGCTTTTCTCCGTTGCCTCAGTTACCTCCTGTAAAATCCAGCAGAACTCTCTTTCGAACGCATCCACGTGCGGCCCCAGCGGCGCGATCCAATTGGTCGCGAAAGCGTCGTGGACGAACTTCAACTCCTCGGCTCCCAGGTGCGGCGAGGACAGATAGATCTTAGTAGGCTTCACAAGGAATAAACCCGACCCGACTCCGGCCGGGTTGTACACTGCATCCTGAACGTCTCGGACCAGCTACAAAAACGCAGCCGGCGCGGCAACCGGAGGGATTCTAACATGTAACAGGCTGACCCCTGCTATGGGGAAACGTTGGTCAAGTCTTCTTCAAGGCGGTTTGAGGATTGGGAGCATGGGAGAAGAATGAAGCGGCTCCTTCGCGAACGGCGTCGGTCGGCGACCGGGCCTTAGCCTGC
>VHCY01000240.1 GCA_016871595.1 Verrucomicrobiota bacterium
GTTCACCGCGCGCGAACTGGCCCAGGGTTACCGGGAGGGCGTCGTCCTCGCCAAGCCGCGCGCGGGCCGGCACGCCGAGGCCGACGCGGCCGAGCGGCGTGAGGGCGTCCGCCTGCGCCGCCGCTGGGACCGCTTCGACGGCCTGCGGCTGCTGGAGCTCCCCGCCGGCGAGACGGTCCCCGCCGCGGTCGCCCGCCTCGCCGCCTCCGGCCGCTACGAGTACGTCCAGCGCGACCACCTGCGCCAGGCCACCGTTACTCCCGACGATCCCGACTTCGCTTCCCGCCAGTGGCCGCACCGGAACACCGGCGCCAACAACGGCATCGCCGGGGCCGACCTCGGCTCGACCCGCGCCTGGGACCTGCGCACCGACGCCGCCGAGGTGATCGTCGCGGTGATCGACTCGGGCATCCGCACGGACCACCCCGACCTCGCGGCCAACCTCTGGGTCAACCCCGGGGAGATCCCCGGCAACGGGCGGGACGACGACGGCAACGGCTACATCGACGACGTCCACGGCATCAACGCGATCACCGGCTCCGGCAACCCGGCCGACGACCTCGGCCACGGCACGCACGTCGCGGGCATCATCGGGGCGGTGGGCAACAACGGCGTGGGGATCACGGGCGTCGCCTGGCGGGTGAAGCTGATGGGCCTGAAGTTCCTGCGCGGGGGCACCGGGACCAGCGCGGGGCGCGGCTCCACCTCCGACGGCATCGAGTGCATCGACTACGCGATCCGCCACGGGGCGCGGATCATCAATGGGAGCTACGGCGCGGCTGCCGGGCCGGTGACGCAGTTCGACCCGGCCGAGCGCGAGGCCCTGCTGCGGGCGCGCGCCGCGGGCATCCTCTTCGTGGCGGCCGCCGGCAACGACGGCGCCAATATGGAACTGCTCGCGCACTATCCGGCGAGCTACCGCCTCGAGAACGTCATCGCCGTCGCCAACTCGACCAGCCGGGACGACGCCGCCCTGAGCACCAACTTCGGCGCGGGATCGGTCGAGTTGTTCGCCCCCGGATCCGAGATCTGGTCGACGTGGCCGACGGGCTCGCCGCCCTACGCCTCGCGCTCCGGCACGTCGATGGCGGCCCCGCACGTCGCCGGCGCCCTCGCCCTCCTGCGGGCGCAATTCCCCGCGGACACCTACCGCGAGCTGGTCAACCGGGTGCTCCGGCACGTCGACCCGGTGCCCGCCTTCCGCGGCCGGGTGCAGACCGGGGGGCGCCTGAACCTCGACCGGGCGTTGCGCTCCACGGACAACCGGCCCTTCAACGACGACTTCGCCGCCCGCTCGCGCCTCGCCGGCGGCAACGCGGCGGTGCGCAACGTCAACCTCGGCGCGACCCTCGAGAACGAGCCGGGCATCGCCGGCCAGACCCCCGTGGCGTCCCTCTGGTGGGAGTGGATCCCCTCGGCCTCGGGCCGCGTGCGCCTCTCCACCACGGGCAGCGGTTACGACACCCTCCTCGGCGTGTTCACCGGGACCGATCTCCTTTCTCTCGTCCCCGTGGCCGCCAACGACGACGAACCCGGCCGCGTGACGTCGCGGCTCGAGTTCCAGGCCGAGGCCGGCGTTCCCTACCAGATCGTGGTCGCGGGCAAGGCGGGCGCCGCCGCAACCGCGGGGCTCACCCTGCTCGACCTCGGCGCCATCCCGTCGAACGACGCCTTCGCGGGCGCGCAGGTGATCGCGGGCCGCTCCGCGCGGATCGACGCCGCCAATGCCTCCGCGACGCTCGAGCCGGGCGAACCGCGCATCCTCGGCCTCACCGGCGGCAAGTCCCTCTGGTACCGCTGGACCGCACCCACCGCGGGCCGTTTCCAGGTAGGCCTCGCCAGCGAGGGCTTCGACCCGATCCTCGCCGTCCACACCGGCACGACCCTCGCCGACCTGCGCCTGATCGCCGCGAACGACAACCACGACACGCAGACCGGCGGCACCGAGGCCGCGACCAGCGCGCTGGTCACGTTCGAGGCCGTGGCCGGCGCGACTTACCACTTCCAGGTCGACGGCAAGGCGACGGGCAACACGCCCCCGGCCAACGCGCCCTTCACGCTCACCCTCAACGACTCGCTCTGGCAGGGCCTCACCGGCGGCAGCGTCACCAACGCCCCGGCAGTCGGAGCCGACGGCGCGGTCTACGTCGGCAGCACCGACGGAACCCTGCACGCGTTCAACGCCGACGGCTCCCGCCGCTGGCCGGCCCTGCGCCTGGAGGGGATGCTCGACACCTCCGCGGCCGCGCTCTCACCCGACGGCATTCTCTACGTCGGCGTGGGCCCCGTCTCCGCGCTGCTCAACGACGCCAGGCTGCACGCGATTGACGCCGCCACCGGGGCGCGACGCTGGGAGATCGTGGTTGGTCCCGGTTACAACGCCAACAACGCGGTGGCCCTCGGGGCCGACGGCACCGTCTACGTGCGCAGCCAGGCGCAGAACCCCGCCGCCGCCCGCCTCTACGCCTACCGGGATGCGGGCGACCGCGCGGTCCTGCGCTGGTCCGCGTCCGTGCCCGGCGACTCCTACGCCTCGGTCAGCATCGCCCCCGACGGCACGGTCTACCTCGGGTCCGATGATGCCGCGAACGGCCACCGGCTCTTCGCGTTCGACCCCGCGACCGGCGCGGTCAAGTGGACCCTCCGCAACGATCAGGCCGTGTACACCGCCGCGGCGATCGACGGGGCCGGCAACGTCTATTACGGCACGCTGACCTCCGGCCGCCTCTACTCCGTGACCCCCGCGGGGACGCTGCGCTGGACCTATGCGGGCGCGAACATCGGCACCTCCTCGTCCCCCGCGCTCAGCCCGGACGGCCGCACGGCCTACTTCGCGGGCTACGACGCCAAGCTGCACGCGGTCGACACCGCCACGGGCGCGGCCCGCTGGACCTTCCCGCTGGGCCAGGAGGTCCGCGCCTCCTCGCCCGCGGTCGACGCGAACGGCGTGGTCTACATCGGCTGCTACGACGGCCTGATCTACGCGGTGAACCCCGATGGCACCCTGCGGCGGACCTGGGCCACGGGCGGCATCGTGCGCTCCTCGCCCGCGATCGCCGGCACGACCCTCGTCATCGGGAGCAACGACCGCCGCGTGTACGCCTTCGACCTCGGCGTCGGGACGGCCGGCCCCTGGCCGCAGTTCCGCCACAACGCGCGCCGCACCGGCCGCGCGGAGGTCGAGCCGTTCGGCCTCCTCGCCGCCCCCGCGGACCAGCGGGCCGTCCTCACGCTGCCCTTTTCCCTGAGCGTGACGGTTTCCGGCTCCGGGCCTTTCGGCTACCAATGGTTTCAGGACGGACGCGCGCTGCCGGGCGCGACCCAGGCCACCCTCGCCGTTGCCGCCGCCACCGCCGCGTCGGCCGGCAGCTACGTGGTGAGGGTCACCGGCCCGCAGGGTGAACTGACCAGCAATCCGGCCCGCGTGACCGTCGAGCCGCCTGATCCGGGACGGCTGACCAACCTCTCGGTGCGCACGCGCGCCGGGACCGGGGCGCGCACCCTCACGGCGGGGTTCACCCTGGCCGGGGCTGGCACCCGCCCGGTGCTGCTGCGGGGCATCGGCCCGGGCCTCACGCCCTTCGGGGTCGCGGGCGCGCTCGCCGATCCGGCGCTGGAGCTGTACGCGGCCGGCCGCCTCGAGGCGGGGAACGACGACTGGGCCGCCGGCGGCGGTTCCGGGCTCGCCGCCGCCTTCGCCCGGGCCGGCGCGTTCGCGCTCGACCCCGCCGCTCGCGACGCCGCGCTGCTGCGCACCCTCGGCGCGGGCAACTACACCCTGCAGGTCACGGCGCCGGCCGGCGCGGCCGAGGGCATCGCGCTGCTCGAACTTTACGAGGACCCGGCTGGCTCCGCCGCCACCAGCCGCCTCGTCAACCTGTCCGCGCGCGCGCAGGTCGGCGCTGGCGAGGGCATCCTGATCGCCGGCTTCACCCTCTCGGGCAACGTGCCGCGCCGCGTCCTCGTGCGCGGGATCGGCCCCGCCCTCACGGGCTTCGGGGTGACC
>VHCY01000241.1 GCA_016871595.1 Verrucomicrobiota bacterium
TCCGGATCTTTTCCTCAGTCGTGTGTCGTTTGCCTTTCATGATCTGCGTTCCTTTCTACACGCCCCAGACTGTCACCGCCAGCGGATCAATTATCGGCGGTCACCTCACGTGAGCAAGGGTGGTACGCCGGAATGAACAGCCACCGCTCACTATTCCACCGGGATGTGGCGGGTGGTTCGAACATCCGTTTCTTCATGCGACTACTCTGCCGTGCCCTTTGCGTGTTCGGCGCCGCCGTGGGTTACGCCCGCGTCGCGGATGCAAAGCCCAATATACTCCACATCCTCGCCGACGACCTTGGATGGACGGCTTTGCGCTGCTACGGAAACAAGGATGTCGCCACGCCTAACCTCGACCGCCTCGCCGCGCAGGGGATGCGGTTCACCAACGCCTATGCCGATGCGCAGTGCTCGCCCACGCGCGCAGCATTCTTGTCGGGGCAATATGGAGCGCGCAGCGGCGTCTTCAAGGTCATCCACGAACTTGAGCCGCCGCGGGCGGCGTTGCGCATCCCGCAGCCCAATCTCGCGATGCAGGCCGGCGTCGCCACACTTGCGACGATGCTCCGCCGGGCGGGCTACGCCACCGGCCTGAGCGGCAAATGGCACATCGCCGACGATTATCCTGCAGCGAGGTTGCGCGAGCGGGACGGCGGGAAGTATTTCGACCGCTACGGTTTTGACTTCTGCGGCGCGGCGATCGAGTCGGCGCACGCCGAGGACAAGGCGGTCACCGCCATCACCGACGACATCATCGGTTTCATCGAGCGGAACCGGCATCGGCCATGGTTCGCGTATGTCGCGCACTTCACCACGCACACTCGACTCACGGCGCCGAAGTCACTCGTGGAAAAACACGCCGCGCGCGGCTACAGACGCACGACCGTCCCGGCCGCCCGCTACAGCGAGCGCCCCACGGCAGAATACCTCGCCATGCTCGAGCACCTCGACAACGAGGTCGGCCGCCTGCTGGTCCGGCTCGACGTCCTTCAGCTCACGGATCGCACGGTCGTCATCTTCACGAGTGACAACGGTGGACTTTCCCGCATGGCGAGCTGCTCACCACTGCGCGAAGGCAAGGGCTCGCCCTACGAGGGCGGCATCCGCGTCCCACTCATCGTGCGCTGGCCCGGCCGCGTCCAGCCCGGCAGCCGGTGCGACGTGCCCGTGCATGTTATCGACTACTATCCCACCTACGTCGCGCTCGCGTCCGCCTCGCCGCCGGCAATGCATCGGCTCGACGGGGTGAGCCTCGTTCCGTTGCTCACTCAGACCGGCCCTCTCGCCCGCGACACGCTTGCGTGGCACATGCCCACCTACACCGCGATGTATGGCCGCACGCCCTGTGCCGTCATCCGCAAGGGCGACTGGAAACTTATCCACTGGTTTGGGGACTACCTCGACCCGCGTGGCTTCACGCCGGACGATACGCCTTACGGCAGACTTGTTATTGGTCCGCGCACTGAGGTCTACCACCTCGCCGAAGATCTGAGCGAGGAGCACGATCTTGCCGCGGCCCGGCCCGAGAAAACCGCCGAACTCCGCTCCGCGCTCGAAGCGTGGTGGGCGGACACCGGCGCCGGACTTCCCACGAAGAACCCCGACTTCGAAGAAGAGGCTTGGTGGATCACAAAGTCGGGCAATCCGCAATCACAAGCCAAGAAAAAGCGTTAGCGAAGCCATCATTACTTGCGGACGAAACGGGGTCGGACGAAACGGGGTCATGTTCAGAATCTGGACAAGAGCCGAGCCAGATGATCATGCCTAAACTGTTGTGGTTGGTGGCAGGCACCCAGCCGTAATGCGGACCCAGAATTGTAGTTCGCCTTTCAGAAGTTTGCCCAGATGTAGCCAAACTACCGGCGGGGCGAGTTCTCGCAGGCGCGATCCCTTCGTGAAGTGAAATGCCTCATCGTGATCACACCTCTCGGCCCACGCACGCCAAGCGGCGGATGGATGGCGGGCAAGTGGCGGGTGATCGGCGGGTAGGTGGCGGGTAAGTGACCGATGAAACGCATAACTTTGTTAGGGGTGGTGTGTCCTCTGCAATCATCCTGACTTGGTAAGCCGGATGGCAGTGAGCCGTGAAGGGGGTTGGAATGAGGATTTGAGACTGCCTCGATTTGGTGGACAGAGAACCGAGTTATTCATGAATCTCGCGAAGCCCACCGCCCTGAGCCCAAAAGGGCGGCGGTGGGCGGTAGCGAGATTTGTGAATAACTCGGATGGGATGAGGGCCGCGGAAGGAACACCATGAAAGAAGCGAAGAACTAAGGCGGCTACAAGCCGCGCCGGCAGTACGAGGAGCACTTCAAGCGGCACGCCGTCGACTTGACGTTGCAGGGTGCGCGCTCGGTGCGGCAGGTGGCGGATGAACTCGGGGTGAACGAATCGATGCTCTACGATTGGCGGCGCAAATATGCGCCGCGGCCTGGGGCGAGCACCGGCGCGCCACAGAATCTGGACGAAGCGACCCGGGAGATTGAGCGCTTGCGTGCCGAGATGGTGTGCATGCAGGAACGGGAGATCGTCCTAAAAAAATCGTTGGGCATCCTCTCCGAAACGCCCGGGAGCGGTATGCCCAGGTCAAGGCGCTGATGGGCGTGCAACCCGTGGCTGTACTCTGCGAGATTTTGCAGGTGTCGCGCAGCGGCTACTATCGTTGGCTGGGGCAACGACCGACGAAGCGTCGACAGGAGGATGCCACTTTGGCCGAGCAGATTGCGCAGTCGCACGCGGGCAGCCGTCAGAACTACGGCGCTCCGCGTATTGTCGCTGACCTGAACGACCAGGGAGTGAAGATCAGCAAGCGGCGTTGTGCCCGGCTGATGAAAGAGAAGGGACTGCGCGGTCGCAAAAAGCACCGGCGCCGCCCTCGGACCACCGACAGCCGGCATCCGCATCCTCCGGCGCCAAACCTGCTCGCGCAACAGGCCAAGCCGACCGGGCCGAACCAGTCCTGGATGACCGACCTGACCTGCATCGAAACCGGCGAAGGCTGGTTGTACTTGGCGGCCATCCTCGACGTGTGGAGCCGATTGGTCGTTGGCTGGGCTTGCGGGCCCACACTCCATGCGAGTTTGGCGTTGGCGGCATTGGCACGGGCCAGGCGTCACCGTCAGCCGCCACCGGGACTGCTGCACCACTCCGACCGCGGGGTCCAATACGCCTGTGAAGACTACCGTCAGGCGCTCACAGAGGCGGGCATGGTCTGCAGCATGAGCCGAAAGGGAAACTGCTACGACAATGCGGCGATGGAATCGTTCTGGAGTACCCTCAAGACCGAGACCGGCCTTGACGCCGGTGTGCTCATCAGTCGTCGTGCCGCCGAACTCATCGTCTTCGACTATATCGAAGGCTTTTACAACCGCTCGAGGCGCCACAGCTCGCTCGGCTACCTTTCACCTGTGGCTTTCGAAAAACAACCAACCAAGAAGGACAGCAAAGCGGCCTGAATCACTGTCCACTTTTTCGAGGCAAGCCCAATTCGCGCGACTTTCCTTCGCGATGGGTACGTTGAGGGCTTCAAGGATGAAGCGGATTTCGTGGGGTTTTGGCGGTCACGGATAGGGCGGCGTGGATAGGCTGGCAGCTGTCTTGGAGGATAAGGTCGAGGTCGGGTTCATTGGGGGGGCGGCTGCATTGAGTTGGAGGAGGGTTCGGGCTGTTGCTGGGGGGATGGCATGGCATTGATGGCACGTGCCTGCTTGGGCGCAGGAAAGCAGTCGTCGTTCAGCTTGGCTGAACGGAGTCTGCGATTCCGTTTGCGCAGTCAGGGTGAAACTGGCCAGTGAGCAGTCGTGCCGGGTTTGACGGGAGCGGGAGCGCAGCTTCAAGCGAACGGCAAATTCGGCACGTCTGCGTGTTGTCCGCACGGCATGGGGCGGAATCGGCGTTGAGGGCTTCGACACCGACTGCTATGCTGCGTCCCGAAAGACGCGGCCCATGGACCCTGCCACCAGAGAA
>VHCY01000242.1 GCA_016871595.1 Verrucomicrobiota bacterium
GGCCGAGGGCGGCGAAGAGGGCGCCGGTGAGGGCGAGCCAGGTGTTGGCCTCGCCGCTGCCGAGGTTGAAGAGCCCCCCGGCGGTCAGCCCCATCGGGTGCTCCGCGAAGTGCAGCGTCATCTCCACGGCATCCTTCACGTAGAGGAAATCCCGCTGCTGTTCCCCATCGCGGTAGTCGGGATGATGGCTCCGGAAGAGCTGGACGCGGCCGGTGGACTGGATCTGGCCGCAGGCTTTGTGGACCAGCGAGCGCATCTCGCCCTTATGGGCCTCGTTCGGGCCGTAAACGTTGAAGTACTTGACCCCCACGAGGCGGTCCAGCCACCCGGCGCGCTGGGCGTGCAGGTCGAAGAGGTGCTTCGAGTACCCGTACATATTTAGCGGCCGGAGGCGGGCGAGGTTGGGATCGCGGTCGTCCATCCCCTGGGCCCCGTCCCCGTAGGTCGCGGCGGAGGAGGCGTAGACGAACCGGCTGCCGCGGGCGAGGGCCCAGGCCGCGAGCTCCTTGGTCACGGTGAAATTGTTGTCTGCGAGGTAGCCGGCGTTGCGCTCGGTGGTGGCCGAGCAGGCCCCGAGGTGGAACACGGCCGAGAAACGGCCGAAGGCGTCCGGATTACGGGCGAGGGTGGCCCGGAAACGGTCCGCCTCGACGTAATCGGCGAAGCGCAGCGGCGTGAGGTTGCGCCACTTCTCGTCGGAGCCGAGGAAATCGGTCACGACGATGTCGGAGTGGCCGCGCTGGTTGAGGGCCCAGACGAGGGCGCTGCCGATGAAGCCGGCCCCGCCGGTGACGAGGATGCGTCCGGATAAGGCGCTCATAGGGGGATCAGGAGTCGCGGGAGAGCTCGCGGGAGCGGTTGGTGGCGGCCTGGACGGTCGCGGTGAGGAGGGGGCGGAAGCCGCCGGCGGCGAGGACCTGCAGGCCGGCGTAGGTCGTGCCGTTCGGGGAGGTGACCTGGTCGCGGAGGGCCTCGGGGGCGGTGCCGGAGGTGGCGAGCAGCTTGGCGGAACCGTGGAGGGTCTCGAGTGCGAGGCGCCAGGCGGTCTCGCGGGGCAGGCCGGCGGCCTCCCCGGCATCGCGGAGGGCCGCCGCGAACTCGAACACGTAGGCCGGTCCGCTGCCGCTCACGCCCGTCACGGCGTCCAGCTGATCCTCCGCCAGTTCGAGGACCGTGCCGAGGGCCCCGAGGATGGCCTCGACGGCGGCGCGGTCCGCGGGGGCGAGGGGGCCGCGGGCGCACCAGGCGGTGATGCCGGCGCCGATCTGGCCGGGGGTGTTGGGCATCGCGCGGACGAGGTTGCGGGCGCGGGGCAGGACCTGGGCGAGCCGCTCGAGGCGTTTGCCGGCGAGGATGGAGATCACGAGCCGGCCGGCGGTGAGTTCCGCGAGGCGGGGGTCGAGGGTCGCGAGCTGCTGGGGTTTGCAGGCCAGGACAACGATATCGGCCGGCCCGAGGAGCGCGGGGAGGTCCGCGGCGGCGTGGACCCCGGTGCGGGCGGCGAGGAGCGCGGCCGTGCCGTCGCCGCCATCGATGCAATGCAGGGCGGCGGGGGGCCGCACGTGCCGGCTGAGGAGGCCGTCGACGATGGCGGAGGCCATCCGGCCGGCGCCGAGGAACGCGATGTCGCTCATACGATCAGGAAGGGCGGGTGCGGGGGGTGAGCGGGTGGGTGAAGACCGTGATGGTGCCGCCGCCGGCCTGCGGGGTCACCGAGATCTCGCCGCCGAGGGCGCGCACGGCGTGGCGGGCGATGGTGAGGCCCAGACCGGAGGCCGGCTGGTCCTTGGTGCCGAGGAAGGGTTCGAACACCCGGTCCTGGATGGCCGGGTCGACGCCGCGGCCCCGGTCGAGGACGCGGAACTCCACCTGGTCCGCGCCGCCCGGGCGGGTGAGGCGCCGCGCCTCGAGGCGGACCGGGCGCTCGGTAGCGTCCGCGGGATAGGCCTCCCAGCTGTTGTCGAGGATGCGGGCGAGCGCGTCCTCGATGGCCTCTCGATGCGTCGGCACGGCGAGGGCGGGGCAGTCGGTCTCGATGGTGACCGGGGCGCCGGGCCGGTGGTCCGCGTGGAACCGGGCGACCGCGCCGGCGAGGAGGCAGCCCACGGTGGCGGGCGTGGGGCCGGGCCGGGCGCGCGCGGCGACGATCGAGAGGTGGCGGACAAGCTGGATCACCTTCTGGAGCGAGTCGTCGACGCTCTGGATGTGGCGCCGGACCTTCTCGGGGTCATCGCTGACCGTGCGCACCAGCTCTACGTAGCCGAGGACGACGCCGAGGAGGTTGTTCAGGTGGTGCGTGACCCCCTGGGCGGCGGCGCCGACCAAGGCGCCCCGGCGGGTCTCTTCGAGGCGGGGGGCGAGTTCCGCGGTCTCGCGTTCCAGCCGCGCGAGGCGGAGGTGCAGGCGGACGCGGGCCATCGTCTCGTCGAGGTCGATCGGTTTGACGAGGTAATCGGCGGCGCCGGCCGCGCGGCCCTCCTGGCGGTGTTCCTTGGAGGGGCTGGCGGTGAGGAAGATCACCGGGATATCCTTGGTGGCCGGGTCGGCCTTCAGCTGCCGGCAGGCGGTGAGGCCGTCCATATCCGGCATCAGCAGGTCCATCAGAATGAGGTCCGGCCGGGCGGAGGCGGCCTGCGCGAGGGCTTCGCGGCCGCTGGGGGCGGTGAGGACCTGCATCCCCTCGCGTTCCAGCTTCAGGCGGAGCAGCTGGACGTTGATCGCCTGGTCGTCGACGACGAGGATGCGGGGAGCGCTCATCGGGGCGGGGAGGGGGGCAGGGAGAGGAGGCGGGCCTTGACCGTGTTCCGCATCAGCATCGCGACCGTCATCGGGCCGACGCCGCCGGGCACCGGGGTGATGAGGGAGCAACGGGGGGAAACGGAGGGGAAGTGCACGTCGCCGGTGAGGCCGTAGCCGGTCTTGCGGGTCGGGTCGGGCACGCGGTTGATCCCGACGTCGATGACCACGGCCCCGGGTTTGACCATCTCGGCGGTCACGAACTCCGGCCGGCCGATGGCGGCGATGAGCACGTCCGCGAGGCGGGTGAGGGAGGGGAGGTCGGGCGTGGCCGAATGGCAGACGGTGACCGTGCCGTTGGCGCCGGCGCGTTTCTGGAGGGCGAGGAGGGCGACGGGCTTGCCCACGATGAGGGAGCGGCCGAGGACGACCACGTGTTTCCCGCGGAGGTCCACCCCGCTGCGGGCGAGGAGTTCCATAATCCCGGCGGGGGTGCAGGCGACGAACCCGGTGTCATCCTCCTGCGCCACCTTGCCGAGGTTCACCGTGTGGAAGCCATCGACGTCCTTTTCCGGGGCCACCCGGCGGAAGACGGCAACCTCGTCGAAGCCCTTGGGCAGGGGGGACTGGATCAAAATCCCATCGACGCCGGGGTCGGCGCTGAGGTCATCGATGAGTCGGCAGAGGTCGGCCTGGCTGATCGTGGCAGGGGGGAGGATGATGCGGCTGGTGACCCCGATTTCGGCCGCGGTCTGCTCCTTTTTGCGGACGTAGGAGACCGACGCGGGGTCGTCGCCGACGCGGACTAGGGCAAGGCAGGGGGGGCGGCCGGGCAGAGTGGCGACCTGGGCCTTGAGCTCGGCGATGAGGGAGGCAGCGATGCGGTTGCCGTCGATCAATTCCATGGGCGTCAGCGGAGCTGGAGGGTCTCGACCGACAGGATGATCTCGCGACCGTCAGGGCCAGGGCGGGCGGTACCGTAAGCGTTGACGGGTAGATCGACGTATTTCTCGACCTGCTCGGTCTGGAGGAGGCGGGAGACATCGAGGTAGGCGAAGCGCTGGCCGGAGTCGTCGAGCAGCGCGTAATCGTAGGGGCGACGCGGGGCGAAGGGGCGGCGGGTGGAGACGAAGCGGCCGGCGTACTGGCGGGGCAGGGAGCTGCTGCCTCCGTCGCCGAGGTTGACCATCGCGACGGCTTGGCCGGCTGCGGCGGAACC
>VHCY01000243.1 GCA_016871595.1 Verrucomicrobiota bacterium
GAGGCGATCGATCGCGGGTGTGCGGATCGCGGTTCCGCCGTTGCAGCCGACATCACCGTAGCCCAGGTCGTCGGCGAGCAGCAGCACGACATTGGGCGGCCGAGTCGTCGGCGACGCGGCGGGCGCCGCCGCCGCCAGCAACGCACCAACGACGAAAAGCGTGATGAACCAACGCCGCAGTGCGGCACAGACAAACGAGTTCGGACGGGAGGACATTTGCATCCGTGGAATGCGCCAACGGCCGGGCCGGAGACCGCGCGTCAGAAGCCAAAGGTGTTGGTCAGGTAAAACTCGCGCGGTGGCGGGTTGCGCACGACCACGACGCGACCGTCGGGGTTGGCGACGACCGGAATGTAGCCCTGGGAGCCGAGGGCGTTGCGGACGTTGAGCTGCACGCGCCAGTCGATCCGCTCGAACAGCTTGCGCCGGTAGCCCAGCCACACGTCGCCGTTCCACTCGGGGTCGCCAAAGATCGGGCGCGCCACGTCCGGCGTCACCGCGCCCTCGACCACGCTCTTGATCCGGTAGCCGATCGCGGCCCGGTCCTGCCAGCGCAGGCCACCGCCGGCGCTGACGCCGCGGAGCCACGAGCGCCGGAACTGGTAGGTCGAGACGAGATTGAACCGCCACTTGCGCTGCTCGGCGGACACGGTGCCGTCCTTCGCCAGCGTGGCGAGGAGCGGATTCAGCACGGTGCGCGTGAAGCGCGACTGGTAGGTGTCGACCTCGCTCCGGGTCACCGAGTCCTTGAGCCCGTTCAGCTTGGAGGACGCGAGCTCGTCGCGCAGCTTGAACGCCACCTGGCCGAGCAGCGCGGCAGTGTCGAACTGCACCGACTCCTGCTTGGCGACGTTGAGGAACACGCGCCAGCTGGCGGTCAGGTTGCCCGTGAGCTCGACCTCCCAGCCCTTCGTCCGCGAGGAGGAGGTTGCCGTCGCCCGATCGACCGGCGAGAGCCAGGCGCCGAAGTTCGATGCGGCGAGCGAGTACCGATTGCCGTGGCTGTTCGCGAGGGAGAAGCCGAGGATTTCCCGGTAGAGTTCGTCCCAAGAGCCGAAGCGGTTCGCCGCGCCCGCCGGCTGGCCCGCGGCGGTGAGATACTGCTGGATCGTGAGCGACTGCGCGTTTTCGTAGGCGCGCACCAGCATCGTCGAGATGATGTTGCCGGCGAGCGCGGCCGTGCCGAAGCCGAGCGAGGCATTGGTGCTGTCGGTCTCGAAGCGGTTGACACGGAGCGAAAGCTCCCCGCGCTCGAGGGAGAAGCCGAAGTCGCGCGTCCCGCCGGTGGGGTTGGGAATGGGCTTCCGCTGGATGTCGTTCCGCGCGGGAACCGCGGCGAAGTTCTCCGATTCGCTCCCGTGCACGCTGATTCCCACGCCCAGCCGGTCCGTCCACCGCCGGGGCGCCCGCGCGACCAGACTCTTCGTCACGGTGTCGCCGGACGTGTCGGTGCGGCTGCTCCGATCAATCTGGAGATTGGTCGGATCCCATTCTCCCGAAGGCAGGTAAAGCCCGCCCCGGCTCCCGTAGGTGGTGGACTTGTCCGTCCGCCAGCCCACCAACCCGACGAGGTGGTTCTGCAGCAGCTGCACCTGCCAGCTGCCGACCCTGGACTCGATCTTCTGCAGCGAACGGTCCCCGCCCGAGGAGGCGTACTTGATCTGGAAGGGATCGGTGAAAAACGGCAGGCCGGTGGCGGGGTTGATCGTGGGACGCCCGAAGTTGCGACTGTACTGGATGAGGTACTGCTGGCCCTCCTGCGGGAGCGGATTGCGCAGGTACTGGTCGATGCGGACGTCCGCCAGCGACTGGTACTGGCTGCCGACCAGCGAGGGGGTGAGGTAGTTGAGGAGATAAACCCGGCGGCGGCCCGAGTTGATCGTGTGGTTCACGATCGTGGCGACGTCCGTGCCGGTGCCCGGGGCGTCAACCCAGTTGGGCTGGAGGGTCGCGGAACCGCGCTCGATTTCCTGCCGGCCGGCGAGGCCGGTGAACGTGTGCCGGCCGAGGTGCCGCTGCCAGCCGCGGTAGCCCGTGAAATCGAGCCGGTAAAACGCGGTCGCCTGGAGCGCCTCGCGGGTGCTGTCGCGCCGCGCGACGTCGAGGTCGCCCTCGTTGCCGTTGGTCACCATGAAGACGCGCCCCACGTTGGGATTGGGTTCCAAGTTCGGCGCGTAGGCGTTGAGGTCGACAGAGAGAATGTTGCTCTCGCCGCTGTCGTAAAGGAGGTGGGCCTGGTTGGCGTAGAACTGCCAGTCGTAGGCCAGCTGCACGCCGGCGGCGCCGCCGAACAGCTCCTGCTCGAGGACGAGGTTTCGCGCCTTGAACGTGTGCTCGATGCGGCCGCTGGTGCCCGTCAGCAGCATCCGGGTGTTGTCCAGCACCCGGCGGTCCTGGATCACGCTGCCGACGTAGCCTGGCAGGTTGAGCGTCTCGAAGGGCTGCAGTGTGAGCATGTCGACCTGCGCATTGTAGGGCGGGATGCGTGGCGACAGCAGGTTCCACTGCACGCGGCCAATCGTACCCTGGATGCTGCGATCCCGCAGCCCGATACTCGGCGTCTGGGCCAGGGGATCACTGTAGAACAGGCCGAAGTTGAAAAACAGGGGCTGGCGGCCGCTGTTCGGGAGCGTGGAGGCGACGTACTGGCCGGTGCGGTTGTCGATGATGAGTTTCGGGCGATAGGTGCCGTTGCTGATCCAGCGGGCGCTCACGGGCACCTGGCCGTCGTTGAGGGCGGCGACCTCGGTCGCGGAGTACGACGGCAGCGAAAACCACGGGCTGATGCCATCGGTGGGCGGGACCACATTGGGCGGGTTGGCGCGGATGTAGCCCCGCTCAAAGTTGCCCCGGAGCTGCGTGCGCCCGAGGACGGCGCCGCGCTTGCCCGGGCGCAGCACGGCATTGAGCGCCGCGTAGAGGCGGCGGTCCTGCTCGTAGGCGGGCCGCTGCTGGTACTCCTGCGTCTCGTTGAGTCCCGACACCAGGAGGGCGACGCGCTGCGGCACCAGCACGAGATTGTAGTCGGCCGTCTCGCGGTGCGTGCCGTACTCGCCCATCCGCACGCTGAACTCCCCGGAGGTGCGGTTGAGCGCCGCCTGCCGCACCTCGTTGTCGATGATGCCGCCGACCTCGCCGATGCCGAACAGCAGCGAATTCGGCCCGCGGCTGATCGTGACGCGCTCGATGTTGTAGTTGTCGAATGGAATGTCGGTGAGGAAGAAGTTGCGGGTGAGCGAGGCGCGGGCGAGACCGCGCACCCGCTGGCCGTCATTCTGCGGTTCCCGCCGGACGCCGGAGGTGTTGTACGAGGCTCCCTGCGAGGAGCCGCCGGTGAAATTCCCGTAGACGCCCGCCACCTCGAGATTGGTGGCGTACGGCAGCACACTCGCCGCATCGGTGGCGCCAAGATCCCGGAACAACTCGGCGGTCAGCACTGAGATCGGGGCGCCCAAGTCTCGAAGCGGGGTGTTCAGCTTCGAACCGGCCAGCGTGCTCGTCGCGCGGTAGCCGATCTCGGTCGAGGCCTGCACCGTGAACGGGCTAAGGCTCACCACCTCGTCCGTGTCCGGGGCGACACCAGGCGCGCCCGGACGCACGAGTGGCGCGTCGGCGCCGGAGACGGACACCGGCAGCAGCAGCACCGCGATTAGCAGGCCGAAGCGCGTCACGCTCCGCGGCAGTGGCGGGGTAAGGCAGGACGAGGGTAGTGAACTGGGCACGGCTGGCGGGGTTGGCCGGCCCGGGGGCTCCGGGCGCGGGAGCTGCAGACAGGCAGGAAACCGGAAAAAGAAACTCAAGTGCCCGCGGGGGGAAGATGGCAACCGTATTGCTCCTAAGAAACTACATTTGTTACTCGTTGGGGCGCAACGTTGGTCCTGTTTCTCTCCTGTCCCGGCCAAAATCCGCTGCTAGGAAACTGG
>VHCY01000244.1 GCA_016871595.1 Verrucomicrobiota bacterium
GGTACGTCCGACACGCCGCCTCGTCGCTGAAACGCTTTTCCAACTCGAGTAGCGTCCTCGGGTAGTCCTCCGCCATGCCGAGGAACCCTACAGATTGGGGATGGTTGAGTCACGTAAATACCCCTATCAACCAATGACGCCCCAAACCATCCGTCCGACCCCGGGCCGACTCCTGCGGCAAGCTCTTCGGCTCCTGTCCTCGGAGTCGGCCAAGGCATCGAAAGCGCCTTGGGCTCTCTTAACTTAATTTACCCGATCCGCTGTCCAAACGACGGGGACCACCTTACGGTGACGGCGGTCGGGGTCGTGGCCGCGGTGGCTGGTTTTACCGCCTCCGTGGTCGCCGTTGGCACCTCGGACCCGGCGGCCGGGTTCTCGCCGGTGGCTGGTAGTGGCTCCCCGGACCCGGCGGTCGGGTTGGTGGCGGGTTTTGCCGGCGGGGCGTAGCGCTTCACCGTCTCACGGTCCACCTCCAGCTCGCGCGCGATCCGTCGCTGCGACCAGCCCCGCTGCGCCAATGTGATGATCGTTTGTTGTAAGCTCACCTCGAGTCGGTTCATCGCGCCCGTTGCAACCCATGTCGCTCCCGGCGCCAATCCTCGCTCAAAGGTGGCTGGTTTTGACCCGTTCCCTACTGGCTGGTTTTACCCGACCGCTGACAGTCATGGACCAGATCGGCCTGCGGGACTGTCACCGTGGCGGCCCCATGAAGGCCGGCCACATGTCGAGCGCGACCACCTTGATCTTCGCCAGCTGCTCCTCCGGCAGAGCGTGCAGCGCCTGTTGCGCCGAAGCTTGGGTGCGGTGTTCGACCACCTCCAGCACGCGACGGTGGTCCAAATCGCTCAGCACGGTCCCGTAATGATGACCACGGCCGAAACTCTTCTCGTCGAGCCCGACCCGCGCGATATCCTCCGTGTCTCGTCGCTCCAGCCCTCGCCGGACCGCGGCCGCCTGAACGGCATGCACCTGATGCCAGTTCAGCTCCAGATGCTGCGCCGCCTGCGACTGGCTCCGCGCCAGCAGCAGTACCTCGATCACCTGCAACTCGAACTCCTCCGTAAACCGCGAGTTCGGTCCCGCCCACGGCACCTGCATCGTCTTCACCCCGTGCGTCGGGCAGTCACTGCGGGGTACTCGGCAACCAAGCCGGGTCGTGCGATTCATCGTGTCTAGGTGTCGCCACCAACGCGTTGCGGCGTGGTCGTAGACCGCGCAAGCCCGCCCGCACTCGGGGCATGGCGCTTTGTAGCTCGCAGGCCACTCCACCTCGATCTCCACGCTGCGATCCTCATCCCTCAACTCCACCGCCACCACCTGCCACGGATCCTCCAACTCCAACAGCTTCTGAAAGAATCCCGTCACATTACGGTCCGTTTGCCGCTTCATATCGCCTTTTGATCACTTCCCTCGGCTACCCACAAGAATCTGCGAAGAACCAAAAAATAGGGCAGTGGCCTCAGCCTCGACCGGAAAAGGCGGGTCCCGGAAGCGCCCCTGAAATGCCCGTCCGGCGGCATTTGCCTTGCCCCGGAGTGCCGGGGCAGGGGAGATGGGGTTTTTATGGCCGAGTCTGGGCGTCACCCCTTCTTGCAGGGCCTCAGTAAGCACCGCGGCGCGCCGCCCACGGTGGTCGTGATCTTCGGCGCGTCCGGCGACCTCACCGCGCGCAAGCTCCTCCCGGCCGTCTATAATCTGAGTCACGACAACCTCCTCCCGGCAGATTTTCACCTGGTGGGTTTCGGCCGCAAGCTGATGGCGGACGGGCAGTTCCGGGCGGTGGCGGAGGCGGCGGTGAAGGAGTTTTCGCGGCGGGAGCCGGAGCCGGCGGTGTGGGCGCGGGTGGCGGCGCGAACTTCCTACGTGGCTGGCGGGTACGACGAGCCGGCGGCCTACCAGCGCTTGGCCGTCCAATTGGCCGAAATGGAGCGGCAGTTGGGACGGGATCTGCAGCGAATCTTCTACGTGTCGACCCCGCCGTCGGTTTTCGCGCCGATCATTGAGCAGCTGGGGGCCTGCGGGTTGGCGGCGGTGCACCGAGACACGCCGTTGCACTCGAAGGTCATCATCGAGAAGCCGTTCGGCAAGGACCTAGCCTCGGCGCAGGCCCTGAATGCGGCGATCCGCGGGGTGTTCGCCGAGCATCAGGTGTACCGCATCGACCACTACCTCGGGAAGGAGACCGTGCAGGACCTCCTGGTGCAGCGCTTCGCCAACGCGATCTTCGAGCCGTTGTGGAACCGGAACTTCATCGCCAGCGTGCAGATCACGGTGGCCGAGGAGGTGGGCGTGGGCCTGCGCGGGGGCTATTACGAGCAGAGCGGCTGCCTGCGGGATATGCTGCAGAACCACACGATGCAGCTGCTCGCGTTGACGGCGATGGAGCCGCCGGGCTCCCTCGCACCGGAGGCGATCCGCGACGAGAAGGTGAAGGTGCTGAACGCGATCCAGCCCCTTGCCGTCGGGCCGGGCGGCGACGTGGCGCGGGCGCAGTACGCGGCCGGGATGGTCGCGGGGCGGTCCGTCCCGGGGTATTTGGAGGAGGAGGGCATCGCGGCGGCGTCGGCGACCGAGACCTACGCGGCGCTGCGGCTCTCGATCAACAATTGGCGCTGGCAGGGCGTCCCGTTTTACCTGCGCTCGGGCAAGCGGCTGGCGCGGCGGGTGTCCGAGATCGCGGTCAACTTCCGCCGGCCCCCGGGGACGCTCTTCGCGGGGGAGACGGCCCGCTTCGACCTCTCGGCTAACACCCTGTCGTTCCAGATCCAGCCCGATGAGGGCCTGAGCCTGATTTTGAACACGAAGATCCCGGGCCTGGAGACGCGGACCCAGCCGGTGAAGATGAGTTTCCGGTACGCGACGACCTTTGGTTCGAACACCGCCGAGGCGTATGAGCGGCTCGTGCTCGATGCCATCATTGGCGACGGCACGCTGTTCATCCGCGGGGATGAGACGGAGGCTTCGTGGCGCCTGTACACGCCCGTGCTTGAGTCGTGGCGGGCGGCGGGGCGCGACGGGATGGATACCTATCCGGCGGGGAGTTGGGGTCCGGCGAGTGCGGATGCCTTGCTCGCGGGGGCTCAGCACCGCTGGCGTCAGCCCTGAACCGGGTCACGCTGGCCGATGGAACCGATCTTCGAGGCGTTGCCGGGGCTGGAGGTGCCGGTGGGCGGCATTGGCCGGAGCTTGGCGCGGATGTGGGCGGACGAGGCGGCGGGGGGCCGGCCGGCGCCGGAGGCGGAGGACGCCAAGGCGACGCAGGTGAACTTTGTGCTGCACCTCGGGTTCAACACCGATGCGGCGGACGCGGCGCGGCAGTTCGCGACCGTGGTGCGGTTCGCGCAGCGGTATCCGTGCCGGGTAGTCGTGCTGTGTCCGCGGGCGGCGGACGCGGGTGGGCCGCCGTTGCGGGCCAAGATCTACGGTGAGTGCTTCCTTGGGCGGACGCGGGCGGACAAGCGGTGCGTCGAGTTCGTGATGCTGAGTTACGACCGCAGTGCCCGGGCGCAATTGGAGGACCAGGTCTCGATCTGCCTCTCGACCGATCTGCCGTTGTATTATTGGGCGCATCGTTTCGCGGACAGCGGGCGGTTGGCCGATTACCGGTTTCTGTTGGGGCAGGCGAAGCGGGTGATTCTGGACAGCGCGGAGTCGCCGGCGGACGCGTTGCGGTATCCGTGGCCGAATCCCGCGGCGATCCGGGATCTGGCGTATTGCCGGCTGCTACCGGTGCGGCAGGGCGTGGGCCAGTTCTTGGCGGCGTACGCGCCGGCGGCGTTGACGGAGGGATTGAGCGTCGTGGAGGTGGAGCACGGGCGCACGTGGCGGGCGGAGGGCGCGGTGTTAGCCAAGTGGGTGGGAGAGCGGTTGGCAGCTTGCGGGTGGGCGGCGGGAGGAGGAGGGGTCGAGGTGCGGG
>VHCY01000245.1 GCA_016871595.1 Verrucomicrobiota bacterium
TTTTGACCACTCCGACCTTGGCCGTCGTGGAATTAGCCTCTAGCTTGTCAGTGTTAGTTGTGAGCATACAGCCGACAGGTTAGCGCCCTGCGCCAGCCTGTCGGCTTCATGTCATCTACATCGAACCGCTGAAGCTCCAGCCCGCCGTTCATTCCGGACTTGAGCGGCTCCTTGTGGCTGGGGCGCGCCTGCCCGCCGAAGCCTTGGCGAAGGTGGGGCGCCCCGGTGCGGGCGGGCGAACACCCATTGCGCGGAGCCATCCGCTCCGAAAATCTCGGCGATGGCCACAAAAGGCTCAAAGGGGCTCTATCCGCGCTCGGCGCCGTGCGTGGCGTCTATAGACGCCGCGGGACCGCAGCGACGAACCATTCAAGCAGGGCTCGATCCGCGGTGCTTCAATCCGCGAAGCCCCTCCGCCGCCGGAGCTTTTGGTACGGGGCGCGACGGCACTGGGAGTAGCCCGCCTCGACCGGGGCAAAATTCCCCGGCTCATTCGGACCGATCGCTTCGCCATGCGAACCTGACCCGCCCTGAGCCGGTCGAAGGGGCTCCGTCGACTCGTGGCGCAACTTCTACCAGGGCGGGCGGAACACCTCGCGCCGGACCTTCGGCACGAACTACCTGCTGGCCTTCCGCGCCAACCTGGACCAGCTCCGGCTGCCCTTCGACTGAGCCCCTTCGTTGCCGAGGGTGTCGGCCGAGATCGCCTGGACGAGGAAGTCCGCCTTCTTCTGGGCGTTGATCGCGGCCGCGTTGCCCTCGATTTCGGAGGCCACCACGAAGGCGTCCATCCTGTAAATGGCGGACGTGAGCGCGAACTCGCGCCGCGCCGTGGTACCGGGGGCGAGCGTGACGGTCTCGCGCAGGTCATCGAGGCCCGTGTAAGAGACACCGACCTCCTGGGCGCCCGCCGGCGGCCCGGCGAGGCTGAAGCGGCCCTCGCGGTCGGTGAGCGCCGCGCGACCCGCGACGCGGACCTCGGCCTGCTCGAGGAAGGCGCGGGTCTTGGCATTGGCCACGGTGCCGGTGAGCGTGGCGCCACCCGCCTGGGCGCGCGCGAGGCCGGGCAGCGTGGCGAACAGCAGGGCGAGCAAGGGGCGGGGCAGGGAAAGACGCATCGGGGAAAGGGTTATCGTGACCAATCCGTAATCTCACCCGGCGCCCGGCGGAAGCCAATCCGGCAGACGGGCGGACAGTCCGCCGCCCGGCCGGTTCAGGGCGGCGCCGGGGCAGGCGGCGGGCCCATTCGCCCGAGAAACCCCGGGGTTGACCGCGCGGATTCGTAGCTACAGGTTGTAGCTATGACTACGGCCAAACTGTTCCGGCACGGCGGCAGCCAGGCGGTGCGCCTGCCGAAAGCGTTCCGCTTTCCCGGGGAGGAGGTGGTGATCACGCGCCGGGGGGATGCGGTGGTCCTGCGGGCCAAGGCCGGGCCCAAGGTGCGCACCCTCGCCGACGTCGCGCGGCATCTGGCAGCCCGCCACCCCGCGGCGGCGGACTTCCCGGACCGGAGCCAGCCGGCAGCACAGCAGGCGCGCGACCTGACCTGGTAAGCCGACGGCGATGGACGTGCTGCTCGACACGAATGTGTGCATCGACCTGCTGCGGGGCCGGGCCCGCGGCCGCCGGCTGCCGCGGGTGGCGGCCTGCGGTTTGTCGACCGTGGTGGCGGCGGAGCTCTGGGTCGGCGCGGCCAAGGCCGCCGCGCCGGCCGCCCAGCGGGAGGCCGTCCAGGCCTTGCTCGACCTCTTTCCCCGGGTGGCCTTCGACGACGAGGCGGCCCGGCATTACGGCGAAATCCGCGCCCACCTGGAGACGAAGGGCACGCCGATCGGTCCCTTGGACCTGCTGATCGCGGCGCACGCGCGCAGCCTCGGCGCGACGCTGCTGACGGCGAACCTCGGTGAGTTCCGCCGTGTCCCCGGCCTGAAGTGCGCCCCGTGGGGCTGACCTAAGGCCCAGGGACCTGCCCTAAGCCCGGCGAAGGCGCCCGCCCTGAGCCTGTCGAAGGGGCCTGCCCTGAGCCCGTCGAAGGGGCCGCAGCCGGGAGGCGGCGCAGGGAGGCGCCGGTGAATTCCGCGAAGTCGTCGTTCACCTGGTTCAAAGCGCGCACCGCCATCCCCGCCCAGCGCGCTCCCGGCGGCGCCCGCCCGATCAAAGTCAGCCGCAACGCCTGCTCCCCCGCCCCCGCCGGCACGCGGTCCACCCGCCCCGGATCCAGGAAGCGCCCACGCTCGTCCATAAACCGCAGCAGGAGGTGCACCGAGGTCCCCGGGCTCACCCGCGCCCGCACCTCGGCTGCGGCCTCGTAGACCTCACCCGCCGCCGCCGGCACCCATTGGGTGAGGTCATCGCGGATGCACCCGGCGAGCCGCAGGACGCGCCGCCCGTCCGGGGTGCGGGCCAAGGTCACCTGCCGCGTCTGCCACGGCTCGCCGAGACCACCCCACGGGTTATCGGGGGCCGTCCACTCGATCACCGCCGGCGAGGCGACCGGCCGCGCCACCGTGACCTGTTCCCAGCCGGCATCGCGCAGGGCCTCGCGGCCCTCGGTGGGCAGCCGGAGGATTTCCTCGGTGGCAACGGCGTCCCGCGCCACGGACCGGCCCGCGCCGCCGGCGAGCAGCGCCCGGCCCTCCGGCGTCGCGGCCAGCACCCGGGCGACGCGGCCATCGGTCTCGGTGCGGAGGTATGGGGTGAGGTCCTGCGCCGCGAGCGCCAGCGGGTGTTCGCGCCGGATTCGCGCGTAGGCCGCGCGGAAAACGACCTCCGCCTCCTTGGCCTCGCGCCACGCCGCGGCCAGCCGGGCCGGCTCCGCCCCGGGCACGGCCAAGCGGGAAACCGCCCCGCGGGTCTCGCCGACGCGGGCAAAGGCCTCGCTCACGGCCAGTCCCGCGGCGACGAAGGCCACCCGCGCGCGCACCCGCGGCGTCGAGGCGAGGGCCGCGGCCGCCCGCAGGTGCCCGCCCAGCGCGGCCCGCGCGGCCGGCGGGAAAATCCCCGTCTGGTCGTCGTCGCGGTAATGGCGCAGCCAGAAGGGCGGGCCGGGCTGCGCCTGCCAGACGCGATCCGCCTCCGCAAAGAAGGCCCGCATCGGCGCGGCCGCATCGCGCCAGTATTCCGCAAAGTAAAGGTCGAGCAGCGCAGCGGGATCGCGGGTCGGCTCCCACAGGAGTTGCGCGGCCAGCCACGCCTTGGGGCCGTCGAGGGCCCAGTTCGGGTGCGCCTCGGCGAAGAACGCCCGCACCCCGGCGCGATGGTGGAAGGGGATGCTGCGGGCCACGGCGGGGAGCGTGGGTCGCGGGACCAGAAAGGGCCGCCCGTAGAAGTAGTCGTAGACCCCGACGAACGCGGCGCCCGAGCGGCACCAGCGCTCGATCAGGTCCCGGTCCTCCCGTTCGAACTCCGGGTGCGACCACTGGCTGCGGTCCGCGGTGAGGAAGGGAACGACGTTGCGCTCGACCGGGAACGGCGGCGCGTCCTCGCACCAGTAGTAGGCGTAGGCGGGCAGCCAGCGGTCCGGGTGCTTCTCGGCCACGCGGCGGGCGACGGCATTGGTGAAGCGGAAGACGAGCGGCGAGTAATCTGGCCGCCCGCGGAAATGGCGCAGCGGCGCGACCGCGGCGAGGGTGCCGGCGGAATCGTCGTAGCGGATGGTGTCGTTGACGCTGAGCGAGAAGGACAGCCGGCCGGGCTCGCGGTCGAAGGCCCGCATGGCGACCGCGGCCGCGTGCTCGACGACCGCGGGGTGCCGCAGGTCGGGTTGCCAGTTGTCCTCGCCCGGCGCGGGGAAGTGCTTCCAGCCCCGGCGCTCGGGCGCCAGCTCGGGCCGGCGGCGGAAGTCCTCGGGCCGGAAGATCGTCGTGAGGTTGTGCCCGT
>VHCY01000246.1 GCA_016871595.1 Verrucomicrobiota bacterium
GACGAGGCCATCGGGCAGGTTCTGACGACCCTCGACGAAACTGGCCTGGCCGCGCGCACGCTGGTGGTCTTCACCTCGGACAACGGCGGCTCCCTGCCGCACGCGCAGAACAACGACCCGTGGCGGGACGGGAAACAGAGCCACTACGACGGCGGGCTGCGGGTGCCGTTCTTGGTGCGGTGGCCCGGGCAGGTGGCGGCGGGGACGACCTCAGGCTACGCGGGTCAAACCTTCGACCTGTTCCCCACGGCCCTAGAGGCCGCCGGCGTGGCGCTCCCGGCGGATCTGGACGCGCGGAGCCTGCTCGGTCACCTGCGCGGCGGGCCGCCGCCCGCGGGCCCGCGCGACCTGTACTTTGTGCGGCGCGAGGGCGGGCCAGCGTACGGCGGCCAGGATTACCACGCGCTCATCCGCGGAAACTGGAAGCTGCTGCGCAACTCCCCCTACGGCGCGCTCGAGCTGTATGACCTCGCGCAGGACCCCGGGGAGCGCACCAACCTGGCCGCGAAGGAACCGCGCGTGCTCCGGGAGCTGCAGGCCGCCCTGAGCGCGCAGATCCAACGCGGCGGCGCCGTGCCGTGGCAGGCCCCCGGGGCGCGCTAAAACGCGGGGCGGGCCGCGTTTTTCCTCCCCCCCGCCTCGTGAATCCCCCACCTTCACCGGATGTCGGTCAACTGGCTCATTCTCCTGCCCGCCGTGGTGCTGCTGTGGACGCCCATCGCGCTCCTGCAGGGGAAAAAAGCCCGCCACCGGGTGGTCGACATCGGCTGGCACGGCTACTGGCCGCGCACCCTTTTCTTCGGGCTCCATTGGCTTGACCTCGTACGGGCCGGGGTCGGCTCCGGCCTGCTGTATGCAGCCACCGCCGTGGATCTGATCTCGGCGGGCTTCAATGCCCATCCCCCGCTGTTGCTGCGGGCTGGGGTTTTGCTGGTCGGCGCGCTGCTCCAGTGTCGGAGCCGCGAGCCTAAAACAATTCACGCCCCATTCGCTTACCTCGCCGGGCTGGCGCTCGGGGGCCTGTACCCCACCGTCGCCGTGTTCTCGCTGGCACTCACTCTCGTGCTGGCCATCGGTCCCGGCCTGCCCTCGGCTTTCTTTCCACTCCTCGCGCTGATCGGCGCGGGGCTGGGGTTCCTGCTGGAGTCAAGGACGGGACTCTTCGATGCCGCGACCCTCGCACCGGCGGTGGTCGCGCCGTGGCTCCTGACCCTGCTGCTCGGTAAGCCATTCTCTTCCACCTACCGCGCGCGCTCCCGCATCGAGATCACCTCTCCGCTCAAGTGAGCCAGCGCGACTGGAGCGCCCTTCGCGCCCGCGACGGGCCCGCGCTCACTTGAGTTGCTCGATGAACGTGAGGAGGTCAGCCATCTCCTGGACCGACAGCCCCGCCTCGAGGCCCTCGGGCATCAGGCTCTTGCCGGAGGAGGAACTGCCCCGGATGTTCGACCGCGCGAGGGTGACTTCCGCGCCGCCCATAATCCGCAGGGAAAGGCTGGAGGCCTCGTCGCGGGAGATCATCCCGAGGAAGGCGTTCCCGTCCTTGGTATTCACCTCATAGGCGATGTACTGGGGAGCCACCTCCTGGTGCGGGTTGATGATCGCGGCGAGCAGCGAATCGCGGCCGCGGGACTTCACCGTGAGCAGGTCCGGCCCGAGCTCCAGCCCCTCGCCGCCGGCGCGGTGGCAGACGCTGCAGCGGCCGGCGTAGATGCCGCGCCCCCGCGACGCATCCCCGGCGAGGGCGGTGGCGGGCTGGAACTTCGCGGCCACCTCCTCGCGGGACGGCGGGATCACGGAGGCCAGCACCGCGCGCGCGCGGGCGCGGGTGGGTTCGTGCTTGTGGCGGGCGAGCGCCTCGATCTGGGAGGCCGAGAAGTCGGTCGCGGGCACCTGGCCGGCCGCGACCGCGTCCAGCAGCGCCTGGGTGCGCTCCTCCCGGGCCAGCAGCGCGGCGAGGGCCGCGTCCTTGGCCTTGGGGGCGTACTGCCAGTGATCGAGGAGGATCGTCGCCACCTCGGGCCCGGTCTGGAGGGCGAGGGCGCGCACGGCGGCGGCCTGCACCGCCTCGGGTTGGCCGGCGGCGCGGGCGGCCGCGAGGGCGGGCCGGGCCGGCCCGGCGCCGCCCACGGAGAGCAGCTCGATCGCCTCCAGCCGTTCGGCCGCGGGGGCGGACGCGTCGCGGGCGCGGGCGGCCGCCCGGGTGAAGACGGCGTCGAGCTTCCGCCCGCGGTCCGCCTGCGCGATGCCGGAGCCGGCGCGGCGCAGGCCCTCGCCGAGGGCGCGGATCCAGAGGGGGCTCGTGCCGGGCTGGGCGATGAAGTCGATGAGTGGAGCGAGGTCCGCGGCGGCCGCGGTCGCGACGCGGGTCTCGATCAGGCGGGCGACGAACGGGGCCGCCCGGCGCGCGAGGGCGGGATCCCGCGTCATCGCCGGGAGGAGCGTGGCCGCGATCACCGGCGGCGGGCTGGTGAGGAGCGCGACGGAGATCCACTGGTCCGCGTGGTCCTGGGCGGCGATCCGGGCCAGCGCGGGGGCGAGGGCCGGGGAATAGGCGGCGCTGAACGCGAGCTGCATCCGCACGCGCGGGCTGGCATCCCCGGCGCGGCGATCGAGGGCGGCGAGGAGGGCCGCGGGCGCCTGGCCGGACTCCAGCAGCGGCTCGGAGAGGGCGATGGCGCGCTCGCGCACGTGCGCGTCGCGGTCGTCGGCCGCCACGGCGAGCGTCTCACCGTCGAGGGCACCGAGGCCCTGCAGCGCCCCGAGGGCGTGGAAGCGGGCGGTCGCGGGGGCCGCCTCGCGGACCAACCGGGCCAGAAGCGGCACGGCCGCCCGGTCCTGGCGCTCGTGGAGCAGGCGCGAGGCGGTGTCGCGGTGCCAGCCGTTGGGATGCGTGAGGGTCGCGACGAGGGTCGCGGTGTCGGCCGCGCCGAGGGCCGGGTTCGCGCGGCGGCGCCACGCGGCGTCGGTGGGCACGAGCCGGTAGATGCGGCCGCGGTCGTTGCCCGAGTTCAGATCCAGGTGGCGCTTGATCTCGTCCGGGATGCTCCACGGGTGCTCGATCACCTCGCGGTACATATCGCAGACGTGCAGCGTGCCGTCGGGGGCGTTGGCGAAGTTGACCACCCGCACCCAGGTGTCGCGGCTCGCCGCGAACTCGAAGCCCTGCTCGTCGTCCGGCCGGCGGCCGACGAGGCTCGCGCCGTTCTCGTACAGCCGCTTGCGGTGGATGAGCTGGCCGCCCGAATCGCCGCTAAAGGTGTTATTGACGAAGTCCGGGCCGTAGGCGTCGCCGCGGTAGACGTGCGTGCCGGAGGCCCCCGTGAAATAGCCGCTGACGCGGCCGCCGCCCTCGACCACGCCGCGGACCACGCCGCCGATGCGCCAGCGGGTGCGGATGATGCGCCAGGGCTCGTCGGGGCTGATGCGGTGGACCTCGGCGGCGCCGCCGTCGGCAGCGATGCTCTGGCGCGGGATGGGCGGGGTGAAGTGGGGGTTCCGTTCGGCGTAGCGGCCGTCGTAGACCCAGAACTGGAGGTGGTCCGAGTTGGAGCAGGCGAAGCGCCGGCCGAAGTCGTCGAAGCTCATCCCGTACTGCGCGCCGCCGGGCGTGAAGCCGAAGGCGTGGGTGCGGGGATCGAACCAGAAGTTGCGGCCGCCCAGTTCCTCCGCGGGGAGCTCGGGGCGCCGCAGCGAGCGGATCAGGCCGCGGTTGCCGGTGCCGCCCTGGACGTGGATGCGGTGGTCGGGACCCCAGGTGAAGCTGTTGAACATCGCCTGCACGTTGAGGCGGGCCAGACCCGTGCCGAAGCCGGTGAAGACCTTCTCGCGCACCTCCGCCCGGCCATCGCCGTCGCGGTCCTCGAAGCG
>VHCY01000247.1 GCA_016871595.1 Verrucomicrobiota bacterium
GTGCAGGACCTGTGCCACGCCCTGGTCGCGATGGGCGCGCGGATCGGGGGGATCGGCACGAGCCAGTTGACCGTGGAGGGCGTGGAACGGCTGGGCGGGACGCAGCTGACCATCAGTACGGACCACCACGAGGTCGTGACCTTCCTCGCGCTGGGGGCGATCACGGGGGGCGAGGTGCGCGTGCGCCACTCGGTGCCGCAGCATTTCGACCTGATGGCGCGGGCCTTCGGCAAGCTGGGCGTGAAGGTGACCCACGAGGGGACGACCGCCGTGGTGGCGGCGCGCCAGCGGCTGGAGGTGGAGGCGCCCTTCACCCGCAACCTGCTCCCGAAGATCGAGGCGGCGCCCTGGCCGTACTTCCCGGTGGATCTGCTGCCGTGCCTGCTGGCCCTCGCGGTACGCGCCAAGGGGGCGATGCAATTCTGGAACAAGGTCTACGAGGGCGGCTTCACCTGGATGCCCGAACTGGCGAAGCTCGGCGCCCACGTGGTCGTGAGCGACCCGCACCGGGTGATCGTGTTCGGCGACCGCCCCCTGCGGCCGACCACCGTCGATGCCCCCTATATCATCCGCGCCGCCGTCGGGCTTTATATGGTCGCGGCCAGCATTCCCGGACGCTCCGTGGTGAAGAACGCGGACACCATCCGCCGCGCCCACCCGCGGTTCGTGGAGAACCTGCGGAGCCTCGGCGCGGACGTGGAATGGCGCTAGCCCGCCGCCCGCGCCGCGGGCCGGCGACCGCGCCGTGAATTTAGCTTCCCCCGCCGCCGCGGGCCGGCACGCTCCACCCACCGCCGCCACCCCGCGGCGTGATTCCCTTCCCCCGCGTATGAAGCTCCTGACCCTGCTCCTGGCCCTCGCCCTGCTCCCCGGCCTCCTCCGCGCCCAAGGCGCCACCGGCACCCTCGAGGGCCGCGTCCAGAACCCCGCCAACGGCACTTACCTCGAGGGCGCGCGGGTGAGCGTCGAGGGCACGGCCCTGACCGCCTTCACCGACGACGCCGGCCGCTTCCTGCTCCCGGGGGTGCCGGCGGGGGAGGCGCGCGTCCGCGTGTTCTACACCGGGGCGCCGGCCAGCCTGACCCCGGCGCGCGTGACCGCGGGCGCCACCACGACCCTCGAGATCGCGCTGGCCCCGGCGGCCGCGGCGGTGCGGCTCGACCGGTTCGTGGTCGGCGAATCCCGCGAGATGAGCGGCGCCGCCATCGCGATCAACGAGCAGCGCTTCGCCGCCAACATCCGCAACGTCGTCTCGACGGACGAGTTCGGCGCGGTGGCCGAGGGCAACGTGACCGAGTTCCTGAAATACCTGCCCGGCATCACCGTGGACCAGAGCGGCGGCGACGGCCGGTACATCTCGATCGAGGGCGCCCCGAACGCCAACACCCCGATCACCCTCGGCGGCATCTCGCTCTCGGCCCCGGGTAACAACAACACCTCGCGCGGCATCGAGGTGGGTTTCTTCAACCTCAACAATGTCTCCCGCATCGAGGTCTCGCACTCCCCCACCCCCGACAGTCCCGGCAAGGCCCTGGCGGGCGGCGTGAACCTCGTGCCCCGCAGCGCGTTCGAGCGCTCGCGCCCCGTGTTCAACGGGAGCTTCTACTTCCTGCTGCGGGACGATGAGCGCGCGATCGGCCCCGGGGCGGCGATGTACCGCGACCCGCGCCGCAAGGTGTGGCCCGGCGCGGACCTCTCGTGGGTCGTGCCGGTGAACCGCCGCTTCGGGTTCACCCTCTCCGCCGGCGCCTCCACCCAGTACTCCAGCCAGGAGCGGGCCACGAACGTCTGGCGCGGCAACAGCACGGCCACCGCACCCGCCGCCTTCCCGGCCACCGTCCCCGGCCGGCCCTACCTGTCGCAGTTCACGATCCAGGACGCGCCCAAGGAGTCCGATCGCGATTCCCTCGGCCTCACCCTCGACTTCCGCCTCGGCGCGCACAGCCGCCTCGCCCTCTCCTACCAGTACTCCTCCTTCGACGGCTGGATCTCGAATCGCACCCTGGCCTTCGCGCCCAACCAGATCGTCGCCGCCTCGATCTCCCCGACCAGCGTCCAGGGCGTGGCCGGCGCCGGCCAGCTCACCCTCAACAACGGCGGCAACCGCGTGCGCGAGAACCGGACCTACCTCCCCTCGCTCACCTGGCGCCACGACGGCCCCGTCTGGAAACTCGATTTCGCCACCGGCCGCGCCTACGGCAAGAACGCCATCCGCGATATGGACAAGGAGCGCTTCCTCGCGGTCCAATCGCGGCGCACCGGCGTGACCATCGGGTTCGCCGACACCGGCCTCATCCGCCCCGGCGTGATCACGGTCACCGACAATGCCACCGGCCGCCCGCTCGACCCCTACCGGCTGGAGAACTACGCCCTTAACACGCTGACCTCCACCCCGCAGCGCGCGGTGGACATCAACTTCACGGCCACGGCCAACGCGCGCCGGGACTTCGCCACGGCGGTGCCGCTGACCGTCCGCACGGGCCTCGATTTCCGGCAGACCCGCCGCGATCTGCGCACGTGGACCTCCACCTACACCTACGTGGGCAAGGACGGGCGCGGCAACCTGACCCCGGGCACGGCGCTGCCGTTCCTCGACCGCCTGTTCTCGACCCGCGTGGCGCCGTTCGGCTTCCCGCGCATCGAGCACCTCGATTCCCAGGAGGTCTTCGCCTACTGGCGGGCCAACCCGCGTGAGTTCACCCTCGATGAGAACGGCCTCTACCGTTCCCACATCGCCAACTCCAAGCAGGCCCGCGAGTCCGTCAGCGCGGCCTACCTCCGCGGGGACGTGGCCCTGCTCGACCGGCGCCTGCTGCTCGTGGGTGGCCTGCGGGCGGAGCAGACCGACGTGGAGGCGGCGGGGCCCCTCACCGACCTCACGCGGAACGTCCAGCGCGACGCCCAGGGCCGCCCGCTGCGCAACGCGGCCGGCGCGGTGCTCCCCGTGACCAGCGTGCCCCTCGAGGTCTCGCGGCTCACCTACCTCGAGCGGGCGGCGCGCACCGAGAAGCAGTACCTGCGTCTCTTCCCCTCGCTCAACGCGAGTTACCAATTGCGCGAGAACCTGCTGCTGCGGGCCGCGGTCTCGACCAGCATCGGCGCCCCGAACCTCAACCAGTACGCCGGCGGGCTGACGCTGCCGAACACCGATAACCCGCCCGCCGCCAACAACCGGATCGTGGTGAACAACGCGGGCATCAAGCCGTGGACCGCCAACACCGTGAAGGTGCGGGCTGAATACTACTTCGCGGGCGTGGGCCAGGTGTCCGTGGGCGCGTTCCGGCGGCACTTCACCAACTTTTTCACCGCCTCCATTTTGCCCGCGACGCCCGAGTTCCTTGCCCTCTACGGCCTCGAAGCGGAGGAGTTCGGCCCCTACGAGGTCAGCACCCAGCGGAACCGCACGGACGTGGTCCGGATGGAGGGCCTCGACTTCAGCTACCGCCAGGTACTGACCTTCCTCCCGGCGTGGGCGCGCGGGTTCCAGGTGTTCGCCAACGGCACCCTGCTGCGCTCGAACGCCGGCAAGGGCCAGCTCGGCGGCGAGGGGTTCAACGAGATCCCGCGGATGGCCGCGTGGGGCGTCAGCTTCACCCGCGCGCGGTACAACCTGCGGGCGAACTGGACCTGGCGCGAGGACCAGATCGACAACCTCGTGACCGGCCAGGGCATCGAGGCCGGGACCTTCAATTACATCCCGGGCGCGACCAAGCTCGACCTGCTCGGCGAGGTCACCCTCCGGCGGGGCCTGTCCCTGCTATGGGGAAACGTTGGTCAAGTCTTCTTCAAGGCGGTTTGAGGATTGGGAGCATGGGAGAAGAATGAAGCGGCTCCTTCGCGAACGGCGTCGG
>VHCY01000248.1 GCA_016871595.1 Verrucomicrobiota bacterium
CCGTAATACGACCGCGTCGCGTTGCCGCGGAACATGACGAGCCCCTGCACGCTGTCCGCCGTGATAGAGTGACCGATACCGGAAGCGGGGGCCCACTCCGCCGCGGCCACGCTCGGCGTGCCCGGGGCCTCCGCCTGCGCCTCCGGGAGGCTCCGCGGCACCTCGCATCCCCACCCCACAACGATGAGGGACAGTAGGTAGGACCACCTGCGAGGATGTGGCAACCTGCACGGTGCGTCTGACACGATTCGCATTGGATCTAGGGTGGCGATATGTGACGGCGGTTTCAAGGGATCAAACGACAAAGGTCCAGACGCCGTGCGCCGGGACCTTCGCCACTCAACCTCTCCTCTTCAATTCCATCGGGACGGCGGGATTCGAACCCGCGACCCCCTGAACCCCATTCAGGTGCGCTACCGGGCTGCGCTACGTCCCGTCCGCCGCACTTTGCGGACAGACAGAGAATGTACGCGCACCAGCCACCGAGGGCTACTGTCTTGTCTCGCCCCTGGGCTCGGACCGCCACAGGGACGGCGTCAGATCCAGCGACCAGCGCCGTGAGTGCTTCGATATCCGCCCACACGATCGCTCAGCGGGCGATCACTGAACCCACGACTTCCGGTCGTCTGGTGGCACGAAGTTCGAGAGGAAGAGACGCTCCTCGCTCGTGAGACTCCCCTTCCCCTGCGCCGAGATCTTATCCAGGATCCGGTCCACCTCCTCCCGCGTGAGCGCATGCACGCCCTCGAGCCGGAGGTCACTCGGCGGCATCCGCACCACCCGATCCGACACCTGTGGCGCCTGCCGCATGCGCTGCTGGAAACGTCGCTTGGCTGAGTACCGCTCGCGCAACTGGAGGTAGACCCATGCCCCGAGATACCCACCGAGGTGGGCGAAGTCGGCCACCCCACCGCGCGAGCCACCGAACCCGGAGTAGAGCGCGAACATCGTCGTGATCACCACGAGCAACCACGCTTCCACCGGGATGATCCCCCAGATGTAGATTCGCTCCTTCGGCCAGAAGAGCGCGAAGGCGAGCATGACGCCGAAGACGCCCGCCGAGGCACCGATCACGGCATGCGACGGGGCGAGGACGAAGGTGAGCAGCGCCCCCGTGATCCCACTCGCGAAGTAGAGCTGCGCGAAGTCGCGAGCCCCGATCCGCTGTTCCACCCGCGCCCCGAAGAAGAAGAGCCCGAGCATGTTAAAGAAGAGATGCCCGAGCCCGCCATGCAGGAACATGTAGGTGACGATCGTCCAGGGGCGGGTGAGGATCGCCTGCGGGACGAAGACGAGGGGCTCGACGAGCGCGTCGCCGAGCAGCCGCTGCAGCCCGAAGACCACGACGTTCGCGATGAGGAGGCGCTGAACCGAAGGTGTCATCGCGAGGAATCTAGCGGGGGTGCTAGGCCCGGTCGCCGTCCAAACGGCCGGTGACCGGCTCGATGGGGCTAGGGGCGCAATCGCTCGCCGATCGGATACCGCTTCCGTGTGACGGGGTGGATCAGTTCCCGGTTGTAGAGCAGGAGCCGTTCCCCGCCCGGTGAGAGCTGGCGGATCGCGGTAATCATCGCGCGCTCCCGACTCGCCGAGAGCTCCCGCGCCTCGGCGGGGGGCATCGCGATCGAGGTATCGCGCCCATCCACGGTGATTCCGTAGCGGCCGCGATCGGCGTCATAGCGGCCGAGGGTGACCCCTGAGGCCTCGGAGAAGGCGGGAAGCTCCACCGTCTCGCGGCTGGCACGGACGCGCTCCGCGAGCTCCAGCGCCGCCGCCTTTTCCAGGGACCGAAGCGTGTCGAGATACGCGCGCTGGCCCTTCCCGAGCCGTGCCACGAACTCCGGCTGCGTCTCGAATTCGTCTCGCGGGGCCAGCTGCTTGGCGATCTCAGGGTAGGCCGCGAGGACCTCGAGATCGAACGGGCAGGCGAGGATGAAGTGCAGGACGCCCCCACTGTCACCGCGATTGCCCGCTGCGGCGAGGACCAGCCCATCCGGACGGAAATCCAGGTCGAAGTACTGAGCGCCGAGGGATAGCCCGCCGATCCGTCGGTTGTTCCTCACGTCCCAGACCTCGACGCTCTCACTCGCCTCGTCGCGGCGTGGGACCCGGCGCGGTCGCGACGCGTCGCCATCATGCCAACGGTCGAACCCCGTGGCGTCCCCTTCCCCGCCGTCGTAGATCCGACTCAGCGCGACGCGGCGACCGTCGGGACTGAGGGCCACGGCTACGAAGTACTCCTCCTCCGAGGCCTTCAGAGACAGTAACGATTTCGCGTTCGCGATTTCCCAGACTTGGAGGGCATCACCCCCGGCACTCGCGATGATCCGCCCATCGGCGCTGACCGCCACATCGAAAATGCCGCCCTCATCGTGACCCAGGACGCTCAGCATGACCCCGGCATCCACATCCCACAGGGCCAGCATGCCGTCACCACCACCACTGACCAACCGGCGTCCATCCGGATGGAATGCGACGGCAGAGGGCCCCCAAGCAACCGAGTGCCCTCGAAGCGTCCGAAGGACGGCACCGGTGGTCGGGTTCCAGAGGCGAACGGATCCGTCCTCTAGCGCCGCCGCGACCTTCTGACCATCGGGACTGAAGGCGACTTGATTGGCCATCGGGACCAGTCCATCCACCCGCGGGCCTTGCATTGGGAGTGTGCGGATGATCGCGCCGGTCAGGACGTTCCACAGCCGGACGACCTTATCGCTGCCAACGGCGGCTATCGTTTTCCCGTCAGGGCTGAACGCTGCGCTCTCGAAGGGACCGGCGGCGGGGGCCCCACCGGTTGGCCCCCTCAGGGTACGGATAAGGCGGCCGTCCTCCTCGTTCGAGAGTTGCAACATCTTGTCGTAGGTGCCCGTCGCCACGATACGCCCATCGGGGCTGTAACGGACCGACTGTGCCGAGCGGCCCACTGGAGCATCGTCGCGAAGCAGCACCGCTTCAGGTGCCACCTCGACCTGCCCGGACACCTCGTGCGGAACGGACATGAGAGCGAGGGCCGCCACCGCCGAACACCATTGTGAGAATCGCGCAACCGCAGACAATAGGTTTCGAATCATGGACGTATTTTCCGTAGTGATTTCCGTGCGAACGAGATCCATTCTCTGAATGACGCGTGAGCAATGTCCAAGAGGCAAGTTGACAGCGCTCTCACCCCGCGTCCATCCCGCGTCACAGTCATAACGCCGCTGCTTTAACGCCCGCCGGCACCGTGACCAGAGAGTGCCTGCCACCACCCGAGTTGTCCAGTACCCGTTATTCCAGCCAGCGCTTGATACCCGGGCCTCCCTCGCCTACCTTGCGTCTCTATGCCCAGACTCCTCCCCCGCCATCTCGCGTTGTTGGCCCTGATCGCGGCGCTCGCGCTCCCGAGCGCGGCCGAGGCGCAGCGGAAGAAGAAGCGGACACCCACGCGGCGGCCGGTCGCGGCGCTCGGAGCGCGCGCTGCCAACCCGAAGGGTCCGTTCGCCGCCAATACCGTGGCCCACGCCGTCGCCCACCACGATTCTCTGGTCGCCGTCTCGCGCTCCCTGCTCGGGGTGCGGTACGTCTGGGCCGGAGAGTCCACCAAGGGCGTCGACTGCTCCGGCTTGGTTCGGTATGTCTTCGGCCGGTTCGGGATCGACCTGCCCCACAGCGCGGCGATGCTCGCCGAGCGCGGCACCTCGGTCCCCTCTGACACGGCCACGATGCAGCCGGGCGATCTGATCGTCTTCAGCAAGCCGAAGAGCAGCCGGATCTCCCACGTCGGCATCTACACGGGACGCGGCATGATGCTGCACGCCTCGTCGGTCAAGAAGCAGGTCGTCGAGGTCCCGCTCATCGGCTACCG
>VHCY01000249.1 GCA_016871595.1 Verrucomicrobiota bacterium
CTCAAGAAAATCCCCGGCGGGGATTGACGCAGGACCGCTCCCGGGCTCCTTCGGCCGGATGTCCTTCCTGCCGCCCCGCGCGGCGGCGGCCGTGCTGGCCGCCGCCCTGAACGCCACTCCCGCTGCCGCCGCTTCCGCCCCCGCGGTGCCGGTGGCCGACGACCCGCTCGCCGTCTGGGACCTCACCCCGCTCTACCGCGACGAGGCCGCGTGGCGGGCGGCGAAGGACCGGTTGGCGGCAGACTTGCCGGCCCTCGGCGCGTTCGCGGGCCGCCTCGGCGAAGGGCCCGGCGTGCTCCTTGAGGCCCTCGGGGCGATCGAGCAGCGGACCCGGGAACTCATCCGCCTCTATTCTTACGCCTCGCTGCAGGCGGACGAGGACACCCGGTTGGCCCCGCCGCTCGAGCGCCGGCAGGAGATGGGCCTGCTCGGCAGCCAGTTCAGCCGGACCGTGAGCTACCTGCGGCCGGAGTTGCTCGCGCTGGGCGCGGAGCGGATCGAGGCTTACCTCGCCGCGGAGCCCCGGCTCGCCCCCCATCGCTTCCCGCTCCGGGAGATCCTGCGCGGCGCGCCCCACACCTTGGGGGCGGAGGCGGAGGCCGTCCTTTCCGCCACGTCCCTAGTCACCGGCTCCGCGGGCTCGATTTACGGGGTGCTGGCGAACGCGGACCTGCCGTGGCCGACGATCCGCCTGGCGGACGGCACGGAGGCGCGGCTGGATCAGGCGGGCTACACGCGTTGGCGCGCGGCGCCGTCGCGGGCGGACCGCGAGGCCGTGTTCCGCGCCTTCTGGGGCCGGATGCGGGAGTACGAGCGGACCTTCGGGGCGGCGCTGTTCGCCCAGGTGAAGGCGGACTGGTTCAACGCCAGCGTGCGGCGCCACCCGAGCTCGCTCGCGGCCGCCCTCCACGCGGACGCCATCCCGGAGGCGGTGTACCGCACCCTCATCGCGGAGACCAACGCCGGCCTGCCCACCCTCCACCGTTACTTCCGCCTGCGGGGCCGTCTGCTCGGGATCAAGGATCTACGGTACTGGGACATCTACCCGCCGATGCTGCCCGGAGAGCGGTCGTTTCCCCTCGACGAGGCGCGCCGGCTGACGCTCGCCTCCGCCGCGCCGCTCGGCGCCGATTACGGCCGCGACCTCGCCCACGCGCTCGCCGGCCGTTACCTGCACGCCTACCCGCGGCCGGGCAAGACCTCGGGCGCCTATATGAGCGGCCGCGTGCACGACGCGCACCCCTACGTGCTGATGAACTACCACGGCGACTACGAGTCGCTGACCACGCTCGCGCACGAGTGGGGCCACGGCATCCACTCGGTCCTCGCGAACCGCGCGCAGCCCGCGACCACGGCGGGCTACCCGATCTTCACGGCCGAGATCGCCTCCACCGTGAACGAGGCCCTGCTGCTCGAGCATATGCTGCGGGTCGCCACGACCGACCGGGAGCGCCTCGCCTTCCTCGGTTCCGCGCTGGAGGGCCTGCGCGGGACCTTCTTCCGCCAGGCGATGTTCGCGGAGTTCGAGCTCGCGATGCACGAGGTGGTCCAGCGGGGCGGCGCCCTGTCCGGCCAGCGGCTCAGCCAGCTCTACGGCGACCTGCTGCGCCGGCACCACGGCCACGCCGAGGGCGTGCTGACGATCGACGACCTGGTCACCGTCGAGTGGGCCTACATCCCGCACTTCTACAGCCGTTTCTACGTCTACCAGTACGCGACCTCGATCGCGGCCGCGCAGCTGTTCGCCAACCGGATCCTCGCCGGCGAGCCCGGTGCGGTCGACACCTACCTCGGCCTGCTCTGGGCGGGTGGTTCCGATCATCCCTACGAGCTCGTGCGGCGCGCGGGGGTCGACCTCGCCACGCCCGCGCCGTACCGGGCCCTCGTCGCGCGGATGAACGCGATTATGGACCGGATCGAGGCCCTGCTCCCGGCCGGCTCCTGAGCGGGACCGGCGCGTTTCGCGCGTGACGCCGGCGCCGCGGGCGCGTTGCCTGCGGCGATGCGCCTGCCCCTGCTTGCCCCGCTCCTCCTCGCGCTTGCCGCCGCCCTGCCCGCCCAGGATGGGGCCGGGTTCGCCCCCGGCCGCCTCGACCGCCTCGACGCCCTGATCCAGGACCACGTGGACCGCCGGCAACTCGCCGGGGCCATCGTGTACCTCGGCCACGCCGGACGCCCCGCCCATTTCCGGACCTACGGCCACCAGGACCTCGAGGCCGGCCGGCCGATGGCGCCGGACGCCATCTTCCGCATCGCCTCGATGAGCAAGGCGGTGACGAGCGTCGCGGTGATGATGCTCTACGAGGAGGGCCGGTTCCGCCTGCAGGACCCGCTCGAGCGTTTCCTGCCCGCCTTCCGCGGCGGCGTGGTCGCGGTTCCCCCGCCCGCGGGCGCGCCGCCCGGCACCCCCTACGGCACCGAGAAGGTCCGCCGCCCGATCCGCATCCGCGACCTGCTCACCCACACCGCCGGGCTCACCTACGGGAGCGGCCTCGCCGCCGCCGACTACAAGGCCGCGGGCCTCAGCGGCTGGTACTTCGCCGACAAGGAAGAGACCCTGGCGGCGGTGATCGACCGGCTGGGCCGGCTGCCGCTCCACGCCCACCCGGGCGAGGCCTACCAGTACGGGTATTCGACCGACGTGCTCGGCCGCCTCGTCGAGGTGGTCTCGGGCTTGCCGCTCGACCGGTTCATCGCCGAGCGGATCTGCGCCCCGCTGGGGATGACGGACACGCACTTCTTCCTGCCGCCGGAGAAGGAGGCCCGCCTCGCCAAGGTGTACGCGCTCGAAGGCGGCACGCTGAGACCCGGGGACCAGGGCCATTACGTGAGCGGCCCGCGGAAGTGCTTCTCCGGCGGCGCGGGCCTGTTGTCCACGGCGCGGGATTACGCGCGGTTCCTGCAGATGTTGCTCAACGGGGGCGAGCTCGAGGGCGTACGCTTACTCAGCCGCAAGTCGGTCGAGCTGATGCGCACGGATCACCTGGGCGAGAAGTACCGGGGTGACACCGCGGGCTTCGGTCTCGGGTTCTGGGTGAACACCCAGCCTGGCCGGCATGGGGAGCTCGGGAGCGAGGGAGCCTACGGGTGGGGCAGCGCGTATTTTCCCCAGTACGTCGTGGACCCCCGCGAGCGCCTGGTCGCGCTGTTCCTCACCCAGCTGATGCCGGCCGGCGGCAGCGACCTGAATCAGCGCTGGAAGATCACGATGTACCAGGCGCTCCGCTGAGCGTGCCACCCGGGCGGCGGCTGGTTTCAGTTTGCACTCGCCCCGGGGCTCAACCTACTTCCGGGCGACGGGCGGCGGGCCGAGCCGGGGCCAACGGCGCCGCGAGTCAGCACCTATGGCCATCGAGCGCGCGGAGGCGAAGATCTTCGACCCCAACGACCGCGCCCACCGCTTCAAGCTGTGGGTGCGGCTCGCCACGTCCGAGGGAACATTCCACCATTTTTACTGGCGGCGGCTGGCGGTTTTTCTCGGCGTGTCCGCGGTGGCCGCCTGGCTGCTGGGGGCGGCCGCCCTCTGGTCGCTGCTCCGCTACCAGCGCGGCTGGGAGGCCGCGCCTTACTGGCAGGTCGCCTTCATGCCCGTGCGGATGGACTCCTTCCGGCTCTCCCTCGGCCGCTTCTACGCGGCGCGCGGGGTGGCGGAGATCGAGGGCAAGAACTACCTCGCCGGCCGCGATCTCCTCCTCGCGGGCCTCCGCCACGCCCGCACCGACCTGACCGTACGCCGCACGGTCGCCACGCAGCTCGCCCAGATCTTCGGCCTGCCCCAGCGCGCCATCGACGTGCTCGTGGA
>VHCY01000250.1 GCA_016871595.1 Verrucomicrobiota bacterium
AGTTCGTGGTTCAGGTCCAGCGTGAGCGTGTAAGGAGCGGCCGGCGTGGGCACGCCGTTGGTGGTGGGCAGGTTGGCGTTGACGAAGGTCCGCAGGAAGTTCGGCACGCTGATCGCGAAGTTGTCATCCGTGATCTGGAACTCCGGCACCACCAGTCCGGCCGCGGCGAGGGGGCCGGGCAGGACGTAGTCCGAATGGTAGAAGTTGAACACCGTGGGCGAGCGCAGCGCGGACTGGGCGAGGCTGCCCTGCACGCCGTCCAGCCGGGTCCCGGAGTAGGCGTTCGGCGCCATATTGATCTGGGCGGCCGTCGCGGGGCGGGGGGTCGCGCTGGTGATGGGCTGTCCGTCGACCGTCACGCGGAAGCCGACGTAGCGGCCGCTGCTGGTCGAGGCCTTCAGGCCGCGGAGGATGCCCGACAGGCGCAGGATGGGCTCCTTGAGCTTGCCGAAGCTGGGCGTGGCCGCGACCTCGGTGGAACGGGCCTCGTGGTCGGTGAGGATCGCCCGCACCACCGCGCCCAGGTTGCCGCGCACGCCGGCGCCATCGTCGATGAAGCGCTGGGCCACGCGGTAGACGTAAGCGGGGCTGGGGTTGCTGGTGACGAGGCGTTGGATCAGCAGCTTCGAGATGAACGGGGCGGTGTTCGAATGCTGGAAGAGCGCGTCCAGGGCGAGTTGGAGGTCCTTTGCCCCGCCCTGGCTGGCGGGGATCGGGGTGGCGAGCACCGGGGCGAGGTTCTTGGGGCTGTCGTCGTGAAACGCCGGGTAGAGCTGCAGCGGATTGAAGTGATTCGCTCCGGCGGTCCGGAAGGCGCTGGCATTGGTCGAGGGATAGGCCCAGCCGGTGAATACCTTGGCCAGTTCCGTGATCGTGGTCTGGTTGTAGGTCGGGATGGGCAGGCCGTCATCGCCCAGCAGCAGGGTCCCGTCCGGCTGGAGGCGCACCAGGCCGATCGAGAAGAGCTGCATCACCTCGCGCGCGTAGTTCTCGTCGGGGGTGGTCAGCGCGGCGCCGGAGGCGTCGAAGGTGGCCTTGGCGTTGCGCAGCGAGCTCAGGTACTGCGCCATCATTGGGTTGAGCGTGACTCGCTCGAGGAGCGTCCGGAAATTCCCGAAGGCCTCCTGCCCCAGAATGTCGTAGTAGGCCGCCAGCGGCTCGGCGCGGCTGTCGTCGCCGAGGGCGACGTCCGAGACCACGAGGATCTGGCTGAGGGCGAAGGCGACGCGCTGGCGCAGTTGGTCGGGCGCGGTCAGCGCGAGTTTCCACCAGGCGGATTGCCGGTTGGGCGGATGGATGGCGTTCCAGTTGGTGAAGCTGCCGGAGCCTCCGAAGGTCCGGCGGTCGTCGACGATCGCGGTGCGGTGGGAGCTGAAGGGCAGCGCCATCTGCGCGTCCAGCCAGGCGTTCACGCTGCCACCGGTCAGCGCGTCGATCTCCGCGCGGGTCGGGCCGAAGGTGGTCTGGGTGAGGAAGCGGGCCGCCTCGTTCGCGGTCAGCCCGGTGAGCTTGGCGGCGGGCGCCGCGGCGGGGGCCACGAACGCGCGGGACCCGGCTCCGGCGATGAAACTGCCCTTCAGCTCCCCGCCCGGGTATTTCGCGGAGTCGATGCGCACCGCGATCTGGCCGTTGCGCAGGGCGGCCTGCAGCTCCGGCGTGGAGTAGGGAGCCACGGGGGCGAAGGTCCAGAGTGCACCGCTCACCTGCCCGACGGGCAGGGCGATCACGTAATCCTCGTTCGCGCCCAGGGTGAGGTGCGCCGTGGTCTGGGCGGAACTCAGGTTGGCGAAGGTCAGGTTCACCGCCGCGACGGTGCCGGAGGAACTGAGCAAAATGGTCGCCGTGCCGTAGCCGGTGGAGCCGCCCGTGGCCGCGGTGGTCGGCCGCACGGTGGCGATGAAGAGCGTCGCCGGCGTGTCCGCGATCGTCACCGTGGCCGAACGGTTGGTCCCAATCAGGTAGTTGGGGCCGGGGGCGACGGTGACGACGACCGAATCGGTGCCCTCGCTCTGGACGTCCGGATTGGGGATGACCGGGATGGTCACGGTGGGGCTGCCCGCCGGGAAGTTGACGGTGCCGGAGAGGCGGCCGTAGTCGGTGCCATTCACGGCGGAGCCGCCGACCGAGTAGCGGACGGTGAGCGGGCTGAGGTTCCCGCCTGTGCGGGTGAGGGTGAACTCGCCGGGACGGAGGCCGGACTCGTCGGCCGAGGCGCGGCTGGCGACGATGGTGATCGTGGGCGGGTCAACCGGGGTGAGATCGTACACCTCCACGATGGCGAGGCCGGAGCCGGCGTTGCCCCCCACCTGAATGCCGTAGTTGCCGGGGCCGAGATCGACCATCACCGCGGCGTCGTTGGAGCCCGCGGGAAAGGCGAACGCACCGGCGACCCCGAAGGCCGCCGAGAGCAGCCCGGCGTCCGCGGCCTGCGGGTTGGCGGGCACGCTCCAGTTGTCATTGCTGGCGAGCACGCGTCCCGTGGCGTCCGTCAGGCGCAGGGTGGGGTCGGGCAGGGTCCCGGTCAGGCCGAACGCGCCGAGGGCGGGACCGGCATTGCGGACGAGCAACCGGCGGGTGCCCGCGCCGGGGGCGACGACAAAGCCGATGATCGGGCTCGTGGTCGTGGTGACCTGGAGGCGGGTGGAGAGGTTGACCAGCTTCGCGCCCGTTTCGCCGATCTGGTAGACCTCGACCAGGGTCTCGCCGGTGGCTCCGGTGGCATTCGCGACCTGCGCGGTGTAACTGCCGGGCCGCAGCGTGGTGACCAAGGCGGAGTCCCGGCCGCCGGTCGTCAGGGGAAACGCGCCGACCTGAGCGAACGTGGCCGCGAGGGCGGCCTGACCTGCAGCAGGCGTGCCCCAGTCATCGTTGGACGCGACGCTCTTGCCGTCCGCGTCGAAGACCGTGAGGACCGGGTTGGCGATCGTTCCGGTAACCCCGAAAGCGGCGAGGGTGGGGCCTACGGCCCGGATCAGGACCTGCCGCGGTTCCCCGGGGCCGACGACGAAGCCGGCGGTCAGGATGTTTGCGCCGGCTCCGGTCTGAGCTCGGGTGGAGAGGTTGATCAGCCGGGCCTCCTGGGCGGATGCGAAAGGCGCGGAGGCGAGCAGCAGCGCGGCGAGCGGGAGCAGATGGCGGCGGAAGAGGTTTCCGTTCATGGGGAGGGAGCGGAGGGATGGCGGTGCCGAAGCCGAAGACGGCCGCGGCGGCGGTTGAGTTGCAACAGGATGGCGTCCCCTCCCCGGGGGTCAATCGCGGGCGCTACGAGGTTCGCTACCAAGTTTCCACGAGGTCGCTGGTGATCCGGGCGGCGAGGGCTTCGGTGAGCAGGGCGAGGGTCTGGTATTCGGCCTGGAGTTGGCCGCGGTCGGTGAACACCTCGCGGCGCACGCTGATCCGGCGGTCGGTCCAGAGAGTGCGGCCGGTGCGGGGATCCCGGAGGGTGCAGGCGGCCGTCAGGGTCACGTTGAACTTGCGGGCCAGGCCGGTGTCGTCCGCCCGGGCGGCGGCGATCTCGCGGCGGTAGTCGACGAGCGTCAGGGTCAGGGCGGCTTCGGCCGAGCCGGGATCCGGTCGCAGTTCCACGCGGGCGTCGCGGAGCAGCGCCTCGCGGAGGCGGGTGGAGAGCAGGGCGGCAGCCTGCGGGAGGGCGATCCGGGAGTCCGCGGGGGCGACGTGAAGGGAGCGGAAGGCGGGGGCGGAGCCGGTGCCCAGCCGGTAGTTGGCGCAGCCGGACGCGAGCAGCGTTACCAGCAGCCAGGCCG
>VHCY01000251.1 GCA_016871595.1 Verrucomicrobiota bacterium
GGCACCACCTCCGGCTCGGTGCCGTCGAAGGCCGGGTTCGGCTCCGGCATCCGCGCGCCGACCTCGCGCCGGTGCGCGGCGAGCAGGTCGGCGAGGCGCCGCACATCGGCGGGCCGGCGCGTCGAGAGGTCGGTGGTCTCGCCGGGATCCGCCTGCAGGTCGTAAAGCTCGCGGCGGCCGTCCTCGAGGAACTCGAGCAGCTTGAGGTCCCCGGCCCGGACCGCGCCGGCGGGCCGCGCGCCGTGCATATTGTAGTGCGGGAAGTGCCAGAAGAGCGGGCGGTCCGCGGCCGGCCCGCGCCCGCCGCGCAACAGCGTCGCGAGGCTCCGCCCGTCCACCGCGGGGCCGGGCCCGGCGCCCGCGAGGTCGAGCAGGGTGGGGAAGAGGTCGATGCCGTGCACCGGCACGTCGAGCACTCGGCCCCGGCTGGCGCTGCCGGGCTGCCGGACGATCAGGGGCACCCGGATGCCGCCCTCGTAGAGGGTGCCCTTCGTCTCCCGCAGCCCGCCGTTGGAGCCCCACCATTTCACTGCCCCGTTGTCGGAGGTGAAGACGACGGTGGTCCGGCGGTCGAGCCCGCGGGCGGCGAGGAAGGCGCGCAGCCGGCCCACGGTCGCGTCGAGGTCCTCGATCATCGCGGCGTACTCGGGGAGCAGTCCCCACGGCGCCGGTCCGCGCGCCGGCTGGCGGCGGATCGTCTCCTCCTTCGCCCCGAGCGGGCGGTGCACGGCAAAATGGCTCAGGAGGAGGAGGAAAGGGCGCTCCCCCTGCGCGGCGAGCCAGCGCTCCGCCTCGTCCTGCAGCCGGTCGGTGAGGTACTCCCCGGGCGGCGTGGGCGCGAGGCCAAGGCCGTGGTCGGGCCCGAACATCGTCTTCGGGCTCCCGAGGTTGTTGCCGTAGTAATTCACCTCGAAACCGTGGTCCTCCGCGAGCGAGCCCTTCCCTCCGAGGTGCCATTTGCCGATGCTGGCGGTGGCGAAGCCGGCGGGCCGGAGCGTTTCCGCGAGCGTCACGGTCGCCAGGTCGAGCGCGCCCGGGTTGGGCGGGGTGCGGAGGCGGCGGCCGCGGTTCCAACGGTCGCCGGCGTCGCCGATCGCGTCCGTGATCCCGAGCCGCGCGGGCCACTGGCCGGTGAGGAGCGCGGCGCGCGAGGCCGAGCAGACGGGCGAGGGCGCGTAGGCCTGGGTGAAGCGCACGCCCTCCCGCGCGAGGGCGTCAAGATGCGGGGTCCGGACGTGGGGGTTGCCCTGGCACCCGAGGTCGCCCCAGCCGAGATCGTCGGCGAGGATGATGATGAATCCCGGGGCCGGCGCCGGGGCCGGGGCGGCGGTCGCGAGGGGGGCCGCGGCGACGAGGGAGACGAGGGCGAGCAGGCGGGGCGGGGTGCGCATGGGGGCTGGCGGAAGGCTGGCTTGCGCCGGCGGGGCGGGGAAGCGTCGCCCGGTGGTCCTCTTTCCAAACCGGCGGCCGCCCGTTGCCCCGGCCCCGCGCGGGCGCAGGCTCCCGGAATCCCCCGTCCCCGATGGATCCCGTCCCCCGCCGGCTCGCCCGTTTCGCCCTCCTGTGTCTCCTCGCCGCCGCGCCCCTCGCCGCCCGCCCGAGCTTCGTCCTGCTGATGGCCGACGACCAGGGCTGGGGCGACGTGGGCTACAACGGCCACCCTCGGCTGCGCACGCCGCACCTTGACGCGATGGCCCGCGCGGGCGTCCGGCTCGACCGCTTCTACGCCGCCGCCCCCGTCTGCTCGCCCACGCGCGGCTCCGTGCTCACCGGGCGGCACCCGAGCCGCTACGGCATCGACTGGGCCTTCGACGGCCAGCTGCCGGCGGCGGAGGTCACGCTCGCGGAGGCCCTCCGCGCCGCCGGCTATCGCACCGGTCACTTCGGCAAATGGCACCTGGGCCAGCTCAGCCGCACCCTGCGCCAGGGCCGCAAGAACAAGGTCGACCCGGCGCGGTATTCCCCGCCGTGGGCGAACGGGTTCGAGACCTGCTTCTCGACGGAGGCGAGCGTCCCGACCTTCAATCCCTACTTTTACACCGACACCTCCCAGAAGGTGGAACCCATCCTCGGTCGCGACGCCGAGGACGTCGGCCGGGACCACCGGTGGAACGAGAGCTACTGGACCGGCCCGGGTCGGTTCGTCGACGAGGACCTGCCCGGCGACGATTCCGCGCTGATCACGGACCGTGCGCTGGAGTTCATCCGCGCCGCGGGCGACCAGCCCTTCCTCGCCTGCGTGTGGTTCCACGCGCCGCACACGCCCGTGGCCGCGGGCCGCGCGGACCGGCAGCCGTACGCCGACCTGCCCCTCGCCCAGCAGCACTTCCTCGGCTCCCTCGCCGCGCTCGACGCGCAGGTCGGGCGCCTGCGCGCCGAGCTGCGCCGGCTGGGCCGGGCGGAGGACACCGTGGTGGTGTACTGCAGCGACAACGGCCCGAGCTACATCCATCCCCATGGCAGCGCCGGCCCGTTCCGCGGGCTCAAGGGCAGCCTGCTCGAGGGCGGCGTCCGCGTGCCCGGCATCGTCGAATGGCCCCGCGGTTGGCCCGGCGGCCGGGTCGTCACCGCCCCGCTGGTCACGTCGGATCTCTACCCGACCCTCCTCGCGCTCGCCGGCGTGCGCCCGGAGCGGCAGCCCCCGCTCGATGGCCGCGACGTGCGCGCGCTGCTCGCGGGTGAGCGGGCGGAGCGGGGCGAACCGGTCTTCTTCCACGCGCCCCTGCGCAACGAGGGCGACCCCTGGGCCAAGCCGGGGACGTTCCAGGCGGCGGTGCACACGGACCGCCGCAAGCTGATCACCGTCGATTCGGGCGCGACGTGGACCCTGCACGACCTCGCGGCGGACCCGCGCGAGGAGCGGGACCTGGCCGCGGCCGAGCCGGAGCTGGCGCGCGCGCTCCGGGCCGCGCTGGAGGCCTGGCGGCGCGGGTGCGAGGCCTCGGCGAAGGGGGCCGACTACCGCTGAGCCGCCGCGGGCGGCGGGGCGGCGAGGGAACCGCCCGGCAGGAATTCCGGCACCATCTTCCGTCCGCCGCCCGGGACGGGCTCGCCGGTCGCGAGGCGGGCGAGCACGGTCATCATCGCCTTCGCGATGGCCGCGGGGTCGGCCCGGTAACGGGCCGGTTCCGGGCGGACGTGCGCGAGGAACGGGTCGTCCAGCCGACTCAGCAGGGAAAGGTCGCGCGGGACCGCGAGCCCCAGGGCGGCGGCGACGCTGAAGACCGTGAGGTACTGGTTGGGGGTCTCGACCACCACGGCGGTGGGCCGGGGCCGGCCGGCAAGGCAGCGGTGGACGGCGGCGGCGAGGGCGGCGGGATCAGCGTCGCACGGCACCCGCGCCAGCGTCCCCGCCCCGCCGGCCCCGGCGCGGAATCCCATCTCGAAGCCGGCCTCCCCCTCGACCAGCCCCGGCAGCCGTTTCCGGGAGGCGAGCAGCGCGACGTGGCGGTGCCCGCGCCGCGCGAGCAGCAGCCCCGCGTGCCGGCCGGCGGCGCGCTGGTCGACGTCGAGTGACGGCAGGCGGACCCCGGGGTAGGGGTGGCCCGAGACCACGGAGGGCAGCCCCCGCGTGCCGAACCAGGCCTGGACCTCCGGCGTGGACTGGAACAGGACCCAGGCGCTGCAGCCCGCCTGCGCGGTCAGGCGCGTGAGGTGGGCCTCCGCCTGCGGGCCGAAGTAGCTCGCGCCCGCGTGGCGCTGGAGGCTCCAGCCGCGCGCCGCGGCCGCCTCCCGCAGGTGCGCCACAAGCAGGGCGA
>VHCY01000252.1 GCA_016871595.1 Verrucomicrobiota bacterium
AGTTTAGCCTAGAGCTGAGCCCGGACGATGCAGCTCCCGACCGGCGGGGGCGCGGGGTGCTGCGGCGGCTGTCCGTCCCGAATTCCTGGGCGGGCGACTACACCCGCTACGCGCGGCTGGTTTCGGCCGCGCAGGAGTTCTTCGCCCAATCGCTCGAGGAGCCCGCCCCCAAGGCCGAGTCGCGCCGCTGGGTCCGCTGAAGCGTCCCGGCTTAAAGGCGTCGCCAGGCGAGCGCCCCGAGGGAGAGTAACAGTCCCACGCGAATCGCTCCCTCGAAAGTAAGCAGGCGCAAGGTCCAGAGCCGTTCCGCCCCGCGCCGTAGGGAAAATCCGATCATCGTCACCAACAGCAGCCCGAGCGCGTGCAGCCGCGCCACGGGCAGGAACAGCAGCCCGACCATCCCTAGCCAGTAGGCTAGCAGAGCCAGGCTCCAGCGGCGGGCCCGGCGTTCATCGGGGCCGGGGGACGTCGCCGCCGCGGGGACCGGGCGCCGGCCCAGCAGCTTCTCGGCGTGCACCAGCTGCCAGATTTCCAGCGCGACGCCGCCCGCACAGCCCACGAGGAGAAAGAAGCTGGTCATTGGGGCACGTTCCGGGACCGCCCGCACGTTCCCGGGCGCGGCGCCGCGGAGGGGGCCAGCAAGGGTCGGCGGGTCGTCATGGGCGCAGCGCAACGCCTCCGTTCCCGCGCCGCAAGCCCGCCTCGAGTGGCTCAGCGGAAGCCGAACAGCGGCGGGAACACCACCGCCACTAACCCCGCCCAAACCGCGTAAACCGGCAGGTAGGCGGTCTGCCAGCGCTCCAGCGCCGCGAAGGGCCCCCGGCCCCGTAGGAATCGCGCGTACAAGACCGCGGACCATCCTAGGTTCACCAAGAGCACCCCGTTCAGGCCCAGGCCCGCCAGCCGGTTGGGCGTGAAACCGAACTCCTGGATCCGCACCGCGATCGCCCACAGGGCCACGCCATCCGCAAGGAGGGCCCCGGCCACCAGCACCAGTTGCAGGACATCGAACGTTCCCGGCGGCGCCTGCGGGTCGCGCGCCGAGACCGCATAGAGCAACAGGCCCAGCACGATGATTAGCAGCGCATCAAACCCGATCAGCACCTCGCGCGCCTGGTCCACCCCGCGGCCCGTCGCCACCAAGGTCACCAGAAAGGATAGCAGCACGCAGGCGAAGAGCGGGGTGAACACGCGCGTCAGCACCGGCGCCATATTCTCGACCACACTCTGCTTGGCCTCCACCAGCCACGAGGCCACCACGACCGCCCCGGCCGCCCCGCAGGGCACGAGCCAGTAGCCGATGAAGTGCCCGGCGTCCAAACCGATCGCCTTAAAGGTCATCGCGGTGCTCCCGATTAGCACGCCCCCTCCCAGCGCGATCAAAACATAGTAGATGAACAACTCCCCGGAGAAGCGGATGAAGTCCATCCGCGCGTTCCCCTGCGCCCAGCGGCCGCCCGCATAGGCGACGCCGACCCCCAGCCAGAGCGCGATCGGGAGGTGCAGCGCGAATAGTCCCAGCGTGTCCCCCGTCGTCCGGAACGGATAGAGGTTCGCCAGCAGGGCCGCCGCGCCGCCCGCGACCGCCGGCCACACTAGGGCGGCCGGCGCGAGGCGCCGTTTCCACCCGAAGAACAGCACCAGGAACGGGAGCACGAAGAGCGCCGCGTTCCGCGCGTAAAACGCCGCGTTCTCGTCGCCCAGCGCGAGGCCGAAAAACGCCGGCACCTTTACCGCCACGCCAGCGCCCACCGCCAGGCCCAGGGCCACCGCCGCCTCCTGCCGTCCCCTAGTCTGGTCCCCGCCGGCCGCTTCCGCGTCCGTCAGGAGCAGCTGCTTCCACAGGCGATCTGAGTGTTCGCGCGCGAATTCCCGCGACAACGCATCCACGCCCCCGAGGCGGCGCACGCCGACCAAAAATGCTTCTTCCGCCGAAAGCCCCCCGGCACGCAGCCCCGCGATTGATTCGCGCAGGTGATCCTCCAGTTCGGCCACATCGACCGGCAGCAGGGCTTGCCGGCGCCGCAGGTAGCTCCGCCAGCGGGCGATCTGTTCTTCCAGGGCGGCTTCCGGATCCAGGGTGCTCATCGTTCAGGCTCCCGCCTCCTGGGGTGGGGTGGTCTTCGGGAAAGGCGCCGGTGCCGCCACTGCGCGCCAGAGACTCCGCAGGGTGGCGTCCACTGCCTGCCATTGCCGGCGCTCCTCCTCCAATTGCTGCCGTCCCTGCGCGGTGATCCGGTAATACTTCCGCCGCCGGCCCGTCGCGGCCGTCTCCCAGCGCGCCTCAATGTGCCCCAGCCGCTCCAGCCGGTGCAGCACCGGGTATAGCATCCCGTCTGTCCACTCCATCCGCCCCCCGGAAGACTCCCGCACCCGCAACAGGATCGCGTACCCGTAACTGTCCCCTTCGGCCAGCAGCGCCAACACGATGGGTGTAGAGGACGCGGCGATCAGGTCTTTGCCGAGGTCCATCGGGCTTCAGCGCGGGCTGCCGGAGCGGACGTTCAGGCAATGCATCGTGCTGAGATGCATTGTAGATCAAGGTATGTCAAGAGGGCCCTTCCTGGGTGCGGAGCGCACCAATCGCATGGGGTCAGCCTGTTGCATGTTGCAGTCCGGCTGCTGCGCCGGAGGGCGAGCAAACAAAGTTTGGCGTCTGCAACATGCAACAGGCTGACCCCGTGTGGATCCCGGATCAGCAGGAGTCATCGCGCCCGGGGCGGATTTCCTCCCCGGGACACGCCCCGAGAATAGCGTAGGCGATTGATGAAGGGGAGCCGGAGACTCCGCATCGGCTCGGGGTGTCGTTTGAGGGAAGCCCGATCCAGATGGGCTTTGCCCCAGTGGAACGGGATTTGGCGGAACGGTAGGGTAGGGTTCATCGACCCTCCTCCCGGGTAATGGCGGTGACCTTGCCGTCGTGGAATTCGACCCGAAAGCGGTCTCGGACCGTGCGGGCCGGATAATCGAGGTAGTAGGGGTAAGACACGCCCCAGCCCCAGCCTCCGCCGCGGTAGCCGCGGTGGAAATGGCCGGTAAAGAGGACCTGGCCGCCCGCCTCGTAGGTGAGGAAGTGCCAGACGATGGTTTCCCCGCGGGCGTCGGTGCGGACGGTGGTGCGGTCCGGGTCGCCAAGGGCGAGGTGGACGGCCTCGGTGGAGAACCCCAGGGCGATCTGGCCGGCGCGGACGAGGGACTGTTGGTTCGGGGTGAGCCGGGCGAAGGCCTCGGGGTTGGCCTCGATGCGGGAGGCGGGCGTGGAACAGCCGGCCACGAACAGCAGGACGCTGGCGAGGCCGAGAAGCGAAAGGAGGTTTTTCATGGCGGAAGAGGCCGCCAAGATCGCACGTCCCGCCCCCTCCGCGCGGCACCCCTTGCCGAGGGCCGCGCGTCCTTTGCGGCCGCCTGGGATGGCGTTCAGCCGAAGGCTGCTCCACTCAGGCCGCCGCTCCGGTCACTTGATCGCCAGCTGGGGCCGGCCGGCCTCCGGCCAGTCGATGTGGAAGAACTCGCCGCGGGGGCGGTCCGTCCGCTCGTAGGTGTGCGCCCCGAAGTAATCGCGCTGCGCCTGCAGCAGGTTCGCGGGCAGGCGGGCCGAGCGGTAACCGTCGTAGTACGACAACGCCGAGCTGAAGGTCGGCACGGGCACGCCGCACTCCACCGCCAGCGCCACGACCTTCCGCCAGTTCTCCTGCGCCTGCCGCACGGTCTTGTTGAAATACGGGTCGAGCAGCAGGTTCGCCAGGTCC
>VHCY01000253.1 GCA_016871595.1 Verrucomicrobiota bacterium
ATCCAGCCCCGGGCGTCATTAACGCGGAAGACGCCTTCCTCGGGATCCCGCGGGAGCAGCGCGAGCGGGGTCCGTAGCGGCACCGGGAGGAGGGCCCGAAGGCCGGGGATGGTCAGGCGATCGACGAGGCCCTCGACGCTGGGGTAGGGAATGTCGGGCGGGATGAGGTGGTCCATGTCGCCGGTGGCAAGGTAGCGGCGCAGGTAGCCCTCCGCCTTCCGGTAGTAGGTGCTCGCGTCGCGGAGGTCGCTCCCGAAGGTGTCGCGCACCAGCGGCGGCAGGCCCGCGGCGAGGATCGCGAGCCACAGCAACCCGAGGCCGCGGACGAGGTGCGGCCGGGCGCCGGCGTGAAGGTGCAGCAGCGCGAGGGCGTTGGCCACCACACCCAAGGCCAAGGTGTCCATATACCGGGAGGCCGGGTAGCCGCCGCCGGCACCGCGCGCGTAGGCGGTGGCGGCGACCTGCAGGAGCACCCAGCCCCCGAGTCCCGCCACGAGCAGCGCGTGATTATCCCGCGGCCCCGCGGTTTTCCCTGGGGCGGGGGGACGCAGCCGGCCGAGCGCGACAAAGGTCCAGGGCAGCCAGAGCGCGACGGCCGCCCAATCTTGTTCCCGCCACGGCCACTGCAGGCTGTGCGCGATGCTGGCGAGGAAGTCCGCCGCCGTCCGCACCTTCATCTCCTGGTGCCACGGAACTTCCACGCGCAGCAGGAACCCCGCACCCACCACCACGGCAGCAATGGCCAGCGTGGCGACGGCATCCCTTGCGGTGGCCTCCCGGCGCGCCCAGCGCACGGCCACGAGCATTCCGGCCGCTGCGGCGGCCAGCAGGCCCGAACCCATCGAGAAAAGCGCCAGCGCCGCCGCGGCCGCCCCTGCCCACCACCGCACGCTCCCCGCCCGCGCGAACGGCAGCAGCGCCACCGTCGCGACCGATAGGCCCAGCAGCCAATACTGCTGCGAGTGGAAGCCGCCGAGGACGTTCTGCCAGCCCAACGGCAGCCCCGTAATCACCGCCAGCACGATCCAGAGGAGGGCCAGCGGCCAGCCCGCCCAGCGCCTCGCCGCCAACCCCCATAGGCCCCACGCCACTACGCCGTGCAGGAGCGCGTTGACCACCGCCTCCAGCCGCGCGTCCCACTGACCGTTCGCCGCCGTCAGCGCCAACGCCTGCAGCTTAGTCAGGACGATCCGGTGCTCGTTGTGCGCGGCAAAAAGGTGGCCCAGGAATGCCGGGTCACCTTCCAGCCACGGGACCAGCAGCGCCGAGGCCTCGGCGTCCCATTGGTCCCAATCCGGCATCGGCGAGCCGAAACGATCAAACGTCGCCCATTTGGCGGCGACGATGACCAGAAACAGGCAGACGCCGCAGGCGGCGCGGAACAGGGACGGCGGCACGGATTTCCCCCGAGGGGAAACGAACCCCGCCGGGGCTCAAGCTAACAATCGGCGTCAGGTCCCCGGCGCCGCCGGCACGTCCGGCCGGCGGGCGCACGCGAGGAGGTTGTAGTGCAGCGGGGTGCCCTCGGGGGTGCGCAGCGGGTAGAGGGTGTGGAAGCCCACTTCGACCTCCGGCCAGAACTCGCGCAGCAGGGCGCCGAGGCTCCAGCGGGTGAAGAAGTTGACGTGGCTCGCCTCCAGCATGTGCCACGGGGTCGCGAGGTGGTCCCAAAGGTAGCCGAGGAGCTCGCAGTTCGGGACCGAGACGATCAGCTGCGCCGGCGCGACCCGGGCGATCTCGCGCAGGAAGGCGCGGGGTTCCTCGACGTGCTCCAGCACCTCCAGGCAGAGCGCCGAGGCGAAGGCGCCGTCCGGAAACGGCAGCGTCCGGCCGTCCACCCGCTGGTGCGGCAGGCCCAGCCGGGCGAGCTCGGCGCAGTCCTCCGGGTTCACCTCCACCCCTTGCCAGGCGTAACCCTCCGCGATCAGCCCGCGCCCGTAGGAACCGAGGCCGCAGCCGACGTCGAGCACGCTCCGCGGCGGCGGCCCGAGGTGACGCCGGAGCAGTGTCGCCAGCTCGGGGCTCCCGTCGGCCTGCGAGGGCCCGGTGGCCCAGATGTTCCCCCGGCGCTGGATCGCCGTGGTGCTTTGGTCGAGTAGCACCCCGAAATGGTTCCGCCGGTAATCGCGGGCGATGGGGGTGACCGTCACCCGGGCCAGCGCGGATCCGGCCGGCCCGCCCGCCGGCCGCCGGCGGAGTTCCAGCGTGAAGGGCGCGCCGCCCGCGCCCGGGTGGTGCGCCGCGAGCTCGAAACCGCACGCGGTGCCCGCGGGCAACCCGAGGGCCTCATTCACGTCGGGCCGCTCGTAGCGGGTCAGGGTGCGCCCGAGGCACGCGCCATCCGCCCACGCCTCCAGCGCCTCCCCGGGGGCAAACGGAGGCTCCGGCCGGACCCAGCCCCGCACCACAAAGCCGAGCGGGTCGAGCGTGACACCGGCGACCGGGGCATCGAGGCAGGCGGACATCGCGGAAGCCGCCTCAGGCGAGCGGCGGCCAGGGGCGCGGGGGCAGCGCGAGCGTGAAGTCGTTGATCGTGAGCGTCAGGTTCGGGTTGTACGCGGGATCCCGGTCCAGCAACTCGCCCCAAGTCGCGCGCATATGCTCCACCTCGGCGCGGAAACGGTCCCGCTTCTCCAAGGTGTCCTCCTTGCCGCGGCTCGCGCTCTCGTGGTGGTAGAGCTCCGCGTAGGGCGTCCAGAGGTTGCGATAGCCAGCCGCGCGGACTTTGAGGCAAAAGTCCACGTCGTTGAAGGCAACTTTGAGCTCGTCCGCGTTGAAGCCCCCCGCCTGGAGGTAGACCTCGCGCCGCACCACGAGGCACGCGGCGGTCACGGCCGACAGGTTCTGCTGGAGCAGGTTGCGGTGGGCCTGCCCGGCCGCGCCCCGCGGGTGCGTCTGCCAGGCGTGCGCCGCGACCCCGCCCACGCCGAGGATCACCCCGGCGTGCTGAATCCGGTCGTCCGGGTAATAAAGCTTCGCCCCGACGCACCCGATCTCGGGCCGCAGCGCGTGCGAGACCATCTCGTCGAGCCAGTCACCGTGGATGACCTCGAGGTCGTTGTTCAGCAGCGCCACCAGCGGCGCGTCGGTGGCGCCCACGCCCGCATTGTTCAGCGCGGAATAGTTGAACTCGCCCGGCTGCGGTAGCACGCGCACGGTGGCTCTGCCGGCCACGGGGCGCACGAGCTCCTCCAGGTAGGCCAGCGTCGCCGGGTCGTCGCTGCCATTGTCGACGATCAGCACCTCGAAGTCCGGGTACGTGGTGCGGCCGAGGATGCTCTCGAGGCACGGGCGTAGCACCTCGAGGCGGTTGCGCGTCGGAACCACCAGCGTGACGCGCGGGGCGGGCGCCGGGAGCGGGTAGTGGACGCGCCAGTACGAACCCTTGGTCGGGGACAGGCGGGCCTCCACCCCGATCCGGGTGAAGTGCTCGCTGATGACCTTCTCCGCCGCCTGCGCCGCGTAGTTCTTGGCCCCGATCAGCAACGCCGTGGAACCGGGCACGCTGCGCCAATGGTAGAGGATCTTCGGGATGTGGCGGATGCGGTCCGGCGCGCTCCGCTCGATCACCCGCATCGCGAGATCCCAGTCCTGCGAGCCCTCGTAACCAACCCGGAAGCCGCCGACCTCGCGCACCAGCAGCGTCCGGTAGACGCCGAGGTGGCTGATGAAGTTCTGGACGTTGAAGAGGTCGGGGTTCCAGTCGGGCTTGAAGTACGGGTCGTACCGGTGGCCGTTCTCGTCCA
>VHCY01000254.1 GCA_016871595.1 Verrucomicrobiota bacterium
CGAGATCATCTCCCGCGAGATCGTCGGCCGCGCCGGCGGGCTGGTCTGCATCACCAGCATCCCCGACCCGACCGCCGGCTTCATCGAGAACCTCGTCGGCTACGGCACCGCCCTCGTCGAACGCTACGACCGCCAGTACGAGCTCCGCCCCGGCGAGGTCGTCATCGTCATCTCCAACTCCGGCAAGAATTCCTCCCCGATCGAGGTCGCCCTCCACGCCAAGCGCAAGGGATGCCTTGTCGTCGGGCTCTGCTCCGTCGCGATGTCCACCACCGCCCGCACCGTCCACCCGGGCGGCCGCAACCTGCACGCAATCGCTGACCACGTGCTCGACAACGGCGGGCTGCCCGGGGATGCGATTCTGCCGGTGACGGACGCGATCAACACCGGCCCGACCAGCACCTTCATCGGCTGTTCGCTGCTTAACTGGTTGATGGTCTCAGTGATGGAATGGCTACGAGACCACGGGCACGAGCTGCCGGTGCTGCGGAGCCAGAACCTGCCCGGCGCGATCGAACACAACCGGGCGGTCGGCGCCCGCTACCGGCACCGGCTCTCCAAACAACTGGCCTGAGGCCGGCTCGTGGGACGATGAACTTCCGCATCGGCATCGACGGGGGCGCGACCAAGACCGAAGGCATTCTGGTGGACGCCACCGGGGCCGTCGCCGCCCGCGAACTCGCCGCCGGATGCAATCCTAACGTTGCTGGCCCTGACGCCGCCCGCCAGGTGGTCGCCGAACTGATCGCGGCCCTGCGGGCGCAGGCCCTGGCCCGCTCGCCCGGGGCGGCGGTCACGCACGTCCACCTTTACGCGGCCGGCAACCGCTCCTACTGGCGCGAGACGATGGCCGGCCTCGGCGGGGGCGCCCAGGTGTTCACGGCCGACGACTCCCATCCGGTGCTGGAACTAGCCACGGACGGCGCCCCCGGCCTGGTCCTGCACGGCGGCACGGGCTCGTTCGTGGCCGCCCGGGCACCCGACGGCTCGATCCACTACGCGGGCGGGATCGGCTGGCGTTTCGGCGACCCCGGCAGCGGCTACGACCTCGGACGACGCGCCATCGGCCGCGGGTTGCTCGAACTGCAGGGCTGGCAGCCCGCTTCCCCCGTCAGCGCCGCCGTGCGGGACCACACCGGCCTCGGGCCGACGGCGGATGCCGGATTCGTAACCCGCTGGTATTACCAGCACGCCGAGCCGAATCGGCAGGTGGCGGCGCTCGCCCCCGCGTTGCTCGCCCTCGCCGGCGCCGGCGACCCCATCGCCTCCGGGCTGGTCGCGGCCTCCGCCGGGGACCTGCTCGAAATCGCCCTCGGGGTGGCGGCCCAGTTGTTTCCGGCCTCACCCCTCGCCGGGCTGCGCGTGGGCCTGAGCGGCCCGATCCTGAACCACCCCGCGGTCCAGGCGGCCCTGCGCCACCGCGCTCCGTTTAACTTGCTTCCGGTGGAAGGCACGCCCATCGAAGGCGTCCGCCGCCTGCTGGTCCGCGCTGCCTGAAGCCCCGCTCCCCGCCCGCGATGCCACCCCTGCGCCTGCTGATCGTCCTGCTCGTCCTCGCGGCCGCCTCCCCGGCCCCCGCCGCCACTCCCGCGCCCAAAGTGCCGGGCCAGTCCTACTTCGGCACCGCCCGCCACGTGGAGTACATCGCCGGCGACCGGCCGCTGGTCCTCACCGTGCCGCACGGCGGCCGCGCCCAGCCCGCGGACCTGCCGACCCGCCGTAAGGGCGTGACGGTGATGGACGCCAACACGCAGGAACTCGCGCGGGAGCTGGTCGCGGAGCTGGAGCGGCTCTCCGGCGGACGCGTTCATCTGATCCTCAGCCACTTGCACCGGTCCCGGCTGGACCCGAACCGCGAGATCGTCGAGGCGGCCAACGGGCATCCGGGCGCGGAGCAGGTCTGGCGGGAGTTCCACGCGGCGATCGAGGGCGCGCTCGAGGCGGCGGTGGCGCGGCACGGCTTTGCCTTCCTCGTCGACCTCCACGGCCACGCCCACCCGGTCGCACGGTTGGAACTCGGTTACGCCCTCGCCGCGCCGCAACTCAACCGGGGGGATAAGGAGTTCGACGCTTCCGGGGTCATCAGCCTCTCCACCCTCTCGGACCTGCACGCGCGCCGCGGCGGGAGCGCCGCCGACCTGATCCGCGGGCCGCGCAGCCTCGGAACCCTGCTCGCCGCCGGCGGCCTGCCCGCCACCCCGAGCGGCCCCGACCCGCAGCCGGGCAACCAGCCCTTCTTCGCGGGCGGCTACATCGTCCAACGCCACGCCGCTGCCGCCGGGACGCCCAAGGTCGACGGCCTACAGATCGAATGCCCCCGCCCCGGCGTGCGCGACACCCCCGAGAACCGCGCGCGCTTCGGGCGGATCACCGCGCCGGTGCTCCTGGAATTCCTCCGGGAAAATTACGGCTACGCGCCGGCCAAGTGACCCCGCGGACCTTCCTCGCGGAGGCGGAGTGGCGGGCGCAGGCGGCGGCGCACGAAGCCCGGGTGCGCGCCTGGACCGATCCGCACCAGGAGCGGGCCGCGCGCGGGGAACGCCACCCGGTGCACGACTTCCTCTTCACGTATTACGCGCATCGCCCGGCCTGGCTGCGCCGCTGGCACCCGGGACCGGAGGTCGCCCTGCTGGGCCCGTCCGCCCGGGAGTTCCTGCGCCATCCGGGCTACCGGGAACTCTCCGGACCCGGAGGCGCCCCCGCGGTGGCCGTCGACCCGGCCACGCTGTCCCCCTCACGGCGGGAATTCGTGGCCTGGCTGGAGGCACTGCTGCGCGGGATGCAGGCACGGCCGGCATTCTTCGGCTGCCACGGGCTGCACGAGTGGGCGATGGTCTACCGGCAGGATCCGGCCGAGGTGCGCCACCAGGCATGGCCACTGCGGCTGCCGGCCGCCGAGATCGCCCGCGTGGTGGAGACGGGCGGGGTGACCTGCTCGCATTTCGACGCCTTCCGCTTCTTCACCCCGCCGGCGCGGCCGCTGAACCGCCTGCAGCCGACGCGGGAAACGACCCCGGCCCTGGAGCAGCGCGGCTGCCTCCACGCCAATATGGACCTCTACAAATGGAGCTTCAAACTGGCGCCCTTCACGCCCGCGGAGCTCACCGCCGACTGCTTCGCCCTCGCGCGCGAGATCCGCGAGGTGGATATGCGCGCCAGCCCCTACGACTTCCAGGCCCTCGGCTATGCGCCCATCGCGATCGAGACCGCGGACGGGCGGGCGGAGTACGAGGCGCAACAGCGCGCGTTTTGCGCCCGCGCGGAACCGCTGCGCTCCCGCCTGCGCGCGCTCTGCACCCGGCTGCTCGAATCGGTCAGCGCCCCCGGCCAAACCGCCGGAAGCCCCGTTGCGGCCTGAGCGTGCCGGCCGGGCTCCCCTGCGCCCGCTGGGGCACGGTCGTCGCGGGCCGCGCCACGAGCGGGCGGTACGCAAACCCCTCCAGCTTCAGCTCCGGGATCTTCTGCCCGATGAACCGCTCGATCGCGCGCACGTCGCCCGCGTTCTCGGGCGTCACCAGCGTGAAGGCGTCGCCCACCGCCTGCGCCCGGCCGGTTCGGCCAATGCGGTGCACGTAATCCTCGGGATTGGCCGGGATATCAAAGTTGATCACGTGGGTGACCCCCGCCACGTCGATGCCGCGGGCCGCGATGTCGGTCGCGACCATAATCTCGTACTTGCCGCTGCGGAAACCCGCGAGCGCCTCGAGCCGCTGGTTCTGCGAGCGGTTCGCGTGCAGCAC
>VHCY01000255.1 GCA_016871595.1 Verrucomicrobiota bacterium
TTCTGGCCTACCTGCGCCACCTGCGCGCCGCGCCGTTCCCGGCGGACTTCTACCGGGACCGCGCGCGCATCGCGCAGCTCGACGAGAGCTTCCGCGACCGCGGCGAGGGCGCGTCGCTCGCCACCAAACTCGCCAACCAGGCCGGCTTCTACCCGCTCGAGGTCGCCGAACGCGCGGGCGACGTCTGGGGCCCGCCCGACGAGGCCGCCTACCGCCGGCTGCTCGACGCGCTCACGCCCGACAACCTGCTCGTCGCCGTGATGGCCAAGGGCGTCCCGACCGACCGCGCCGAGCGCATCTACCAGGTGAAGTACTCCTACACCGAGGACGCGGGCGCGGGCTACCAGGCCCTGCTCGCCGCGGGCGGCCCGGACACCTTCCGCCTGCCCGGCGCGAACGCCTTCCTGCCCGGCGCCACCAACGTGCTGCCGGAACGTCCCGTCGCGCTGGTCGACGAGCCCGGCCTGCGCCTGTTCTGGGCGCCCGACGCCGAGTTCCAGCGCCCGCAGGTCGCGCTCAGCCTGCGCTTCGTCCCCGTCGCCAGCCTCGCCACGCCGCGCGGGGCCGCCCTGCTGCGGCTGTTCGACGCCTGCCTGCGCGACCACCTCGAGCCCGCCAGCGCCGACGCCGAGCTCGCCGGCGTGGACGTCAGCCTCGAGGCCTCGCTCGAGGGCTGGAAGGTCTCCGTCGCCGGCTACGGCGACTCCGGCCTCCGTTACGCCGCGCACGTCGCCGCCCGGCTGCGCGACTTCAGCGTCACCCCCGCCCGTTTCGAGGCCCTGAAGGAGGCCACCCTGCGCGGGCTCCGCAGCTACGTGCAGACGGAGGCCTACACCCAGGCCCGCAACCGGCGCGACGCGCTGATGCGCGAGCACCTCTTCCTGCCACCCGAGACCCTCGCGGCGACCGAGGCCGCCACCTGGGCGGACGTGCAGGCGTTCGGGCGCGAGTTCTTCGCCCGCGGCGCGGTCGAGGCGGTCGTCCACGGCCACCTCGCCCCCGAGGCCGCGGTCACCGCCGTGCGCGGCCTCGCGCGCGCGATCGGCGCCACCCCCGCGCCCGCCGGTGAACTCCTCCGCCGCCGCCACCTGCAGCTCCAGCCGGGCGAGAACGTCGTCGATTCCGGCCCGGTCGAGGGCGTCAACTCCGCCTTCGTCCGCGACTACCTGCTGCCCGACGACACCCCGGAGGTGCGGGCGGCCGCCGCCGTGCTGGGCAACTTCTTCGCCGACCCGTTCTTCAGCGAGCTGCGCACCAAGCAGCAGCTGGGCTACATCGTGGGCGGCGGCGCCGGCGGCTCGCTGCGGCACCGCTACTTCGCGTTCGTGATCCAGTCGAGCACCCACGCCCCCGCCGAGCTGCAGCGCCGGGCCGAGGCGGTGATCGCCGGCTTCCCGGAGGAGTTCGCCAAGCTGACCGACGAGCAGTGGAAGACGCTGGTCGCCGGCGCGCGCTCGGGCTTCGAGGAGAAGGCCAAGAGCATCCGCGAGAAGGCCGAGCTCTTCTTCGGCCGCGCGTTCACCTTCGACGGCGAATGGGACCGCCAGCAGGCCTCCCTCGCCGCCCTCGACCGGCTCACGCGCGAGCAGACCCTCGCGTTCTTCCGCACCGCCCTCGACCCGGCCACCGCCCGCCGCCGCACGGTGCTGCTCGCCAGCAAGGACCACCGCGCCGACCTGCCCGCCGCCACCTTCTCGGACCGCGAGGCCTGGCAGGCCCAGCGCCAGTTCCGCTGACCGGTCATTCCGCAAGCCGCGGGCTGGTCCCGCGTTCCGGAGGGCGCGCCCCGCGCAGGCGGGACTCCTCAGGGATCCACGTTGGCCTCGTCCCGCGGATCGCGGGCTCCCGCTCGCGCTTCGCGCGTGAACGGTTGCCGCAGCTGCCCGAGCAACCCGGGCGGCATCGGCTCGTGGATGCCGAAGTTGGCGGGCGCCCGGTCGCGCGGCAGGTAAAGGGTGCCGAAGAGCCAGTCCCAGGCCGGCAGCAGCCCGGCGAAGTTCTTGTCCCACGCCTCGCGGTCCCGCGAGTGGTGCCACCGGTGGAACGCGGGTGACGCCAGCACCAGCCGCAACGGCCCGAAGTCCCAGTTCACGTTCGCGTGGAGGAAGATCGCGTAGAGGGTCAGCACCGGCGCCGTGGCCAGGGTCAGCGCGGGGTTGAAGCCCAGCAGCAGGATGGGGAGGACGTGGGCGACGCGGTTGACCAGCTCGTTCACGGGGTGCACGCGGACGCTGCCGAGCCAGTCGAGGTCCTCCGACGAGTGGTGCACGGCGTGGAACGGCCACCAGCGCCCGCGGTGGAACATCCGGTGCGTCCAGTACCCGATGAAGTCGACCAGCACCAGAATCTCCACCGCCTGCAGCCACAGCGGCTGCCGGCTGAGCGGCCCGAAGCCGGTGAAGGCGCCCGTGCGCACCGCCTCCGCCGGCACCACGCCCGCCGTCACCAGCAGCGCCGCGACCACCACGAGTACGCCGCGCACGAGCGGCTTGGTGATGACCGCGGTGAGCACGAGGTAGGCGGCGTCCGTCCCCCACCCGCGCCGGAAGAAGGGCTGCGCCCGGCCGCGGCGACGCGCCAGCACGCGCTCGAGCAGGAAGAACAGCGCCGTCAGCACGGCCAGCGCCAGCAGGGCGCGGAACAGGGGGGCGGCGAGGTTCATCACGGCGGGACGGGGGCCCGACGCACGAAACCCCCGGCCACTGTCCGGCGCAAGGCCGCGCCGCGGGCCGGCCGGGAAAGGTTCGCCGTCGCGCCGCCCGCCGGCCACAGCTGGGGGAAGATCCCCCGTCCCGCGATGCGCCTCCTCCTCCCGCTGCTCCTCCTGCCCGCCGCCCTCGCCGCCGCCACCCCCGCGCCCGCCGGCGTCCGGCACGTCCGCACCGTCGCCGGCATCGCCGAGCACACCCTCGAGGCCAACGGCCTCACGATCCTGCTGCTCCCCGACCGCTCCGCCCCGGTGCTCACCTTTATGGTGACCTACCGCGTCGGCTCGCGGAACGAGGTCACCGGCACCACCGGCGCCACCCACCTGCTCGAGCACCTGATGTTCAAGGGCAGCCGGAATTACCACGCGGGCAACGGCCAGGCGTTCGACACGCTCCTCGACCGCATCGGCGGCATCAACAACGCCACCACCTGGCTCGACCGCACCAACTACTACGAGAATATCCCCAGCCGCCACCTCGCGCTGGTCGCCCGCCTCGAGGCCGACCGGATGCGCCACCTGCTCCTCCGCGAGGAGGACCGGCAGCTCGAGATGACGGTCGTCCGCAACGAGTACGAGCGCGACGAGAACGACCCCGCCGCCACGCTCGACAAGGAGGTCGCCGCCGCCGCCTTCCTCGCCCACCCCTACCACCACCCGACCATCGGCTGGCGCTCCGACATCGAGAAGGTCTCCATCGCGAAGCTCCGCGAGTTCTACGACACGTTCTACTGGCCGGACAACGCCACCGTCTCCGTGATCGGCGACTTCGAGCCCGCCGCCGCGCTCGCGCTGCTCGCCGAGGTCTTCGGCCCCATCCCCCGCGCGCCCCACCCGATCCCGCAGGTCTACACCGAGGAACCCGCCCAGACCGGCCCGCGCCGCGTCGTCGTCCGCCGCCCCGGCGAGGTCGGCGTCGTCCAGATCGCCTACAAGTCCCCCGCCGCCCGCCACCCCGACCAGCCCGCCCTCCAGGTGCTCGCCGAGAT
>VHCY01000256.1 GCA_016871595.1 Verrucomicrobiota bacterium
CAGCGAGAGGTAGCCGCGGCGGGCCGGGTCCTGCACCGCGGCCGGGAGCCGGGCGAGGGTGTCGGGCGCGATCTCCAACGGGGTGTGGACGGCGTTGTAGGACAGGAAGAGGAACCACGGCCGGCCCGCGTGGCGGTCGATGAAGCGCAGGGCCTCAGTGGTGAACAGCTCCGTGGTGTGGCCCTCGACGCGCAGGGGCTCCCGGCCGCGGTGGATCAGGTTGAGCGACTGGGCGGTCCCGAACTTGGGCGCGGCGTCCGGGCGGAGCTGGAAGTTGTGGGCGCCCACCAGGAAACCGTAAAACTCGTCGAAGCCGCGGGACTGCGGGTGATGCCGGGGACTGAAGCCGAGGTGCCACTTGCCCACCAAGCCGGTCGCGTAGCCCGCCGCGCGGAGGCGGTCGGCGAGGGTCCGCTCGCCGAGGGGCAGGCCGAGGTCCTCGGGTGCACCGACGTGCGGGTTGAACTCGTGGCCGAAGCGCGTCTGGTGGCGCCCGGTCAGGAACCCGGCGCGCGACGGGCTGCAGTAGGGGGCCGAGACGTAGCCGTCGGTGCAGCGCACGCCGGCGCGCGCGAGGGCGTCGAGGTGCGGCGTCGGCACCTCGGCCCCACCCTGGACCCCGAGATCCGCGTAGCCGAGGTCGTCGGCCATGATGACCAAGACATTCGGCCGCGGCGCGGGGGCGGCGATCAGCGGGGCGGCCAGGAGCGCGAGAATCAGCAGGGGGAGGCGGGGCATAAGGTCGGGACGGCGCCGCCCGGCGGCGTTACGCCTTGGGCCGGCGGCGCTGCAAGTCCTCGCGGGCGGCCTCGAGCCGGGCGCGTTCCGTCGCGGTGAGGCTGTGCAGGCCGGACTGGGCGATCTTGTCGAGGAGCGCGTCGACCTCGGCCATCGGCGCGGGGACGGGGGGCGTGGTCGCAGTGCCGCGGGCGGCGCCGGCCCGGGCGGCCACCGGCACGGGCGCGGCGCGGGTCGAGGTCGCGGTCGCGGTCGCGGGACGCGACCGGCGGAAGCGGGGGAAGCGGGGCCAGCTCCAGCGGCCCTGATAGTGCCGGATAAACGCGAACGCGAAACCGCAGGTCGCGGCGAGCTCGAGCAGGCGCACGCCGTCCCGCGCGCCCAGCGCCATCAGCGCCCCGAGGGCGAGCAGCCCCCAGGCGACCCAGCGGGCCAGCAGGTTGAACAGCAGCGGCGCATCCGGGAACAGCGTCGCGAACGCGATGAAGACGGCGAAGGAGCCGGTGCCCCCCGCAAAGTTGGCGGACAGCACGGGCGCGAGCGCGGTGAAGAGCAGCGGGCGGACCAGGTACAGGCCCGCGTAGAGCCGCAGGAAGTCCCGGCGTCCGAGGGAACGTTCCACTTCGCGCCCGAACCAGACCAGCATCAGCAGCTCGATCGCCAGCCCGAGCGAGGGCGGGTTCACCAGCCCGTAGGTGAGCACCCGCCAAAGCTCGCCCCGCCAGACCGCCTCACCGCTGAAGGCCAACCGGGAGATCAGCCCGTCCGCGCGCGCGAACTGCAGCGCGGTGGTGACGAGCATCGAGACGACCAGCGCGGCCACCAGCAGGTGCACCGCGTGCACGGGATGCCCGCGCCACCAGGTGACGGGATCGTGCTCCTCCGGACTCTCGAAGCCGTGACGACTCATCGCGCTCGCGTGACGATGCGTTGCCCCCGGGGGCTGGCAAGCCGCGATGGCGGCCGGCGCGGGACCCTTCAAACGCCGAAGCCGGGGCGGTACTCCTTGGTGAGGAACGCGTTCGCCGCGGGGACGTTGGTGACCTCGCGGCGGACGCCGTCCCACTCAAGGCGGCGACGGGCGCGGAGGGCGACGTTGCTCAGCAGCACCATCTCGGTGAGCCGCGCCGAGTAGGCGAAGTCGGCCCCCGCGGCGGGCCCACCCTTGCAGGCCCGGATCCACTCCGCGAAGTGGTTGCCCCCGGGAATGCGCGGGATCGTCCGGGGCGGGAGCGCGGCGGCCTGCTCCTGCATCCGCGACTCCGGCAGCAGCCGCAGGGTGTAGTAATTCGGGTCCGCAATCGCCGCGGCGCGGGTGCCGAGGATCAGCGTCGCGTTCTCCGGCAGCTTGCGGCCGGCCTCGAACTCGGGCGGCAGCGGGGGCGTCAGGCGCCCGTCGTACCAGCACCATTTCAGGGGCGGGCGGGTCCCGCGCGCGGGGAACTCGTAGGTCACGACCGACGCCGTGGGTGCGCTCACGTCGGTCTGGCCGGCGGCAACCGCCTCGATCGCGGCGGGCGCCGGAAGGTCGAGCGCCCAGAAGCCGCCGTCCATCATATGGCAGCCCATATCCCCGAGCGCACCGGTGCCGAAATCCCAGAACCCGCGCCACGCGAAGGGCAGGTACATCGGGTCGTAGGCCCGGGCGGGGGCGACGCCGAGCCAGAGGTCCCAGTCGAGGCCCGCGGGCACCACCGGCCGCAGCTGGCTGTGATCGGGCGCCTTCACGCCCTGCGGCCAGATCGGCCGGTCCGTCCACGAGTGGATCTCCCGCACCTCGCCGAGGATGCCCGCGTCGTACCACTCCTTGAGGAGCCGCATCCCCTCGCCCGCGTGGCCCTGGTTGCCCATCTGCGTGGCGACCTTCCGCTCCCGCGCCACCCGGGCCAACTCGTGCACCTCGCGGATGGTGTGCGCCATCGGCTTCTCGACGAACACGTGCTTGCCCAGCGCCATCGCCGCCAGCGCGATCGGGTAGTGCATATGGTCGGGCGTGGAGACCGTGACCGCGTCGATACGCGAGCCGAGCCGGTCGAGCATCACCCGGTAGTCCTGGAAGAACGGCACGCCGGGGTGCGCCTTCACGGTGCGGGCCGCCCGCGCCTCGTCGACGTCGCACAGCGCGACCAGATTCTCGTCCTTCATCGCGGCCACCGCCGCGGCCCCGCGGCCGCCGACGCCGACGCAGGCCACGTTCAGCCGCGCGCCGGGCGAGGTCCCGCCCTGGCTCCGCAGCACGGCGGGGAAAGCGAGCGCGCCGGAGGCGGCGGCGAGGAAGGAACGGCGCGCGAGCGGGGTGGCGGGGGCGGGCGTCATCCCCGCAGGCTGGCCGCCGCGAGCCCGCGCGTCCAGCCCAGCGCCCCGGGGCTCAGGCGGCGAGGGGCCGGCGCTCCGTGCGCCAGGCCAGCCCGCGCCGGGCGAGCCGCACCCGCAGCCCCGCCGCCACCGCGTCCCAGCGCGCCGGCGTCTCCACCACGCGCCATTCCTCCCGCAGCCGGCGGACCAGCGTCTCCGGCAGGACCATCACCCCGTAGCAACGACGATTGTTCGAGTTCATCCGCGCAGCTTAGCAGGGGGGTGGGTCACGCGCTGTCCCACGGTATCCCCGATTTTGGGGACAAGCGGGGCTGGGACTGCGAGCGCGCCGCGGCACGCTCGCCGCCGCAACCTATGAAAAACACCTCCTCCCGCTTCCCCGCCCCCTCGGGCGGCCAATCCCGCGCCGGCGGCTCCGGCCAGGCTCCCCTCCGCGTGCTCCGCCTCGGCCGCGTCAAGGCCAGCATCTGGGAAAACGCCGCCGAGGATCGCCCCTACTACAGCGTGAAGTTCACGCGGACCTACGTCGATGAGCAGAAGCAGTTCAAGGACAGCGACAGCTTCGGCCGCGACGAGCTGCTCCTGCTCGCGAAGCTCGCCGACCTCGCCCACACGTTCGTGTGCGATCAGGCCGCCG
>VHCY01000257.1 GCA_016871595.1 Verrucomicrobiota bacterium
TTGGGCTTCGTCTTTGTCTTCCGCGCCCACGTTGAGGAGGCGAAGATCAAGGAGCGGGCCACCGCCGCCCGGATCGAGAAGGAGCGCGCCGACGCCGACACCAAAAAGAAGGCCGCCGAGGCCAAGGCCCGCGAAGACGCCAAGAAGCGCCAGGACGAGCGTGACGCCGAGGAGCGCAAGAAGGAGGCCGAGAAGGTCGCCAAGCAGGCCGCCGACGATAAGAAGGTCAAAGACCAGACCGCCGAGTACACCGCCAAGGGCTTAGCCGCCCAAAAACAGGTGGACGCCCTCGAGGCCGAACTCGCCAAGCTGCGCAAGGACAAGGACGCCACCAGCCGGGAATCCTTCGAGATGGCCAAGAAGGTGGAACTCGCCCGCGTTGCCCGCCGGAACGCCGAACTCGAGATCCAGCGGATGACCGAAATGGTCTCCCGCCGGGCTTCCGACAGCTCCCTCACGCGGCCGCCAATCATCCCTCCTCCGCCCCCGGCGAAGAAGTGATGGCTTTGAATTTCCAACCCGGTGCCCGCGCACCGGGTTTTTTTGCGCACGAATTCCGGAAAGGACCGCTTTTCTGCTTGCTCCCCGGGCACTCCTCCGACTCCGTCGCTCTCCCTCGTTTCGGCGAGCCGGATGTCGGGGCGTAGCTTAGCCTGGTAGAGCGCTACGTTCGGGACGTAGAGGTCGTGAGTTCGAATCTCACCGCCCCGACCATCCAATGAAAAAGGCCCCTCCTCGAGGGGCCTTTTTGCTGTCCGGACCGGTTCCCTCCGGCCTTAGCCGGCCTTCACGTCGTAGCAGACGATGATGTCCTGATCCCGCAGGTAGAGCCGCCCATTGCTGATCACGGGGTGCGTCCAGATCTTGCCCCGCTCGCTGCGGATCTTGGTCTGCGGCTCGATCCGGAAGCGCCCGTGCTCCTTCCAACCCTGCGTGGAAGCCTCGATCAGGGCGACCGTCCCATCCTTCTCGTCCAGGCAGTACAGACGCCCGTCCGCGTACGCGACGGCTCCCTTGCCGAGGTTCTTCACCTTCCAGACCTCCTCGCCCGTCTTGAAGTTCTGGCAGGCCCAACCGCTGGGGTCGTCGTGCCCGAAGACGTGCTCCCCGACCAAAATCACGCCGCCGTGATGGTTCCGCATCACCTTGTTCTCATAGACCACCCGCACGGTGTTGGTGGGGGAAATCTCCACCTGCTTGCACCCGGAGCCGTAGCCGGCCGTGACGTAGACAAAGTTGTCCTTCACCACGGGCGTCGGAATCACCGCGGTCCGCCCCTGGAATTCGGTCTGCCAGAGCAAGCCACCATTCTCCGGATTGAGCCCGAAGACCTGCCGCTCCGTCCGCTGCACGTACTGCTTCTTGCCGTGGATCATCGCCGGCACGATCGACGAGTAATGGGCCGCGTCGGTCAGGTCCTTGCTCTGCCAGACCAGCTTGCCGGTCGCCTTGTCGAGCGCCGCGACCGTCCCCTTGCTGCCGCCCGGCGTGGCCAGCACGAGGTTGCCGTCCACGAGTACCGACTCAGTGTAGCCCCACTTCGGCACCGAGCCGCCCAGGGCCTTGAGGCTGGCCTTCCAGATCACCTTGCCGTCCGCCAGCGCCAAGCAGTGGAGCCCGCCGGTGCCGCTCAGGGCATAAACCCGGTCGCCGTCCACCGTGGGCGTGCCCCGCGGGCCGCCACCCCAGTCATTGGCCAGAATGCCGTCCATCGGCGCCGCCCAGACCTCCTTGCCCGTGGTGGCATCGAGCGCGAGGACGATCTCCTTGCCGTCTCGGGTGCCGAGGGTGAAGAGGCGCCCGTTGACGATCGCCGGCCCCGAGTAACCGTTGCCGGCGTTCTCGAAGGTCCAGAGTTTCTTCGGCCCGCCCGCCGGCCACTTTTGGAGCAGGCCGGTCTCGCGGGAGACGTCGGAGCGGTCCGGGCCGCGCCATTGGGGCCAATCGTGGGGCGCGGCCAGCGCCGCGGTCTGCAGGGCAAGGAGGACGGGGAGGAGGCGAGGATGCATCGTGGGAAGGAAGCGGGGGAAGGACCAGGCGGTCCGGGGGTGTGCGGAAGCAAAGAAGGAACCTGGCCCTTGGCAACCGTCCTTCGACTGGGATTGCCCCTTCGTTTTCCGGCGCCCGCTTTGGCCTGACATCCGCGGCGTGCGGCGCCTCAATGTCCCCGATGCCCGCCCAACGCCTCACGCCCGCCGCGCTGGCGGCCCTGCCCGCCACCTTGCCCGCCTGGACGCTGCGCGAGGGCCGCTTGCACCGCGAGTTCCGGTTCGCCGATTTCTCCGCGGCCTTCGGCTTTATGACCCGCGTGGCGCTCGCCGCCGAGCAGCTCGGGCATCACCCGGACTGGAGCAACGTCTGGAACCGGGTGAGCATCACGCTCTCGACCCACGACCTCGGCGCCTTGTCAGACCTCGACGTGGAACTGGCCCGGCGCATCGACGTCTTGGCCGGCTAGGCCGCCAAGGTAGGCTCAATCTCCAACGACCGGAGGCCGCGTGCTGGCCTGCGCGGGCGGGGCCGCGGGGTCGCGGGGATCCGGCAGGGAGAGAATCGCGGCGTGCCCCGCCCGATTCGTGGCCGTCACGACCACCCGCCACGACGTGCCGGTCGGGACATCCGTGGTCGCCCGGTAGCGCCACACCCCGTGCACGCAGCGCGCGGAGCCGGCCTCCAGAACAGTGTCCCAGATGCCCCGAATCTCGACGTTCACGCTTTCGACCGCGATGGAATCCGTCGCGAGCACGGCGATCTCCTGCCCGGCGCCTCCCGTGTAGCTGCCCAGTTCCACGGTCCCGATGACCGGCGGGGTGAGGAAGTTGCCGACCAGCAAGGTGTTGGCCGGCCGCCGCAGGGCCTTCGCGAGGTTCTGGTAAACCCCGCGCTGTAGCGGGTCGGCGAGCACCTCGCGGGCGTAGCGTTGCGCGGCGCCAAATGCCTGCCGCCGAGCCAATTGCGCGTTGGAGGGTGGGGTGGACGCCGGGGCCTGCACGAAAACCGACGCGGCGCCGTCGGCCCGCCGGCGGAAGGTGAGCCCGTCGAGCGAGCCACGCAGGTCCTTCAGGGCGGGATTGAGGGAGGCTTGGGCCATTGGAAGAGGGGGCAATCCCGCGGCATTGCGGGTCCTGCCGGGGTCGGAATCCGAGGCATTCTCGTGCCTGCGTCAATGCTAAATCCTTCGGTTATCGTTCGGTCATCCTTCGGTAATAATTCGGTTATGCCTAGATAAGCACAGGCGTTTACCTCTCATAGACCGAAGGATAACCGAAAAATTACCGAAGGATATTCGAGGGAGAGCTGAGGGAGAGCTGAAGGAGGATGTAAGGCTCCCTCGCTGCGACTCGTGCGCCGCGTCCATTGTCGCCAGGCAAGGCTGGTCCGCGGCGACAAACCTTTGCACCTTTTGCGGCCATCGCCCTGCGGGCCGGCCCTGAGCCCGGCATGGAATCCCCCTCGCGGGTCCGCATCTGGCTTGCCATCGCCACGGGGCAGATTCGACCCTTTAAGTTTTAGGGGTATTTACGTGACTCAACCAATCACTACGGATTGTGGTTTCCGAGCGCATCGTAGGTCGTCGGCGCGACTTGGGCCGCTTGTTCCGCCAG
>VHCY01000258.1 GCA_016871595.1 Verrucomicrobiota bacterium
CGCGGACGAGGCCCTCGTGCCGGTGGCGCAGGTCGTGCCCGTGCCCGCGGACGTGACCGCCGCGCAGGCGGCCGCCGTGATGCTGCAGGGGTTGACGGCGCATTACCTCACGACGGACACCTGGCCGCTGCGGGCCGGCGAGACGGCGCTGGTGCATGCGGCGGCGGGTGGGGTGGGGCTGCTGCTGGTGCAACTGGCGAAGCGGCGCGGCGCGCGGGTGCTCGCGACCGTGGGGGACGACGCGAAGGCGGCGCTGGCGCGGGAGGCGGGCGCGGACGCCGTGTGCGTGTACGCGCGGGAGGATTTCGCGGCGGCGGCGCGGGCGTTCACGGCGGGGCGCGGCGTTGACGTGGTGTACGACGGGGTCGGGCGGGCGACCTGGGAGGGCTCGCTGGCGAGCCTGCGCCCGCGCGGCTTGCTGGCCTCCTTCGGCAATGCGAGCGGTCCCGTGCCGCCCGTCGCGCCGCTGGTGCTGTCGCAGCGCGGTTCGCTGTTCCTCACCCGGCCGACCCTCGCGCACTACGTCGCGACCCCGGCGGAGTTGCGCGCGCGGGCGTCCGACCTGTTCGCGTGGCTGGCCGACGGGTCGCTGCGGGTGCGGATTGGCGCGACCTTCCCGCTCGCCGGCACGGCCGACGCGCACCGCGCGCTCGAGGCCCGGGCGACCACCGGCAAGGTCCTGCTCCTGCCCTGAGCGCGGGCGCGTTCAGCGCTTCGCCGCCGGCGGGCGCACGTGCCAGTTCGCGGAGGGGACGTGGGCCTGGGTGAGGAAGGCCCGCAGCTCGCGCACCACCTCGGGATGGGCGGCGGCGACGTTGCGCGCCTCCAACTGGTCCTGCTCGAGGTCGTAGAGCTCGAACTGGTCCCGGCCCGGTTGCAGGTGGCCCTTCCAGCGGCCCCAGCGCGCGGCCTGCTGGAAGCCGCCGCCGCTGTATTGTTCCCAGTAGAGCTTGCGGGTCCGCAACTCGGGCTGCTCGCGGCCGAGGAGGGTCGGCACCACGCTCACCCCGTCCACGCCCCCGGGCACCGGGGCGCCGCCCAATTCGGCCAGCGTGGGCAGCACGTCGGCGAAGTACCACGGCGCGGAGCTCACGGCGCCCGCCGGCACGCGGCCGGGCCAGCGCACGATCATCGGCACCCGCAGCCCGCCCTCGTATTGCACGCCCTTCTTCCCGCGGAACGGGCCGACGCTGTCGAGCACCCCCTCCCGCCGATCCACGCCGCCGTTGTCGGAGCAGAAGAACACGATCGTGCGGTCGTCGAGGCCCAGCTCGCGCAGCAGCGCCATCAGGCGCCCGAGGTCGCGGTCGAGGCGGGTCACCATCGCGGCGTGCACCTTGTAGTCCTGCGGCCAGTCGCGGTCGCCGTAGGTCTCGAGGCTGGGGACCACGTACTTCCCGTGCGGGAGGGTCCAGGCGAGGTAGAGGAAGAAGCGGCGGTCCCGGTGGCGGCGCACGTAGTCGAGGGTGAACTCCGCGAACAGGTCGTGGGAGTACTCCTTCGTCTGGCCGTTGAGGTTGCCCTGGAGGGTGACGCGCTCCTCGTTCCGCCAGAGGTGGTCCGTGTAGTAGGTGTGGGCGTGGGCCTGGTTCAGGTAACCGAACCACTCGTCGAAGCCCTTGCGGTTGGGGATGCCGGCGGTGCCCGGCTCGCCGAGGCCCCACTTGCCGGTGATGCCGGTGGCGTAGCCCGCCTGGCGCAGGAGCATCGCGACGGTGACGTCACCCGGCTCCAGCGGCACGCGCCGCTGCTCGCCGACGCCGCCGGTCATCCCGCTGTTGCCGCGCACGCGCGTGTGGCCGAGGTGCTGGCCGGTCATCAGCACGCTGCGCGACGGCGCGCAGACGGAGCCGCCGGCGTAGACGTCGGTGAAGCGCAGGCCCTCGCGCGCGAGCTGGTCCGCGTGCGGCGTGCGGATGTGGCGCTGGCCGTAGGCGCCGACGTCGCCCCAGCCGAGGTCGTCGGCCATCAGGAAAATGATGTTGGGCCGCGCGGCGTCCGCGGGGCCGGCGGCGGGCGCCGGCGCGGCGCGCAGGAGCGGGAGGAGCGGCAGGAGCGCGGCGAGGGCGGCCGCGAGCGGCCGGCGGGCAAGGGCGGGGCGGGGAAGCGGGGTCATCGGGGTTCCCCGAGCAAAGCCGTGGGGCCCGGCGTGCCAAGTCCCGAAGGCTCGGCCTTCAACCCTCCGGGTCAGGCGGGGCGGATCCGGGGGCGGCGGGGGGGCGCAGGAAGGCGTGCAGCTCGGCGGCGAGGCGCGGGCCGAAGCCGTCCACCTCGGCGATCGCCTCCACCGGGGCGGCGCGCAGGCGCTGGAAGTCGCCGAAGGCGGCCAGCAGGGCGGCGCGCCGGACGGGGCCGAGGCCGGGGAACTCGTCCAGCACGCTCTCGCGCAGGCGCTGCGAGCGCAGGTCCGCGTTGTAGGTGTTGGCGAAGCGGTGGGCCTCGTCGCGCAGGCGCTGCAGTAGGTTCAGGCCGGGGTGGTTGAGGGACAGGTTGAGCGGCGCGCGGCCGTCGGCGAAGAGGATCGTCTCGTGGCGCTTGGCGAGGCCGATGACGGCCGGCGGCTCCAGGTCTAGCGCGACGAAGGCGCGCAGCGCGGCGCCGATCTGGCCCCGGCCGCCGTCGATCACCACGAGGTCCGGCAACGGCTTGCCCTCGGAAGCGAGGCGCCGGTAGCGGCGGCCCACCACCTCCTCCATCGCCCGGTAGTCGTCGTTGCCCACGAAGCTGCGGATCTGGAAACGGCGGTACTGGTCCTTGTCGGGCTTGCCGTCGGTGAAGCGTACCATCGCGGCGACGACGAACGTCCCCGAGATGTGCGAGATGTCGAAGCACTCCATCGCCGCGGGCGGCGCGGGCAGGGCGAGGGCCTCGCGCAGGGCCTCGAGCGCGGCCGCGCCGCCGGCGGGCCGCACGGGATCGACCCGCTCGAAGCGGCGGGTCCGGCGCAGCGTCTCCTCGAGCGCGAAGACGATGTCCCGCAGTTCCGCCGCCCGCTCGAAGTCGCGGCGTTCCGCGGCGGCCGTCATCTCCGTCCGCAGCGACTCGACCCACTCGCGGGACTTCCCCTCGAGGAAGGCGCACGCGGCCTCGACGCGCTCACGGTAGGCCGCCGCGGTCACCACGTGGTCGCCCCCGTAGAGCTCCGCCCGGACGTCGTCGTAGAGGCGCCAGCTGCCGTCCTCGAGCCGCGCGGGGGTGCCGTCGGCGAGGAGCACGCCGAACTGGCGCCGCATCTGGGCGAGCGTGCGCCGGAGCAGGCCGCTGTGGGCGAAGGGCCCGAAGTAACGCGCGCGGTCCTCCTTGCGGAGGCGGGTGAGCCGGAAGCGCGGGAGCTCCTCGCCGAGGTCCACCCGCACGAGCAGGAAGCGCTTGTCGTCGGTGAAGTCGGTATTGTACCGCGGGCGCCACTGCTTGATCAGGCGCCCCTCGAGCAGCAGCGCCTCGGGCTCGGAGCGGACCTCGATCACCTCGAAGTCGGCGATCAGGTCGAGCAGCGCGCGGATCTTCGGCTGCGAGGTGCGGAACGCGCGGCTGCGCTGGAAATACGAGGAGACGCGGTGCCGGAGGCTGCTGGCCTTCCCCACA
>VHCY01000259.1 GCA_016871595.1 Verrucomicrobiota bacterium
GCCGCTGGTGAAATCCGGCCCGAAGGTCAGCGGCTTGCCCCCCGCCACCGCCGGGGTCGCGTTGGTGCCGGCGTTGATTACGGTCTCGATCGGCGAGCGCTCGTTGAGGAACGCGCTGGTCTGGAACCCGGCCGACAGGATCGAGTAGGTGGCGACGCGCCAGTCGGCCTTCACCGCCAGCGAACGCCGGTAGGCGAGCCGCGGGCCCTCGAGGAACCGGATCGACTGGAGGTAGGGGTTGGCGTTGCTGGCGCCGGCGGCCCCGGTGCCGTAAGTCTTCGTGTTGAGGGCCTGGTCCGTGTGGCGGTCGATGCTCTGGCCAGTCACGACGACGCCGAAATCCCGGTTCACCGGGAGCGTGTAGTCGAACATGACGCCCGGCAGGATCTTGCGGACCCGCTCGTCGTTGACGAACGGCTCCCGCCCGAGGCTCAGGTTCTGGCTGCTCCCGGTGAGGCTCAGGCTGTAGTTGAACTGCGCGGTTTTGCGCTCGAAGGCGCTCTTGCTCACCATATTCACCGAGCCCGCCAGGGTGTCCGCGGGCGTGGCTGGCGTCGGCGCCTTGGTGACCTCCACCCGCGCGACGTTGTTGGCGGAGACCTGGCTGAAGTAGAAGGTCCGGATGTTCCCCTGCGCGCTCCCGGTGTTGGCCAGCTGGGCGCCGTCGCTCGAGACGCGCGTCATCCCGGAACTGAAGCCGCGCACGGAGATCGTCGTCACCGTGCCGCCCTCATTCACATCCGTGTCGGTGGTGATCCCGGGGAGGAACTTGAGGAACTCGCCCACGTTGCCGTCGGTCACATCCCCGAAGGCGTCGGTGTTGACCACGTTCTTGAGGTTCGGCGCGAAGCGCTGCTCGTTGACCGCGATCGAGGCCGCGTTGGTGTCGCGGCCGGTGGACACGACAAAGGCGTCGAGTTTCACCGTGCCCTGAGACTTGCCGAACAGGGCCGCGCTGGTGAGGTTGACGTCCTGCACCACGGTGCCCCCACCGGTGATCCGCACGGTCACCTCCTCCGGATCGAGCCCGGTGTAGAACACCTGCAGGACCGCGGCCCCCGCGGGCACCTGGGCGATCCGGTAGGTGCCCGACTCATCGGTGAGGTCCGAGAGCGAGGTCCCCTTGACGGTGACGCGGGCGTTGTTGAGGTACTGGCCGGTGGCGATGTTCTGGACGCGACCGCGGATCGCCCCGGTCGGGGCCGTGGGCTCCGCGGCGGAAAGCGCGCTGAGGGCGAGCGCGAGCCAGGTCGCGGCGACGAGCCCGAAAACGTGGGGGTTAGGCATGACTGGGGTTGGGGAAGTCAGCGGGCCGGGGACCCGCGTGGGGACTCGGGGAAGCGGGGGGCGGGCTCAGTTGCGTTTCTTCCGGCCCGTCGGCGCCGGCTCCTCGCCGAAACGCTCGAGGACGATGCCCTTGAGGCGCTGCACGTAGTCGTTGTTGCGGGCCGGGGTGTTGGGGTCGCGCACCTCCATCCCGCGCACGAAGCCCAGCAGCGGCCGTGCCCGCTCGCCGAGTTCATCAATGACGTTCATCGCCGCGATGCCAGCGAAGGCGCTGGTCCGGGTCGGATCCGCGCACGCCCGCAGCGTGTCGAGGGCGCGGGGAAGTTCGGCGGCGTCGCCGTGCCGGGCGAGGGCGTGGGCCGCGGCGATGCGCACGCTCGCCGAAGGGTCCCCCAGCGCGGCGAGGAGGTCGTCGCGCATCACCCGCGTCGCCGCCGGGCCGCGCATCAGCGCCCCCATCACGCCCCAGTACCGGACGCCGCTGTCCCCGTCCTTGAGGTACGCCTGCAGCTGCGGCAGGACCCCGGGATCGCCCCCCGAAGCCGTCTCCGCGGCCGCCATCACGCGCGCGAACGGATAGGCGGCATCGGTGGCGAGGGCATCGCGGGGCGCGGCCCGGCCGGCGCGGGCGTGGATCTCCGCCTCGGGCAGGAACCCGAGATCGCGGATGCGCGCCGCGTGGGCCCGGGCCTCGCCCCGCAGCCGTTCGAGTGCCGGGCGGTGCTCCGGCGCCGCCGCGAGGTTGCGCACCTCGTCCGGGTCGGACTGCAGATCGTAGAGTTCCTCGGGCGCCTTGGGCTCGCGCCAGAAGATCGACTGCGCCTCGTTCGTCCGCCCCTCGTCGTAGAGGCGGCGCCAGACCTGCGTCGTCGGCATCTGGAACTGGGTGCGCACCCGCTGCCCCTGGGACACGTGCGGCCAGTGGTTGCGCAGGTAGACGTAGCGGCCATCGGTGACCGAACGCACCAGGTCGTACCGCTCGTCCATCCGGCCCCGGAAGCCGTGCAGGTACGCGGGCCCGTCGACCTGATGGCGGCCCGCGAAGGCCCGCCCCTGCATCGTCGCCGGCGGCGCGATGCCCGCCAGGCTCAGCACCGTGGGCGCCAGATCGACGAAGCTGACGAGGCGGTCGGACTGTGCGCCGGGCGCGTACTCCTTCGGCGCGAGGTGCCGCCACTTCGGCGGGAAATGAACCACCAGCGGCACCCGCAGGCCGGAATCACCCGGCCAGCGCTTGCTGCGCGGCAGGCCCGGGCCGTGATCCCCGTAATAGAACACGATGGTGTCGTCGGCCAGCCCGGCCGCCGCGAGATCCCGCAGGTGTCCGCCCGCCACCGCGTCGACGGTGCTGACGTTGTCGTGGTACTGCGCCCAGTCGCGCCGCACCTCCGGGGTATCCGGATGATAGGCCGGGACGCGCACCGCCGCGGGATCGAGCACGGCCTGGTGCGGCCGGCGATGGACCTGGCCCTCGTGGCTCTGGCCGGCGTTGAAGACGGCGAAGAAGGGCGCGCCCGCCGGGCGCTTGCGCCAGTGCGCCTGCGCGGAGGACTCATCCCAGACCGGTCCGGGCTTGGTCAGGTTGTAGTCCTCCTTGGCGTTATTCGTGCAATAGTAGCCGGCCTCGCGCAGGTACTGCGGCAGCATCCTCGCCCCCGCGGGCATCGCGACCTCGCTCCGCATATGCTCCGCGCCGAGGCCGGGCGGGAACATCCCGGAGATGATGGCCGTCCGCGCCGGCGCGCAGACGGGGGCGTTCGACCACGCCCGCTTGAAGATCATCCCCTTCGCCGCGAGGGCGTCGACGTGCGGCGTCCGGGCCAGCGGATCCCCGTAGCAGCCCATCTGCGGCCCGTGATCCTCGCTGGTGAGCCAGAGGATGTTGGGCCGGTCGGCCGCGGCCAGCGGGGACAGGGCACAGGCGAGGGCGAGGCGGAGGGGAAGCTTCATCGCGGGAAACGGGCAGCGGGGGGGTAAGACCGGCGGAGCGCTCCCCAACCGACGCAGAAGCCGAGGAACGGGGCAAAGGGATTCCACGCGGCCGCCCGCGACGGGCCGCGCTCCGCCCCGCGGGTCACTGCAGCCAGCGCGCCAGCCAGGCGTGCACCTCGCCGTACCAGAAACGGCTGTTCTCCCCCTTCAGGATCCAGTGGTTCTCGTCCGGGAAGGAAATCAGCCGCGACGGCACCTGCAGGCGCTGCAGGTAAGTCCAGTACTCGTAGGTGTTGTTCGACGGCACCCGGTAATCGAGGTCCCCCACGGTCAGGAGCACGGGCGTGCGCCAACCGGT
>VHCY01000260.1 GCA_016871595.1 Verrucomicrobiota bacterium
GCCGCCTCGGGCGAGCGGGTCGCGAATCCCGATCTGCTCGCGAGTTTCTACCTCCTGTTCGCGGGGGTGCCGGGGGCTTGGGGCGGGCCGGAGGACCGTTTGAAGCGTGAGGCGGTGGTCGCGCGGATGACGCCCGGAGCCTTGCAATCGCTGCAGGCCTCCGGACGCGTCGATCTCCCCTTGGCGCGGTTGAAACCGGCGCGGGCCGCCATGCTCGGGTGCACGGTGGTCACCAGCCTCGGCGTGTTCCTGCTCGCCCGCCGCCTGTTCGGAGCCTGGCCCGCGCTCGCGACGGCGGTGCTGCTCCCGGTGCATCCGATCGCGTCAGAGTCACTCAATCACGCGCTCGCCGACGCCCCCGCCCTCATGCTTTCGGTTTTGGCGGCGATGGCCGTGGTCCCGACCCTGCGGCCGGCAGGACGGGAACCGTGGATTTCCGCACGGTTGTTCGGCCCGGCCGCTTGCGCGGGCGCGCTCTCGGGGCTGGCTTGCGCGGCTAAAATGAACGCCTTGGTGCTCCCCCTGGTGGCGGCGGCCGGTTTCGCGGCGCTTTGGGCGCGCGCCGCGGTGAGTTCCTCACCCGGGCGTGAAATTTCGGGTCGCGCCGGCGTTTTCGCCTTGGCCGCCGCCGCGGCTTTTCTCGCGGTTAATCCGGCGCTCCATGGTGACTGGTGGGCTGGAATACAGGCCACGGTGCTGGAGCACCGGCGCACCGGGGAGATTCAGGCGGATTTTCTCCCGGGCCGCCTGGGTTCCACTTGGGACCGGCTCGATGGGATCGGTCTCCTGCTGGGCTTCAACCGCTGGGCTTGGGTGCCGTTGGCGGGTTGCGCGACCGCGTTGCTACTGAAGGGGTCGGACCGCCATCGTTTCGTCGCTGGTTGGTGGATGATCGCATGGCTGGCGGTGACCGCATGGATTCCCTTCCTCCGGCTTCGGTACGCGGCCCCGCTGCTGATCCCCAGCCTCCTGCTCATCGCGGGAACGGTGAACTGGATGATCGAACGCCGGCGCGGAAACCTCGCGCGGACACCGTTCTTCGGTTCAGGGGCGTCCTGAGTTCGCGATCCCGAGCGCCCGCCCGGCGCGCCTGGGAAAGTTACTGAAAACTGAAAGGAAACTGGATTTTCAGGGGGATCGGATCTGGGAGGGGTTTAACGAAATCACGCCTCGAGAAACTTCCGGCGAAGAAAGGCAGGGAGGGATCTTGTGGTGTCATGTCAGGTCAGAAGTTGAAAGATGCGGTCATGAACGCGAACCGCGGTTCGGCGATGAGCCGCGCGGTCTGGGGGGCCTCGGAGGCGCTGTTGGGCGGGATCACCACGAGTGAGTTGTCGAGCGCGTTTTGGATGTTCAGCTGCAAGGTGAGCCGGGCTTTCGGACCGAAGCGGAGGCCGTACGAGGCGATCAGGTCGACGTATTCGGCATCAGGCAACCCGAAGACCCTCATTTGAGATTGCCGCCGCCCGGCGGCGTCGACCGTCACGTTGTTGTAGTAGTAACTGCGATCCTTGCCCTTGTAGCGCAGCGTTCCTCCGAGCATGAGCCCCTTGAACGAACCGGCGGGGATGGTGTAGGTGTTGGTCCAGGACAGGGAGTACTTCGCATACGAGGTCGTGGGCAGGCCGGCTTCAACGGCGGGAATGGATCCCTTGAGGCCGTTGGGATCGGTGAAGTTGAGCTGGTGCTGGGCAAGCGGCACCCCGACCACACCGGTGCCGACCGAAGCGCCGGTGGAATTGCTCCGCGTAAAGCCGAGGAAGGCGGCGCTGCGGATGCGTCCGCTGTCGGGGTCCAGGTCGGCAAAGTAGGGGCTCGAGGGGGTGTTAATCATCGCAATCGTGAGCTGGGTCGTGGGCGCGGACGGGCTGTTGTCATTGGGATTCACCTTCACCAACAGGGGCGTGCCATCGCCAATCCCGAGGGAGCGGCGGTTTTCCAACCGCCGGAGTACGATCGGTGAGCCGGTCAGGGGCGGTTGGCAACCGCCTCTCCTTCAATCCGCCCTCTGCAGACCGCACTTGGCGGATACAATTAGAGGGCAAAATGCAGGGCTATGGTTCATCCCGTGATTAATCACATCAGCGGTCTCTGGCGTGGGCCTGAATTGAACCGAAAATTATCGCGAAGAAGCCGCGAAGCTGATCGAGATCAGAATCGTTATCCCGCCGACGCATGAGAGACTAAACACCGAGGTCCCGGCACCCACTGGGTGAATCCACTCCGGGGTTGTCGGTCGAAGCTGCCGTTGCTGCCTTGTGACTTCCTTTCCTTCCCAGCCCATCGTGCCCCGAGGGCACGGCAGACGAGAACATCAATCACCGCTATGAATCACCACCGCTCTCGCCTCGCCCTCGCGCTGATCCTCACCACGGCCGCCGCCCAAGCCCAGGCCGTGAAACCCGCTCCACGCGCGACCGAACCGGAGCCCGATGAACACTCCATCCGCATGGAGGCGCTGGAGGTGACCGCGGAACGAGTCACGCCGTTCTCCTCCGCCAGCATCGACCTCCCCCGCTCCGTCAATGACCCGCAGGCCTACTATGTCTTCGATGCGCGCACCATCGATCGCTCGGGCACCACCAGCATCGAGGCCTTCATCAAGGAGCGCCTGCCGATGTCGGCCAGCGCGTCTTCGCAGGAGCAGAGCATCTTCATCGGCGGCACCCCCAGCAGCATCAACCTGCGCGGCTTCGGTTCCGGCCAGACCCTCGTGCTGATCAACGGCCGCCAGGCCCCGGCCAACAACCTCCAGCTCAACGGCGGCGGGCCCCAGCCCGACATCAACGGCATCCCGCTCTCCGCCATCGATCGCGTCGAGGTGTTGCCCTCCTCCGCCTCCGGCATCTATGGCGGCGGCGCCGTCGGCGGCGTCGTCAACATCATCCTCAAGCGCAACTTCTCCGGCGGCGAAATCAAGTACACCTACCAGAATACCTTCGACTCCGACGCCCCGATCCGGCGCGTCGACGTCAACTACGGCTTCGCCGTCGAGGGCGGACGCACCCAGATCATGCTTGGCGGCAGTTGGTCCGACCGGGAGATGCTGCGCTACCAGGACCGGCTCGATCCGCTCGATCGGTATCAACGCGAGTTCTACAACAACGACCTCGGCAACCCCACGCCGGGCACGTTTCTCGGCTCAACCCCCAACATCCGGAGCAGCAACGGCACCAACCTCACGTTCAAGGCCGGCGGCGCCTCGCTCGGTTCGCCGATCACGTTCATCCCCTTCGGCGTCACCGCTGCCACTCCGCCCGCGATGCTCGCCGCCGGCCTCCTCGCCAATGCCGGCCGCTACAATGACGAGCGGCCGAATACCATCCAGCAGTACGGCGGCCTCCGCGCTACCCTCGGCACCGCCCCGCGCCTGAAGTCCTTCATGGCAAAAATCCGGCGCGAATTCGCCCCCAACCTCGAGGGCTTCGTCGAGTTCACCAACTCGGGCACCGCCAACTACCGCAACTTCTCCATCAACTACACCGGCATTTCGGCGCTCAGCGTCGCTGCCAACGTGCCTCTGAA
>VHCY01000261.1 GCA_016871595.1 Verrucomicrobiota bacterium
GAGGGCGAGCTCATCTTCGCCTACCTGTACCAGCTCGCGAAGTGCCGGCTCCCGGTGAAGCGCGCGTGGATGCAGACGATGACCACCGAGGGCATCCGCGAGGCCTTCCGCAACCTCCGCGACGGCCAGCGGATGGCCGGCCTAGAGCAGGCCGCCCGCTGCCGCAGCGAGAGCGACTGGCTGATCGGCATCAACGGCACCCGGGCGCTGACGAAGCGGATGTTCGGTTCCCGCGCCGGGAATGTCGCCTCTGTCGGCCGCGTCCAGACCCCCACCCTCGCGATGGTCTACGCCCGCGAGCTGGAGATCCGCAACTTCCGCCCCCGCGACTACTGGCGCGTCACCGCCACCTTCGCCGTCCGCCAGGGCACCTACGAGGGCGTCTACCAGCGCCCGGGCTTCCGGCGCGTCGAGGGCGACGAGCACGACCGCATCGACCGCATCTGGGACCGCGCGGCCGCCGAGGCGGTGCACGCCGCCTGCCAGGGCCGCCCGCCCGCCCGGGTCACCGAGGAGCGCAAGGGCAGCACCCAGGCGGCCCCGCGCCTCTACGACCTGACCACGCTCCAGCGCGAGGCCAACAACCGCTTCGGTCTCCCCGCCCGCCGCACGCTCCAGATCGCCCAGGCCCTCTACGAGCGCCACAAGGTCATCACCTACCCCCGCACCGATTCGCGGGCCCTCCCCGAGGATTACCAGCCGACCGTCCGCGACACCCTCCGCGGCCTCGGCGGTCCCCTCGCCCCCTTCGCCGCCCAAGTGCTCGAGGCGGGCTGGGTCCGGCCGAACAAGCGCATCTTCAACAACGCGCAGATCTCCGACCACTTCGCGATCATCCCCACCGTCAACGAGGCCCGGGGCCTCGAGGACCTTGAGGCGAAGATCTTCGATATGATCGCGCGCCGCTTCGTCGCCGCCTTCTTTCCCGCGGCCGAGTTCGACGTCACCACCCGGATCAGCACCGTCGCCCCGGGACACGAGTTCAAGACCGAGGGCAAAGTGCTCACCGCCGCCGGCTGGCTGGCCGTCTACGGCCGCGCGACGGTCGACGAGGACTCCCCCGATGGCCGCTCGCTACCCCCGCTCGACCCGGCCGACGGCAATCCGCCGGCCGCGGTGACGACCGAGGCCACGCTCCACAGCGAGGCGACCAAGCCGCCCCCCCGCTACACCGAGGCGACGCTGCTCTCCGCGATGGAGGGCGCCGGCAAGCTGGTGGACGACGAGGAACTGGCCGAGGCAATGAAGGAGCGCGGCCTAGGCACGCCAGCCACCCGCGCGGACACGATCGACGGCCTGATCAACCAGAAGTACATCGACCGCCCGCAGCGGGAGCTGATCCCGACCGCCAAGGCCGAGCAGCTGATCCAGTTCCTCGCCGCCGTGAAGGCCGAGGAACTCACCAAGCCGGACCTCACCGGCGAGTGGGAGTTCAAGCTCCGCCAGATGGAGCAGAACCGCTTCCCGCGGGAGAAGTTCATGGCGGAGATCGTCGCCACCACCCGCGGCATCGTTGAGCGGGTGAAGGGCTTCGAGGAGGACGACTCGGTCGCCCGCGTCACCGACATTCTCTCCCCGACCGACGGCCTGCCGCTCCGCGAGACCCTGCGCGGCTACAAGTCGCAGGACGGCGAGCTGATGATCTACAAGGTCATCGGCGGCCGCCGGATGGAGGAGCACGAGGTGAAGGAACTGGTCGAGAAGCGGGTCGTCGGCCCGCTCGACGGCTTCATTTCCGCCAAGACCCGCGCCCGTTTCGCCGCGACCCTGCGGCTCGCGCGCGACGAGGAGAAGTCCAAGTGGCAGGCCTCGTACGACTTCGGCGACAAGCAGGACCTCGGCGAGCTCCAGCCGTTCTGGACCGACCCCGCCTCGGGCGCCGAGCTGTGCGAGTCCGGCAACAGCTACGTGCTCCGCGCCCGCGAGGGCGAGGGGTGGACGCAGGCGTTCCGCGTCGGCCGGCTGATGTGCCAGAAGGCGATCCCCCGCGAGGCTGCCATCCAGCTGGTGACCACGGGCAAGACCGACCTCATCCAGGGTTTCATCTCGAAGAAGGGCCGACCCTTCGACGCCTTCCTCAAGCGCGAGGCCGGCCGCATCGCCTGGGAATTCCCGCCCCGCAAACCGAAGGTGGACAAAGACGGCAACCCGATCGTCCGCAAGGCCAAGGCACCCCCGGACCTCTCCGCCGCCCAGGTGCTCGGCCCCAGTGCGCGACACAAAGGGGGCGAACTCGTCGCCACCGCCGAGGCCTACTACGTCCGCCGGCCCGAGCAGGACAACCGCGTCGTGTTCACCCTGAAGCGCCAGCTCTGCGGCCGCGAGATCCCCGAGGAGGAGGTGCAGCGCCTGTGCGCGGAGGGGAAGACCGGTCTCATCCCCGGCTTTATGTCCAAGCGCGGGCAGGCCTTCTCCGCCTACCTGGTGCTCTCTCCGACCGGGGCGAAGGCGGAGTTTGAGTTCCCGCCCCGCTGAACCGGCGGCGCCGGAGATTACCCTTGCCCCGCGCCACGCGCCTCCGGACGCTGGCGCTGAGCCTTTTCTGTCCATGATCGTCCCCACCGCGCAGCTGTTCCAGCACGCCTACGGCAAATATGCCGTTGGCGCCTACAACATCAACAACGCCGAGCAGGCGATGGGCCTCTTCCGGGGCTGCATCGAGTCGCAGGCCCCCTTCATCATCCAAATCTCGAAGGGCGCGCGGAAGTACACCGACAAGCGGATGCTGGAGGCCATCATCCGCGCCGCCGGCGACATCTTCCCGGAGGCGATCTTCGCCGTCCACCTGGACCACGGCGACGAGGAGACCTGCTACGACTGCATCAACTCGGGCTTCTTCAGCTCGGTGATGATCGACGCCTCGCACGATCCCTTCGACCAGAACGTCGCCATCACGCGCCGCGTGGTGGAGAAGGCGCACGCGAAGGGCATCTCCGTCGAGGCGGAGCTGGGGATGCTCGGGGGCGTCGAGGAGGACATCAAGGTCGAGGAAGGCCACGCCTGCCTCACTGACCCCGAAGAGGCGAAGGATTTCGTGGCCCGCACCGGGTGTGATTCGCTGGCCTGCGCCATCGGCACCTCGCACGGTGCCTTCAAGTTCAAGGGCAAGCAGTCGCTCCATTTCGACGTGCTCCAGAAGATCAAGGACCGCCTGCCGGGCTTCCCGCTGGTGATGCACGGCAGCTCCAGCGTGCCGAAGGACGAGGTCGACCGGATCAACCGCGCCGGCGGCCAGATCAAGGACTCGATGGGCGTGGATCCCAACGAGTACCTGCCCGCGGCTCGCCTCGGCGTGACCAAGGTCAACATCGACACCGACGGCCGCCTCGTCTGGACCCGCGTGCACCGCGAGTTCTTCCGCGACAAGCCCGCCGAGTTCGATTTCCGCCCGCCCGGCAAGGTCTTCATCGACGAGTACGCCAAGTTCATCGGCAGCCGGAACCAGCTGCTCGGCAGCGCCGGCCAACTCGCGAGCCTGCGCGCCAGCCTCG
>VHCY01000262.1 GCA_016871595.1 Verrucomicrobiota bacterium
ACTTGATCTCGGCTGGCGTGAGGTAGCCGAGACTCGAATGTGGCCGGACTTCGTTGTATTCACGCCGCCACTTCTCAATGACCCACTTCGCGTCGATCCGATTGCGAAACCATTCCAGGCTCAAACACTCATCCCGGAACTTGCCGTTGAACGATTCGTCGGCGCCATTCTGCCATGGTTTGCCGGGATCATTCAGCGCGGTGGCGATGCCGGCCGCCTGCAGCCATTCCAGAATCGCCCGCGACACGAACTCTGGACCGTTGTCGGACCGGAGGTAGGTCGGCGCGCCGTGCGTCGTGACCAGTTGCGCGAGCACCTCAATCATGCGGCGTGACCGAATGCCCCCGGCCACATCGATCGCCAGGCACTCCCGGGTGTACTCGTCGATGACCGTCAGGCATTTCAGTTGCTGGCCATTCGCACACGTGTCGAACACGAAGTCGTACGCCCAGACCTGATTGGCGCCCGTGGCCGGTACGGGCCGCGGGCGCCCCGTCGCGATCCGTCGCCGCGGTCGCTTCCGTGGCACCTGCAGACCCGCAGACCGCCAGAGGCGGTGTGCGCGATCTGGACCCAGCACGAACCCGCGGCGCTTGAGGAACACCAAGATGCGCCGGTAGCCAAAGCGGGGATACTGCAAGGCCAGGTCCCGCATCGCCGCGACCACAGGCGCGTCTTTCGCCTCCAGGCGCGACGCGTACGACGCGGTGGACCTCGCGACGGACAACAACGCGCACGCGCGTCGCTGGGACCGACCGCGTGACACGAGGTACGCGATCTGCTCCCGGCGCACGCGTGCGCTCACCATTTTTTTCGGGACACCTCTTTCAGCAGATCGACGTCGAGCGTCAGGTCCGCGACCAGCTTCTTGAGCCGCCCATTTTCCTGCTCGAGCTGCCGTAGGCGCTTCACGTCGACGGCCTCCAACGTGCCGTACCGTTTCCGCCAGGCGTAGATCGTCTGGTCGCTCACCCCGTGCTTCTTGGCGACCTCCGGCACCGTCTTCTGGTCCGCCTCGCGCAGAATGCGCACCATCTGATCTTCGGTAAATCGTGACTTCTTCATGGCTCCCTCGTGGCTCCGAGGGCGCCATTCTCTCAGGCTTCAGCTGGTCCGAAAAAGCCCGGGCAGGTCAGTCGTCAAACCACTCGGCCTTGGCGTCGCCGTGACTCTCGAACCACTCGCCGAGTTCGCTCTTGACCGTCGAGAAGAACGCGTCCATGACGGCGTTGTCGTAACAATTGCCTCGGCGGCGCATGCTGCAGGTGATGCTGTGCGTCGCCAAGACCTCGCGCTAGTCCTCGTTGGCGCCGTCGCCGGGTTCGTGAGCAATGCGCTGATGCGTCGCTGACGCGACCGATACCGCAGGTCGACGGCCCGATCGGCCTCGGCCCCTCCGCGATGGGGCGCGCCCACGCCCCGGTGGGCGGGGGGTCGGTGGGGGGCGGCGAGCCCCCCACAGGGCTCGGGATGGTCGTCCGTGCAGGCGCGCGGGGCCCTCTGGGGGCCACGGGGGCCTGCCGCGCCGTTGTCAGAAACGCCGGTCAGATGATGCGTTGTGGGGCCGGCCGTCCAGGCGTCTAGGGGCTTTCTAACTTCTGGGGGAAGACCCAGCGATTAAATCCAAAGAAAGTAGAAAAGTGCCTGGACGCCTGGACGGCGCGGGTGTGGCAGGCTGCCGCCCACGGCGCTGTTGGGTGAGGGCGGCGCCCGGTGCGGAGGGGCTGGGTTACCCCCGGCCGGCTCGGCCTGCGGGCCTGGACACGTCTCTGCGTCCGTTCCTGGTCGGATGACGCAACGTGTCGGCTACTGGCGTGGACGCGGCTTCGCTGCGTGGCGATGGTCTCCTGAGGGTGTACGGCGCGTTGCTCGGGAGACACGTTGGCGGCACGCGTTTGAACAGGTCCAGCGGTGGCGTCGATAGCCGTCACGGTGGATCGCCAGGTGATTGCCACAGCCGCGACACTGTCGATACGTGACCTGCTTACTCACTGCCGTCGCGAGTTGGAGCCAGAAGAGCCCGAGGAGGTGTGGCGCGTAGAACTCCAACGCCATGGGCGCGGATCCGACCTGACGCGATCGGGCAGCGGGGGGCAGGCCCGATTGCACGAGTGTCGGGACGACATGGAGGGATCGGAGGTGGGCGGTAATCGACAGCCCGAGGAGCGTCCAGCCGAGCTGCCGCGCCGTGGTGTCGCACCGCCGGTCCCGCCGCTGCAATACCTCCTTGGCCTGTCGGCGTGCATGCCTGGCCTCGCGGAGGGTCGCTCGGTAGCCATAGGGCCGCTCAGTGGGTGCTTGACGCGCCGCCTTGGTCGCCTTCTCGAGTGCCCGTTTGGCGCCCTCGAGCCTCTTCCACGCCCTGTTATAGGACGCGCCGGCCGCAGTCGCCGTGTTGAATTCGCGCATAACCAGATTGAGGTCGTTACCGGACTCCAATCGAATCGGAGGGCGGTCTGCATCGGTGGCCATCGCACGACCGTGGCCTGTCGGGAGTGGCAACCCCATAGGCGTCTCGGGTAGGAACTCGCCGTGCAAGAAAATGGCAAACGCCTGCCGTTGCACGTCGGCGTCTGGGTTCTGGAGGTCTCGCCAGAAATCCAAGAAATATCGGAGCGCGGCGGCCTGCTTCAGCCAGGTGGAGACGGGCTCCGCCGTCGTCGTTGACCAGTTGCCCGCGAGATCCAGGACCGCGTCGTAGTCCTGCTCCGTCCCCAGGAAGCCAAAGCGGTTCGCCAGGCGCTCGACATCGGCCTCGGTGAGGCACTGCGTCGCAAACTCGACGAAGGCGTCCTCAGTAAGGGGGACCAACTTCGGCGGGGTGGTCCACGACGAAGGTATTTCCGCGGTCACCACCCGGTGGACTGGCGAGACGCCCCGGTGACAGCCGTTGGTGATCCGATAGCCCGATGGGGCGATGGCATGCGAGGCGACGGGGCGGCGGGCGCGTTTGAGTGTCACAGTTTTGTTACAGATATTGTATCACAAGGCGCGGCCCTCTAAGTCTCACACTGGCGTCACGGAGCACCACGACCGATGCCGAACTCGAAGACACGATGCACGACAGATGGCCTGAACCAGTGACGCCCGGGGTCCCCGTTCCTGTTGAACGGCGCCCGGGCAGAAGGAGACGCGAGATGACCGGGAATGCGACGGGCCGCTATCGCCCGTATACGTTGGATGAGTTGGAGCAGCTGCCGGCCCTGCGCTGGCTGGTCGACGAGGTCCTGGTGGCCGAGTCGTTGGCGGTCCTGTATGGGGCGCCGGGGGTCGGCAAGACCTTTGCCGCGCTCGACGTGGGCCTGTGCCTGGCGACCGGCGCGGACTGGCATGGGCACGCCGTGACCCAGGCGCGCGTGGTCTACATCGCGGGGGAAGGACGCACGGGGATTCTGTGTCGCGCCCGCACCTGGGAGGCGTATCACGGCCTCAGCGCCGGCGGCTTCCTCACGGTGAAGGAGGCGGTGCCGCTGCTGGACCCGCT
>VHCY01000263.1 GCA_016871595.1 Verrucomicrobiota bacterium
GAGGGCAACGCCCGCCTCTTCGCCGCGGTGGAGAAGGCCCGCAAGGCCAGCGTCACCCGCGACGTGATCCAGCGGGCGATCAACAAGGGCGCGGGTGTCGGGGGCGACAGCGCCTCGCTGGAGCACGTGGTCTACGAGGGCTACGCCCCGCACAAGGTGCCGGTCATCGTCGAGGTGATGACCGACAACCACAACCGTAGCTCGGCCGATCTCCGGGCCCTCTTCCGCCGGGGCGTGATGGGGGGCGCGGGCAGCAACAAGTTCCTCTTTGACCATTGCGGGATCGTCGAGGCCCACCATCCAGACCCGGCCGCGGACCGCGAGGCCGCCGCGATCGAGGCGGGAGCGAACGAGTTCGAGGAACTCGACCACGCGCGCAACGACGACATCCCCGAGGGTGCGACCGGCGTCCGCCTCCTCACCGACCGCACCGCGGTGCACGCCGCCGCCACGTGGCTGAAACAGCACGGCTGGACGGTTGTCACCGCCGAACTCGGCTACATCGCGAAGACCTACCCGGAACTCGACGACACCCAGCGGGGCGAGGTCGGGGAATTCCTGCAGGAGATCGAGGACCACGACGACGTCCAGCGGGTCTGGGCCGCCGTCCGCTGATCCCGCCCGGGCCCCGCATCAACCCGCGGACCAGGGTCGCAGCGCCAGCTCGCGCGAGGGCTCGCGTCCGCGGCCCTCGAGGATCAGACGGTCCGCGTGCAGGGTCGCGACCGCGTAGGCCGTGGTGTCCGCCGTCTCTACCATCCCGCGCAGGGTGACGTAAGGCACCCCGTTGCGTTCGCCCAAGGCGCCCGCGTGGTGGTGGCCGTTCAGCCACGCGGCGACGTTCGGCTGGCGATCCACGGCCGCGAGCACCTCCCCCGCGTTCCACACGCCGTGATCGCCGGCCGGCCAGACGGGGTGGTGTGACAGGACAAGCACGCGCCGGCCCTCGCGGCGGGCGGCCGCGCATTCCGCCTCGAACCAGCGCAACTGCGCGGGCCCCACGCCGCCATTCCAGGGTTTCGCCTGCCGGACCCGGGCGGCGACCAGGCGGGCCAGCTCGCGCTCCGCCTCCTCCCGCGCGGGACTCCCGGCCGGATGCGCGTAGCGACTGACATCGTTCGTGTCCAAAAGCACGCACCGCCAGCCCGGCAGGTCGAAAACCCGGCGGCGGGCGGGCAGGCCGAGCAGGGCGGGCACCCGATCCTTCTCCTCTTCCCGGACCTCGAAATCGTGGTTGCCCAGCAGGTGGTGCCACCGGTGCCGGCCGCGGCCCAGCGCCGCGAGCATAGGCGCGAAACTGGCCCAGTCCCGATCGATGAGGTCGCCCAAGTGCACGCAACCCGCGAGCGGCAACTCCGCGAAGTCCGCCACCGCGGCCTCCAGCCGGGCCAGCGAGCGCCGGTAGTGGCGCGTGCCCTGCGCGGGCACATCCGCGTACTGCGCGTCGGCCACGAGGCCGAGGCGCACGGGCACGGCGACCGCCCCCAGGCCCCGCGCGCCCACCGCGAGTGCGGCCGTCGATCGCGCGAGGAAACGCCGGCGGGAGCAGTGGGGAGCGACCATGCGCGCAGCGCAAACGAACCGCGCCCCCGGGGCAAGCCACGGCCACTTTCGGCTCGTTTCCTCCGCCCCGGCCTTCTCTGCTGCCCGCGTGCATCCCGCTGAACGCGTCCTCCTCGGCCCCGGCCCCAGTCCCGTTCCCCAGCGCGTTCTTCGCGCCCTCGCCGCGCCCACGCTGGGCCACCTCGACCCGCAGTACCTCGCCATCATGGACGAGGTCTGCGAACTCCTCCGACAAGTGTTTCGCACCCGCAACGCCCTCACTTTTCCCGTAAGCGGCACCGGGATGGCTGGGATGGAGTGCGCCGCCGTCAACCTCGTGGAGCCGGGCGACGAGGTCATCATCGGGGTGAACGGCGTCTTCGGCACGCGGATGAAGGACGTGATGGAGCGCTGCGGCGCCGTCGTCCACGCGCTTGAGGCCCCTTGGGGCGAGACCTTTTCCGCCGCGCAGGTCGCCGCCGCCTTCGCCGCCCACCCGCGCGCGCGGCTGCTCGGGATCGTCCACGCCGAGACCAGCACGGGCGCGCACCAGCCCCTCGAGGGCCTCGCGGCCATCGCCCGGGCCCACGACGCGCTCCTCCTGGTCGATGCCGTCACCAGCCTCGGCGGGCACGAACTGCGCGTGGACGACTGGGAGATCGACGCGATCTACAGCGGCACCCAAAAGTGCCTGAGCTGCCCCCCGGGGCTCTCGCCGGTCAGCTTCGGCCCGCGCGCCCTCGCCCGGATGGACGCACGCAAGACCAAGGTGCAGTCCTGGTACCTCGACGTCTCGATGCTCCGGAAATACTACTCGGGGGGCGGCGGGGGCCGCGTGTACCACCATACGGCCCCGATCAATATGACCTACGCGCTCCACGAGGCGCTGGCGATCGTGCTGGAGGAAGGCCTCGAGGCCCGCATCGCCCGGCACGCCGCGATGCACCAGCGACTCCGCCGCGGGCTGGAGGCGCTGGGCCTCAACTACATCCCCTCCCGCTCCCTCCACACCCTCAACTGCATCCGCATCCCCGAGGGCGCCGACGACGCGGGGGTCCGGCGTCGCCTGCTCGATGAGTACGGGATCGAGATCGGCGCCGGCCTCGGCCCGATGGCGGGCAAGGCTTGGCGCATCGGACTGATGGGCCACGGCGCCACCCTGCGGAACGTCGACCTCGTGCTGGCCGCCCTCGGGAACTGCCTCGGCCGTTCCGCCGCCTCCACCTGAGGGCCCGCCGATGCTCCGCCCGATCCTCGCCGGCCTGCTGCTCCTCACCGCCCTCGCGCCGACGCGCGCCCGGGCCGCCGCGGCGACGGACCAGCCGAACATCATCCTCATCAACATCGACGACCTAGGCTCACGCGAGCTCGGCGCGTGGGGCGGCCGCTTCCGCACCCCGGCGCTCGACCGGATGGCCGCCGAGGGTCGGCGGATGACGGATCACTACGCCGCCCCGGTATGCTCTCCCTCGCGCGCGGCCCTGCTCACCGGCTCCTATCCGAAGCGGGTGCTGCCCACGCCCCACGTGCTCTTCCCCGGCGCCGCCGTGGGCCTCCATCCCAACGAGCAGACCATCGCCGAGGTCCTGCGCGCCTCCGGCTACGCCACGGCCTGCATCGGCAAATGGCACCTCGGCGACCAGCTTCCCTTCCTGCCCCTCCAGCAGGGATTCGGGGAATACTTCGGCCTCCCTTACTCCAACGATATGGGTCCGGCCGCCGAGGGCGTGAAGAGCAACTTCGGCGCTCCCCTGCCCACCCCGAAGGCGGCCCCCAAGACCGCGGGCGGCGCCGACGACGGCTCGGGGATCCGCGCCCTGCAGCCCCCCCTGCCGCTGCTCGAGGGCAACACCGTGATCGGCCGCGTCGGCCCCGCGGAGCAAGCCGATCTCGTGCGGCGCTACACCGAGCGCGCGGTCGACTTCGTGCGCCGCCCGCGGA
>VHCY01000264.1 GCA_016871595.1 Verrucomicrobiota bacterium
CTGGATCAGGGCGACCTTGAGGCCTTGGCGGGCCGCCGAAATCGCGCTGCCGAGGCCGCCGTAGCCGCCGCCGACCACCACGAGATCAAACTCCCCCATCTCCTCCGGCGCGGCCGGGAGGCCGAGGGCGGCCTTGCGCCACGCCGAGAGCGGCGCGGTGTCGTCCGGCGGCGTCTCCTGCAGATCCTGCGTGAAATAGATGGCGTCGCAGCGGCCGTTGAAGCCCGTCAGGTCCCGCAGGGCCACCGCGAGGCTGGTGCCGGTCGCCTCGATCACGCCGCCGTCGTGCCACGACCAGGCCTTGCCCTTGGTCCCGAAGGTCTCGGCGAGGGGCTGGCCGTTGACCAGCACCTGGAAACGCCCGGGCGTGCCCGACGCGCCCCAGTGGGCCACCCAGTCCTTGGTGCGCACCCACACGCGGTACTTGCCGGCCGCGGGCAGCGTGGCGGTGGTGGTGGCGTCCGCGACGGGCTGGCCCAGGCCGTGGGCGAGCAGATACGGCGAGCCCATAATCTCGATGAACTGGGTGTCGAGCGACCAGCCGCCCGCGTTGCGGAAGCTTTCCGCCTCGAGCAGGAGGCGGGGGGCCGCGGCGGCGGCGGGGAGGGTGGGCAGCAGGCCAAGCAGGGCGGCGAGGAGCGGGAGGGGCAGACGCATAGGGAAAGGGGTGGGGGGCAAGAGGGGGCGGGAGGATGCAACGGGAGCCCGGGCGAAATCCAGCCGGGAATCGGCGGCGGGAAACGCCCCGGCCGCTTTCCGGCCGGGCCGGGCGGTTTTGAAAAACAGAAACGGATTTCTGTTTTTCAAGGAGCGCCTGAGGCCTCCCTCAACTCCCGGCGCGGGCCTGACGGCGGCCGGTCGCGATCAGCAGCGCGAGCGCCGCCGCGGTGGCCACGACGTACGCGCCCGACGACGGCAAGGCCAGCCACGCGAGGCGCGCCTTCGCCGCCCCGGTGCTGCCCAGTCCCGGCGCGAGGAATCCCGCCCAGAGCCAATACACCGAGTAGGCCAGCCCGCCCGCCCCGAGCGCCCACGCAACGAGGCGCGTCAGGCCCCGCGGCGCGTCCAAGGCTGCCAAGAGGACGATCAGGACCAGCGCGGTCGTCCCCATCGCCCCGGCGTGCAGGTGCGCCCGCTGCACGTACACCCACGCCTTGTCCACGACCGGCTTGGCCAGCGCGGGATCACCCTTGTACAGGGTCGCGGTCACGGCCGCCGCGTCCTCCCGGAGCCGCGCCTTCATCGCGTCCTCGGCCGCCCCGAAGGCGATGCCAATGGCCTGGCCGAACAGGACCGTGAGCAGGGCAAGGGTCAGGCCGGGCCAGCAGGCGCCAAGCCGGGCGGCAAGGGAACGGGTTTCCATAAGGTTCAAAAGTCGGCCGAACCGGGCGTGCGGGCGAACGGGATCACATCCCGGATGTTGGCCACGCCGGTCACGAACATCAGCATCCGCTCGAAGCCCAGGCCGAAGCCCGCGTGCGGCACGGTGCCGTAGCGCCGCAGGTCAAGGTACCACCAGTATTCCTTCTCCGGCAGCTGATGGTGGGCGAGGTTCTCCCGCAGCACCTCCAGGCGCTCCTCGCGCTGGCTCCCACCGATGATCTCGCCGATCCCCGGCACCAGCAGGTCCATCGCCCGGACGGTGCGCCCGTCCTCGTTCACCCGCATATAGAACGGCTTCAGGGTCCGCGGGTAATTGTAGACCGTCACCGGGCACTTGAAGTGCTCCTCCGCCAGGTACCGCTCGTGCTCGCTCTGCAGGTTGTCACCCCAGACCACCGGGTGCTCCCACTGCCGGCCCGACTTGGCCAGCAACTCGATCGCCTCGGTGTAACTGCAGCGCTGGAACGGCCGCTCGAGCACGAAGTCGAGCCGCGCGAGCAGGCCCTGGTCGACGAACTTGCCCAGGAACTCCAGGTCGCCCGCGCAGTGCTGGCGGACGTCGCGGATCAGGTGCTTCACGAACGCCTCCGCCAGCGCCATATTGCCCTCCAGGTCGCAGAAGGCCATCTCCGGCTCGATCATCCAGAACTCCGCCGCGTGCCGCGAGGTGTTCGAGTTCTCCGCCCGGAAGGTCGGGCCGAAGGTGTAGACGTTCGACAGCGCGCACGCGAACACCTCCGCCTCCAGCTGGCCGCTCACGGTCAGGTACGCCTTCCGCGCGAAGAAGTCCTGGCGGAAGTCGACGTCCCCCGCCTCCGTCATCGGCGGGTGCGAGGCGTCGAGGGTGGTCACGCGGAACAGCTCCCCCGCGCCCTCGCAGTCGCTGGTGGTGATGATCGGGGCGTGCACGTACGCGAAGCTCCGCTCCTGGAAGAACTGGTGCACCGCGTACGCCAGGCGGCTGCGGATCCGGAACACGGCCCCGAACAGGTTGGAGCGCGGCCGCAGGTGCGCGATCCCGCGCAGGAACTCCAGGGTGTGGCCCTTCTTCTGCAGCGGGTAGGTCGCGTCCGCCTCGCCCACGATGGTCAGCGTCTCGGCCACCACCTCCCACTTCTGGCCCGCCCCCTGCGAAGCCACCAGCCGCCCGCGCACCTCCACCGCCGCGCCGGTCGAGGCCCGCGGCAGGTCCGCCGCGTAATTCGGCAGGGTCGCCGGGGCGATCACCTGGATGCCCTTGAGCGAGGAACCGTCATTCAGCTCCACGAACGAGAATCCCTTGGCATCGCGCCGGGTGCGGACCCAGCCCTGCAGCAGGATCGCGTCGGCCGGGCCGGTCGCGAGGAGGGCGTCTTTGACGAGGGTGCGGGAGAGGGACATTCGAAAGGGTGAAGCGAAGCCCCGGGCGGCGCCCAAGGCAAATCCGCGTGCGCCGCGGCGCTCAGCCGGCCAGCGCCCGGGCGGCCCGCAGGGTGGGCAGCACGGCCGCGCACGCCGCGTCGTTGTCCAGCGCGTTCAGCTTGGCGTTGAAAGGCTCGCACCGCGCCGGCCCGGCATAACCCATCGCCCGCAGGGCCCCGACGAACGGCGCCGCCGGGATCACCCCCGTCGCCAGCGGCAGCTCGCGCTCGTTGTCCTTCTGCAACGCCTTCGGCACGCCCGCCGGCGCGTCGTTCAGGTCCACGCTCACCACGTCCTCCGCCCGCAGCGCCCGCAGCTCCTCCGCGGTGTCGCCGGCGGTCCACCAGTGCCAGGTGTCCAGCACGAGGCCCACGTTGCCCGTGCCGATCGCGGCGATCAGCTCCCGGGTCTCGGCGAGGGTATGGACGAACGGATAACGCTGGCCGACCAGGAGGAGCTGGGTGCCCACATACTCGAGCCCCAGCCGGATCCCGTGCTCGCCGAGGACCCGCGCGACCTCGCGCAGGCGCGCGGCGTGGCGGTCAAAGTTGGCCCGGTAGGTGAGCTCGGCGTGGCTGGGCGAAAGCCAGGTGCCGACGCGGTCGGCCCCCGCCCGGCGCAACGCGGCCGCGATCGCCGGCAACTTGCCCAGACCGTCGCGGAACGTCGCCTCGTCCTTCCGGAAATCCACCGT
>VHCY01000265.1 GCA_016871595.1 Verrucomicrobiota bacterium
GCCAGAACCCGGTTAAAGCAAACCAGCAGAGTGCGCTGACCCTTGTCGGCGAACGCCTGCGCGGTCCATCCGGCGAGGATGGTTTTTCCCGAGCCGGCAGTTCCGCGGACGTGGACGCGAGGCTGGCCCAAGATCCCGCGCAGCGCGACATATTGGCGCTCGGTCAATTCTTTGATCCGTTGCTCGGCATCGTCAACCGACGCGGCGAGAACCGGAACGAGCCTGCAGTCATCGGTCAGGAATTTCTCCACCTTGGACATCACCTCCGGGGAAAACAGCTGACCCCGGGTGCCGTCGTCCCATGCCTTAAAGGACGCCTCGAGGCGGTCCCGGAGGTGCGGCATGTCGCGGTAGGCGATCATGATCATGGGGTCTTTGGACGACGGCAGAGGGCCCTCCACCTTGCCCTTGGGATACATCACGGCATGGCCAAATGCGCCAGGGAAAGAGGCCTTGTTGCAGCGGAAAACCTCGCTGCATAGCTTCTTGATCACGTGGTGCATGAAGGATGAAACCTGCTCGAACGGGTTGTCCGCAAGTTCGCGGGACCCATCGGCCTTCAGGCGATACCAGATCCCTGCCTCGGAAGCATAGCCATGGCTACCCTTGACCTCGAGGAACATGATTCCCTTGCCCGGAGCGAGGACGATGAAGTCACCCTCTCGCTCGCGCAGGCGGGAACCGTTCATCCAGCAGGCGGGGTAGTGATGACGAACTACCCAGTTCCTCGGGAGCTGGTCTCGGAGTTGGCGGTAGGCTTCTTTTTCGCCGGAGTTCTCTATGGAGCCCTCGGGCACATCTGGGATCATTCTGGCCATGGTGTGGAGTCACTGTTGAGTTCGGCCTCGATGTCGTTGCGGTCGGCGGTGAAAGGGGCCACGCCATCCCAGGGATTGAGGGGTTGGACGCGATAGGTGGTCCCGCCCGTAGCACCGGCCTGCGGGCTGACGCGGGCCACAAAATATTCACCACCTTCGTGGTGCACGAGGTATTGGCGGGTGATTGAGATGGGCTCGCCGGCAGCCAAGCGCCGGAACGATGGCCTTCGCCGCACCGGGGTTCCTCGCGGGGGTGCAGCGAGCGTGAACTCGGGCTCTACCGGCAGCTTCGTGCAGCGGGCCGGCGCGGACGCGCTGGCGGCCGGGGCGGCGCCTCCGGTGGTCGGCGGCACAACGGGAAGGAGGTTTCGCTTTTGCCAGCACCAAGCCATTCGGCGGGCGAGGTCAAACGTATTGACGAGTCGCACCTGAGCATAAGTTCCCGAAGCGGCGGCCCGGGCCGAGGCGACAACGGAGCCGGTGGCGGCCACTGGAGCCCAAAGCGGATGTGACAGGAGAAAGAGTGTTGTCCCGCGGGCGTCGCGAAAGGCCGGGATCGGAAAGTCATCGACGCGCTGCAGATAGGCGGGAAAAGCGGTGCAGATGCGGTCACGAAGCCGCGTGGCTTCGGCGGGCCAAGAAGCGAGCGAGGGGGAAGTGAAAACACCGTCGAGACCACAGAGATAACTCGCGTCGCGAAAGACGGACAGCAGGTCGTAACCCATCCGCCAGTCCAAAAGGCCGTGGAGGGGGCGGTTGCGGTAAGAAAGCAGGCATTGGTAGCAGCCGGAGCTACAGGTGCAGGGGATGGCCCGGCCGGCGAAGCGGCCTGTTCGCGTGGTGATGCCCCCGAGCAGGGCATCCCAGTGGTTCTTGATCCACTCGACGAAGCCGGCCCCGTTGGGCAGGTGGTCCGCCAGCATGATTTCGCCAACGGCAGCGGGGTTCCCGGCGAATCCACCGTGGATGGAGGCGATTTCGATCTCCTCCGAATCAATATCCAGCTCGAGCGCGGCCGCCCGCACGAGCAGCGTCGCGGCGGAATAATAGGCGGCGCGGATTTGGGTTTGAAAGGTGGGATTCAGCGCGAGTCCCGGCGGACAGGCCGCCGGCTGGACGCGGAGCATGTCGGTCGTTTTCGGGGCAACAAGCGCGACCTCGACGGCTCCGGCCCCGGTGCCGACGATCCAGTGATCGGCACCACCGATATACGTCGAACCACGGTATCCGAGGGCGGGAATCCGGCGCTCTAGTGGATTCGCGCTTGAATGCGGCAAGGGCAGGAAGCTGTAACGCTTGCCCTGATTATCGTTGATCCGATAGACGCGGCCCTGCGCGGAAAAGGATAGGATCGAGTTGCCGATTGTGGACGGCGCGGCGCCGCCCCGCTGGGTCAGCGCCGCGACGAGCACCCGGCCGGTGCGCCCGGCGTTGTCTCCCTGCGGCGCATCGTACTCCTCGCCGTCGGTGCGGAAAGCGGCAGGCACGACGACTTCTTGCTTTGAGACCTCGGTGGCGCCGCACCCGGGACAGTTGCCCGGGGAGGGCTCCGCATCGAACTCCTCAAGATTGTTGCAGGAATTGCAACGGACTTGCCATTTCCGGTAAGGGGCCGGGTTATCGGAATCCCAGCCGCGATGGCCTGCCGGCACGATGCTCCCGATCAAGCCGTTTGGCTTGTAGGTCCGCTTGTCCTTGGTGCGCTCGGCGCCGGGGCAGAATTCTGCAATGGCCAGATCGAGGTCGCGATCGATGGACTTGAAGTTGTCGTCGTCGCCGGGTGGGCCATAGTAGAGGCTGCGGACCCGGGTTGGCATGCCGAACATGGGCAGCACACCGGCCTCGGCGAGACGGTGGGCCAGATTGGGCTCGATGAATTCGACGTTCGTCAGGACCCTTTGTATGCGGGGCACGAGTTCCGAGGAGAGGTAGCGGGAGAGGTCGGCTGCTTGGACCCGGGAGCCGCGCACGAGCGCGGCCGAAATTTGGCTAATGATAGACCGGAGTCGCGGGGAAGCGAGTTGCGCGGCAACATCAAATAGGTTGATGCTGGCAACGGGGCCGAACTCGCCGTGAGTATCCGGTTTGCCAGAATATTCGTGCCAGCGTCGGCCGAGCCCCAAAAACACCTCGCGGAGGCATTCCTTAGCGGCGAGACGCTGCGCGATAATTGCGTGCTCCGGACCCATCGAAAGGAAGGGTTGCGGCGGGATGTCGCCGGTGATGCCCTCCGGATTGTCGAAATGGTAGCGGTCGTGGGAATTGGCACGGCAGAACGTGAGCGCGACCGAGAAGCGCTGCCCGCGGCGACCCGCGCGGCCCACGCGCTGCTGGTAGTTAAAGCGTTCCGGCGGCATGTTGGCCTGCAGGACCGCGACCAGCGGGCCGATGTCCACGCCAACCTCCATGGTGGTGGTGACGCTGAGCAGGTCGATCTCGTCGACCCGTCTGCGAATATCGCGCTCGGGTGTCTCGATGGTTTCGTCAGGAAGGAAGAGATTGCGGAAGTGCCGTTGGCGCTGCGGTTGGTTGTCGGTTTGCCCGGTCAATTCCTCGCAGTGAAGGCGGAGGGTGTCGTTGCGCAAGGCCTCGAACGCATAATAGTGCTCGCGGCGCATTTCCGCGGCGGACTTGCCGACTGGAGAAGTCCCGAGGTCCGC
>VHCY01000266.1 GCA_016871595.1 Verrucomicrobiota bacterium
CGTGTAGGCGTCCTTGGTCGGATCGTCGATGGCGACGCGGGGGTTGTTCGGGTCCGGGATGGTGTCCTCGACGCGGGACCAGAAGATCTGCTTGCCGCGGTAGCGCGCGCCGCTGCCGACGCGGAGCCCGCGCAGGCGGCCGGCCTGGACGGTGTAGTCGGCGAAGACGTTCGCGACGGGCTGGTCCTGCTGGAGGCGGCGTCCGTCGACGATGTTCCGGCGGAAGCCTTGGATATTGTTGTAGGCGGTGGCGGCGGCGTTGGCGTCGGACGAGCGCTGGTTGATGGGGATGGACTCGTCGACGCGCGCCACGTTGTCGGCGCCGATCAGCACGCCCGCGTCGTTGGCGATCTGCCGGAAGATGGCGGCGTTCTTGTCGATGTAGGCGCGCACGTCGGGGTAGGCGTTGGCCTCGAAGAGGCGGGGGAAGCCGACGTTGCCGGTGAGGCGCAGCGCGCGGGTCGGGTTGAAGGTGACCTCAACCTCGTAGCCCTCGCCGGAGCGGAGGCGGGTGTCGCGGTACTGGTTGGGCAGCCGGCCCATCCCGCGGATGTTGCGGCCGGTCGCGCTGGTGTCGCCGATCACGTTGGCGTCGTAGAGGGTGTTGAAGAAGCCGGGCCCGTCCTGGGGGATCGTGTTGTTCACTTCCTCCGTGGTGTAATAGACAAAGTTCAGGTTGAGGCGGTTGCCGAAGAGCTCCATCCGGAGCGAGTAATCGATGCCGGTGGCGACGGTGGGCTCAAGGGAGCGCCCGTCGATGCGCACGATCGAGCCGGGCGGGTTGAAGGTCTCGGCGAAGTTCACCGCCGGATTCAGCCAAGAGGCCAGGTGGAGCACGGTGCCGACGCTGCGGGTGACCTGGCGGCCCTGCACGGGCGGCGGGTTGAAGTCGTCCTTGAAGCGGACGTTCGCGTACTGGGGCAGGCGGTTGCCGAGGGAATCGCGCGGCCGGATGGCGGCCTCCTGCTGGGGCCCCACGATCACACCGTTGGTGTCCCGCGGCGTGTAGGTGAGGCTGGCGTAGTCGGCGGGGGCCCCGGGCCGGAGGATCCGGTAGGTGGCGGGCCAGTCGGCCGCGTAGTCCCCCTGGTGGATCTGCTGGCGGCTCTGGAAGTAGTAGGAATCGCGGCGTACGGCGCCCAAGACGACCCAGCGGCCGGAGAAGAACTTGGCGTTGAGCGAGGCGAGCGCGTAGCGAAAGCGGTTGGTGGTGATGTTCTGGGTGTCGCGCCGGTCGGCTTCGATGGCCCAGATCGGGCGGAGCGTCTCGGTCGCGTCGGTGTTGGGGTCGTAATAAGTGATGGGCCGCAGCGAGAGGTCCGGGGAGGGGCGGCTGGGGTTGTTCCAGTAGCGGCGGATGCGGATGCGCTGATTGCTGTAGGCCCAGAATCTCTGGTCCGTCCCGCGGGCGACGCTCAGGTAGCGGTGGTCGCTGGTGTTCTCGCTGTTGTTCGATCCGGCGAGGGAGTTGACCGTGAAGTGGCCGAAGCGGGTGGGCCAGACGTAGGCGATGGCGGAGCGGACGTTGTTCTCCGAGAAGGTGCGGAAGGCGCGCATATACTGGCCGTCCCCGTAGGGCACGAGGAAGTCCGGGTTCGGGCGGCCGTCCGGCAGGACGCGGTTGATGTCGATGTAGACGTTCGGTAGGCCGCGGTTGGGTTCACCATTGGTCATCGCGGCGGTGCGGTTGATGTCGCCCGCGACCTCGAAGTGCAGGTTGCCCCAGCGGTGGGAGTAGGTGAGCTGCAGGTCCTTGAATCGCTGGGTGAGGATGGGCAGGTCTGGAGAGAGGGTGAACTCCTCGCCGGGGGTCCGGAAGGAGGAGAGGCGCTCCGCGTTGTCGAAGCGTCCCGCGGGCACGTTGATCTCGTACAGGAGGTTCGCGCCCGCCGTGTTGAAGGAGGCGTTCGTGCCGAAGGTGTAGCCCGCGATCGGGGTGGTCGCGCTGTTGCCGCCCGGCAGGGTGATCGGGTCGTTCTGGTAGTTGAAGATCCGGTCCGGCGCGGTGAAGGGCAGGTGGATGAAGTAGTTGGCTCCCCGGCGGCCGACCCCGATCGCGTTGGCGTTGGCCGGCAGCGTCGTTACCGCCCGCGGTGCCGAGTAGGTCGTCCCGTTCCAGCCCGAGAAGCGGTCGTTGAGAAACGTCACCGCCACCTGCCGTGAGTTGCGGCCGTACTCGCCCTCCACCCGCAGCTCCCCGTCGCGGAAGGGCCGGAAGGTCGTCGTCAGGAACGCGGCCTGCCGCTTGTCGAAGTCCTTCAGGCGCCAGCCGCCCGCGTCGCCCCAGACCCCGGCCGCGCGGACCGCGAAACGCTCCCCCACGGGCTGGTTCACGTCGAAGGTCGAGCGGAAGTTCGACCACGAGCCGACCGCGAACTGCAGCTGCCGCGTCGCCCGGCTGGTCTGCGCCCGCTTGGTCGTCGCTGAGCTGATCCCGCCCAGCGAGCCGTTGCCGAAGAGCACCGCGTTGGGCCCCCGCCCGAAGTCGTAGCGCTCCAGGTTGTACGAGTCCCCGTTGTTGAACTGCGGGAAGAAGTTCCTCTGCGGCCGCCCGCCGCCCGCTCCGCGCACGGTGTACTGGATCGGGTTGAAGAAGAAGTTCTGCTGCCCGTTGTCCACCGCCACCGTGCTCGAGGTGGTCCACTCCGCCGCCGACTGGAGGTCCACGAGGTTCAGGGCGTCGATGAAGTCCCGGGTCACGACCGAGTAGGCCACCGGGGTGTCGCGCAGGTCGGTCGCGAGCCGGCCGCCGGCCATCGAGCTGGCCGCGGCGAAGCCGGTGTCGCGGTCCGTGCTGACCTCGAAGGGGGAAAGCCGCACCGCCGCCTCCGGCGGGGCCGGCACGGTCGCGGCCGGGGCGGGGGCCGGAGCGACGGCCTGCGCCGCCAGCGGCCGCGGCAGAAGCAAGGCGAGGCTGAGGAGCGCGCTGGAGGAGAGAGCGTCGCGGAGGGGGCAGGGGCAGGGCATAGGGGGTTCCGGCGAAGGCCGGCGGGGTCACGTTCGGCGGGGTGAGGGGGGCCGTCTAGGCAAATTGTGACCGCCCCGGTGGGCCGCGGCTCCGCTTTCGCCTTGGCAGCGGGGCGCGTGACTGACGTCGTCAGTCAGCGGAAAATGCCCGATTTACCCCCAACTGTTCCCGGATCGGCGCTTGGGCGAGGGCGATGGGGGTGGGACCACGCGCTGGCGGCGGCCGCGCTGCTGGTCGTGGTGGGGGCGTTCCGCTGGGTGGTGGCAGCGAACCACGGTTTCGACGACTGGGGTGATCTCGATTACTACAAGCTGCTGGTGCGCGGCTGGCAGAAAGGTCAGCTGAACATCGACAAGGACCCGTCGCCGGAGTTGCTCGCGCTCGCGGACCCTTACGACCCGGCGCAGAACGGGCCCCACAAGATGGGTGATATGTCCCTCTACCGGGGGAAGTACTACCTCTATTTCGGTCCCACGCCGGCCTTCACGCTGATGTGGCCGTGG
>VHCY01000267.1 GCA_016871595.1 Verrucomicrobiota bacterium
CGTTCCCCTTCAGCGATCCGCCCTCTTGGTCCGAGCCGCCCCGGTTCGCCGACGGCCCGCACTGGGCGGACTGGGTCTGGCCGGCGGACGCCACCGCGCCCCGGGCCAAGGGGGCGGCGGTGCAGTGCCTCGACGTGCCGGACGAGGCTTACCTCGACGGACGCATCGCCGCCGCCGCGGTCGCGCGCCTGCGGGAACTCGCCGCGCGGCCCGAGCCTTTTTTCCTCGGGGTCGGCTTCTGGAAGCCGCATCTGCCCTTCAACGCGCCCCGCCGCTACTGGGACCTCTACGATCGTGCGCGCCTCGCCCCGCCCGCCCCGGCTGCCGCGCCCGCGGACGCGCCCGCCCTCGCCGGCCATCCCGGCACGGAGCTCCGCGGCTACACCGGCATCCCGAAGGAGGGGCCGCTCCCGCCCGCGCTGGTGGCCGAGCTCCGGCACGGTTACCTCGCCTGCGTCAGCTTCCTTGACGCGCAGGTGGGCCGCGTGCTCGACGAACTCGGGCGCCTCGGGCTGGCCGAGCGGACGATCGTGGTCTTCTGGAGCGACCACGGGTTCCACCTCGGGGAGCACGCGCTCTGGGGCAAGACGAGCAACTATGAGCTCGATGCCCGGGTGCCGCTCCTGATCGCCGCCCCCGGGGTCGCCCGCGCCGGTGGCGCCGCGCCCGGCCTCGCCGAACTCCTCGACCTCTACCCGACGCTCGCGGAACTCTGCGCGCTGCCGCCCCCCGCCGGCACGGAGGGCCGCAGCCTCGTCCCGCAGCTGCGCGATCCCGCCGCCCCCGGCGCCCGCTTCGCCGCTTCCCAGCACCCGCGCCCCTCCTACGGCCAGGCCACCCATATGGGCCGCGCGCTCCGCGACGACCGCCACCGCTACGTCGAGTGGCGTGAGCTCGCCACGGGCGCCCTCGCCGCCCGCGAGTTGTACGATCACGCGGCCGATCCGGCCGAAACCCGCAACCTAGCCGCCGAACCCGCGCTCGCCCCCGTGGTGGCTGCCTTCGCCGCCGAGCTCGCCGCCCGCGCCACGCCCATCCCCTGATGCCGATGTCCCGTCCTTCCCGTCTGCTCCTGCCGCTCGCCCTGCTCCTCGCGGCTGCCGCCCCGCTAGCCGCCGCCGGCCCGGCGCGTCCCAACATCCTGCTGGTCCTCGCGGACAACTGGGGCTGGCCGCACGCCGGCGCGCTCGGCGACCCGGTCGCCCGCACCCCCGTCTTCGACCGGATCGCGCGCGAGGGCATCGTGTTCGAACACGCGTTCTGCCCGGTCCCGTCCTGCTCGCCGACCCGCTCCAGCCTGCTCACCGGCCGCGCTGCCCACCAGCTGGCGGACGCCGCGAGCCTGTGGAGCCGCTTCGACCGGAGCCTCGTCGTCTTCACCGACCTCCTCGCCCGCGGCGGCTACGACGTGGGCTTCACCGGCAAGGGCTGGAGCCCCGGCAATTTCCGCGACTCCGGCTGGCCCACCAACCCCGTCGGCCCCGAGCACGCGGACCTCGCCGCCTTCCTCCGCGCGCGCGACCGCTCCCGCCCCTTCTTCTTCTGGGTCGGCAACACCGACACCGCCCGCCACCGCTGGCGCTACGACCCCGCCGACCACGCGGGCCTCGACGCGTCTCGCCTCGTCATCCCGCCCCAGTTCCCGGACGACCCCGTCACCCGCTCCACGCTGCTCGCGTATTATGCCAGCGTGGGCCGGATGGACGCCGCGGTCGGCGAGGACCTCGCGCGCCTCGAGGCGGCCGGCCTCCTCGAGGACACCGTGGTCATCTACACTAGCGACAATGGCTGGCAGATGCCCCGGGGCCTCGCCAACTGCTATGACACGGGGACGCGCGTGCCCTTCGCGGTCCGCTGGGGCCGGCGGCTCACCGCGGGAAAGGTGCGGCCCGAGTTCATCAGCCTCACCGACCTCGCGCCCACCTTCCTCGAGCTCGCCGGCCTGCCCGTGCAGCCGGAGATGACCGGGCGCGGGTTCGCCGACCTCATCCTGAACCGTCCCGACGCCGTGCGGCGCGACGCGGTCTTCCTCGAGCGGGAACGGCACGCGAACGTCCGCCGCGGCGACCTCAGCTACCCGGTGCGCGGCATCCGCACCCGCGACCACCTCTACCTCTGGAACCTGCGCCCCGACCGCTGGCCCGCTGGCGACCCGGAGTTGTACCACTCGGTCGGGCCGTACGGGGACGTCGACCTTTCCCCGCTCAAGGACCTGCTGGTGCAGGGCGGGGCGCGCCCGGACCTCGCGCCGTTCCGCGCGTGGGCGCTGGACCGGCGTCCGGCGGAGGAGCTTTACGACCTCCGCACGGACCCGCACCAGCTGCGCAACCTCGCCGGCGACCCCGCGCACGCCGAGGCGCGCCGCGAGCTGCGGGAGCGCGTGGAACGCTGGATGCGCGAGACCCGCGACCCGCGGACGGATCCCGCCCACGACGCGTGGGACGCGTACCCGTACTTCGGCCCGCCGGCGCGCCCCGAGGGCGGCGCCCGCAAGGCGGCCCCCGCGCGGCGCTAAACCCCCCGGCACGGCGGCCGCCGCACTTCGGGCGCGACAACCCCGCGCGCGCCGGGCAACGTTCGCCGCCGTGACGCCCCGCCTCCTTCCCGCTTTTCTGCTCCTGCTCGGCGCGCTGCCGCTCGCCGCCGCCGAGGACCGCCAGACCCGCAGCCCGGACCGCGCCGCGCCCGCCACCGGCGAGCTCGTGCTTCACAAGTGGTCCGGCGCGATCAACGTCCCCGATCCGGTCGCCTGCGCGGTCGACCCGGCCGGCCGCGTCTACGTGGCCGCCACCACCCGCCGCAAGGTCGGCGACCTCGACATCCGCGAGCATTCCCAGTGGATCCCCGATGACGTCGGCCTGACCTCGGTCGAAGCCAAGCGCGAGTTCTACCAGCGCGAGCTGGCCCCGGGCCGCCTCCGCGCCCCCCGCGGGATGCTCGCGGACCACAACGGCGACGGCTCCATCGACTGGCGCGACCTCACCCACCACTCCGAGCGCATCTACCAGCTGCGCGACACCGACGGCGACGGCACCGCGGACCGCATCACCGTGTTCGCCGAGGGCTTCAACACCGAGGTGACCGGCATCGCGGCCGGCGTCCTCTGGCACGACGGCTGGCTCTATGCGACTATCGCGCCCGACGTCTGGCGCTTCCGCGACACCGACGATGACGGCGTAGCCGACGAGCGCGAGGTGGTCGTGACTGGCTTCGGCGTCCACATCGCCTACGCGGGCCACGATATGCACGGCCTCGTGGTCGGGCCCGACGGGCGCCTCTACTGGAGCATCGGCGACAAGGGCGGCAACGTCGTCTCGCGCGAGGGCCGGCGCTTCGCCTTCCCCAACGAGGGCGCGACCCTGCGGATGGAACTGGACGGCTCCGGGTTCGAGGTGTTCACGCGCGGCAACCGCAACGTGCAGGAGCCGGCCTTCAACGAGGTCGGGGACCTGATCGGCGTGGACA
>VHCY01000268.1 GCA_016871595.1 Verrucomicrobiota bacterium
CCGAGCTCGGCGGCGTGGGCCTGGTTGAGGCGGGCGAGGTCATCGAGCAGGGCGCGCCGCTGGGCGCGGTCGACGCCGGGCGGGTTGTTGAGGTGCAGCACCGGGTGGGCGCCGGGGCGGAGGCCGACGCCCTGGTGCGAGGCGGGGAGGAAGCCGCTCCCCCAGAGGCGGGAGAAGATGGGCTGGCCGGGGTTCTTGCCGGTGCCCTGCGAGACCAGCGCGATGAAGGCGGGGAGGTTGGCGTTGACCGAGCCGAGGCCGTAGCTGACCCAGGCGCCGATGCTGGCGTAACCGGGCAGCTGGTTGCCCGTGTTCATAAAGGTGATGGCCGGGTCGTGGTTGATGGCCTCGGTGTGGAGGCTCTTCACGATGCAGAGCTCGTCGGCGATGCGCTGGTGGTGCGGCAACAGGTCGCTGATCCAGGTGCCGCGCGCGCCGCAGCGGCGGCCGGGGCGGAGCGGGGGCACGACCGGGTAGGCGGACTGGTTGCTGGTCATCCCGGTGAGCCGCTGGGAGCCCTTGACCGAGGCGGGGATTTCCTGCCCCGCGTGGCGGTGCAGGGCGGCCTTGTCATCGAAGAGGTCAACGTGCGAGAGCCCGCCGCTCTGGAAGAGGCAGAGCACGCGCTTGGCGCGGGGTTTGAAGTGGGGCAGGCCGGTCTGGCCGCGGGTGGCGGCGGAGAGGGACTCGGCGAGCAGGGTGCCGAGGGCGAGGCCGCCGATCCCGCGGGCCGAGCGGCCGAGGAACGTGCGGCGGGTGAGTTGATGGAGCAGTTCGGCTTCGGCGGCGTGCATCGGAGGGGCGGGGCGGCGGTGGCGGGGGAGGCGGAGAGACGGAGGGAAAGGGAGAGACGGAGGGACTGAGGGACGGGGAGAGGGAGAGACTTACAGGGTCCAGTCCTCGGGGCGGGTGATCATCCGGACGAGCATACCGATGATCTCGTCGTACTCGGAGTAAAGCGGACGGGCGGTTTCGGGGGCCAGATAACCGCAGCTCACGGCAAACTGGAGCCACACCTGCGTCTCGGCCGCCTCGCCCTCGGCGTCGCCCAGCTTGGCCACGAACGCGGCGGGATAGCGGCGCTTGCGCCAACCCTCGGCGAGATTCGCGGCCACCGAGCGGGACGCGCGGCGCACCTGGTCCGTGAGCGCGAAGCGTTCCGCCGCGGGAAATGTCTTGCTCACGGCGAAAACCCGCATCGCCGCGGCGAAGGCGCGCTCGAATACCTCCAGGTCCGTGTGCCTGCGCACCACCTTTCGGCGCCTTGGATTGTGCTCTCCCTCGCTCATTCGCTCCCTCTCTCCATCGCGCTCAGTTCCGCGTGATGGCCTCGCTGAGGTTCAGCACGAGCGTCGCGACCTGGGCCCAGGCGGCGTGCTCCGGGGCGGGCAGGCGGGCGTCACGGGGGGATTCCCCGGCGGCGAGGAAGGCGGCCGCCGCCGCGGGATCGCGGGTGTAACGCGCCCGCTCCCGCGCGAGGGTCCCGCGGAGGACGGCGAGCTCGGCCGCGGCCGGCGGACGCGACACGCCCTCGGCGAACAGCCAGCGCAGCCGCGCGTCGTCCCCGGACTCCGCCCGGCGCAGCGCGCGCTCGGCGAACGCGCGGGACGCCTCGACGAACTGCACGTCATTCAGGAGCACGAGCGCCTGCAGGGGCGTGGTGGTGGCGCCGCGCTCGATGGTGCAGACCTCGCGGTTCGGCGCGTCGAAGGCGGCGAGCGACGGCGGCGGCGCGGTGCGTTTCCAGTAGGTGTAGAGCGAGCGGCGGTAGAGCTTCTCCCCCTGGTCCTGCACGAACACCTGCGCCGTCGCGGGCGTGCTCCCGTAATGGCTGACCTCGCGCCAGAGGTCGTAGGGGAGGTAGGGGTTGACGCTCGGCCCGCCGATGCGCGGCACGAGGAGGCCGCTGACGCGGAGGGCGTGGTCGCGGATGAACTCCGCCCCGAGCCGGAAGCGGGGCCCGCGGGCCAGCAGCCGGTTGCGCGGATCCCGGTCCAGCTGCTCCGCGGTGGCGGCGGCGGACTGCCGGTAGGTCTCGCTCGTGACCAGCAGCGTGAGGAGGCGCTTCACGTCCCAGCCGGACGCGACGAAGTCCAGCGCCAGCCAGTCGAGCAGCTCGGGGTGGCTGGGGTACTCGCCCTGCGTACCGAAGTCGGCGGGCGTGGCGACGAGCCCCGTGCCGAAGAGGAGGCGCCAGAAGCGGTTCACCGCGACGCGCGCGGTCAGCGGGTGCCCCGGCATCACGACCCATTGGGCGAGCCCGAGGCGGTCCTCCGCGGCGCCGGCCGGCGGCGGCGGCAGGAACGCGGGCGTGCCGGGCGTGACGGTCTCCGTGGGCTGCGCGTAGTCGCCGCGGTGCAGGATGCGCGTCTCGCGGGGCTTGTCCGCGACGGCCATCACCATCGTGGAGATCGGCTCGGTGAGGCTGGCGAAGCGTTCCTCGAGGTTCGCCAGTTCCACGCGGCGCGGGGCCAGCTCGGCGGCGTGGCGGGCCGCGTGGGCCCAGAGCACGGCCGCGACCGCCGGATCGTCCTCGCCACCCGGCCGCCCGAGGGCGGCGACCACCGGGGCGGGCAGGTCGGTGCCGTCGTCCGTGCCGGTCATCACGAACAGCTCGACCCGCTCGGGCAGCAGCGAGCGACCGGCGCCGAAGTTGAGCTGCACGTTGAGGTGGGGCGTCTCCTCCGGCCGCAGCGGGCGGGCGAGCGTCGCGGTGAGGTGGACCGGGCCGGTGGCCGCGAGGTCGGGCGACCAGCCCGCGTCGTTGCGCGGGTCGAGGCAGCCCGCGGGCGGGTGCGCGGGATCCCAGGAACTCGCCGTGACCCCCGCGAACCCGCGCAACTGGTGCAGGTCCACCTGGTCGCCGGCCACCGCGCCGGCCGACACCGCCAGCGCGGTCAGGCGGAACGTGCCCTTGAACTCCTCCGCGGGCGCGCCGGCCTTGCCCTTGCCCTTCGTCTTGGCGGCCATCGCGGCGCGCGTCACGGGTCCGCGGCCCCAGCCGCCCCCCGGCAGGTCCGGCGAGGGCGGGATGACCACCCGCACGCCCGTCACGGGACCGGGGACGCCGGTGAGGTCCACCGCGATGTCGATGGCGGCGAGGTCCCCGGCCTGCCGGATCACGACCACGCGGCCATCCTCGACCCCGAGGTCGGAGCGGTTGGGGGTCGAGGCCTGCCGGACCTTGACCGGATGGATGGCGAAGCCCTCGCCGCGGCGGGCGAGCCGGGCGCGTTCGCGCTCCGCCCAGGCCCGCAGCACGGCGGCGTCGGGACGCGCGAGCGACTCCCGCAGGGCGGCCACGCGCGCGCGCAGCTCGGCCTCCTCCCCGGTGCGGAGGACCGTGCGGAGGGTGCGGGCGGGGCCGGCGTTGACCCCGGCGTTGCCGTCGAGGCCGCGGTCGCCGAGGCGGTTGTAATAGGCGAAGAGCCGGTAGTAATCGCGCGCCGAGAC
>VHCY01000269.1 GCA_016871595.1 Verrucomicrobiota bacterium
TGGGCTTCAATCCCGGCCTCTCGGCCTTCGCCGCGGCGGCGGTGCTGATCCTGGCGCGTTGCGGGGAGGACGGGCCGGCGGTTGCCTCGGTGCCGTGGGGCGTCCTGCTGATGGTCTCGGGCGTGAGCGTGCTGGTGGGCTTGCTGGAGAAGACGGGCGGCCTCGACCTGGTGTCGGGCCTGCTCGCGCGGCTCGCGACGCCAGGGACGGTGAACGGGGCGATGGCGTTCGTGACCGGGCTGATCTCGACCTACAGCTCGACCTCCGGGGTGGTCTATCCGGCGTTCCTCCCGATGGTGCCGGGTCTGGTGGCGCAACTGGGCGGCGGGGATCCGCTCCAGATCGCGTTGAGCATCAACGTGGGGGCGGCGCTGGTGGATGTTTCCCCGCTTTCGACGATCGGGGCCCTGTGCGTCGCGGGCCTGCCGCCTGGCGGCGATGGCCGGCGCCTGTTCCGCCAGATGCTGCTCTGGGGCTTTGCGATGGTTCCGGTCAGCGCCCTGCTGTGCCAGCTCGGCGCCCGTTGGTTTTCCTGATGCCACCGTCCCTCCGCCTCCTCCTCGCCCTGCTGGCGCTCCCGCTGGGCGCCGCTGCCCCCGACGAAGCCGCCAGGCGCTGGGAGCAGTATGAACCTTCATTCCGGACCTTCGCGGAACAGGATGCCGCGCGTCCGTTCGCGCCCGGGGGCATCCTCCTTGTGGGCAGCAGCATCTTCCGCCAATGGACCACGGCGGAGGAGCAATTGGCGCCGCTGCCGGTGCGCAACCGGGCCTTCGGGGGCTCGCGCACCGGGGACCAGCTGGCGCGCTTCGAACAGCTCGTGCCGCGCTACGCGCCCCGCATCGTGGTGTACTATTGCGGCAGCAACGACCTGAAGGCGAAGGACGCGGATGCCCCGGACATGATTTTCAACCGCTTCCGCGAGTTCTCGGAGCGGGTGCGCGCGCGTTTTCCGGAGACACATCTCGTGTACGTGACCGCGACCCGGAGCCCGGACCGGGTTCCGCTCTGGGAACAGGTGGACCATTACAATGCCCTGGCGCGGGCCTACTGTGCCGCGACCCCGCGCCGGCACTTCATCGATCTGAACCCGGTGCTGGTGGACGCGCAGGGCCATCCGCGGCTGGAGCTTTACCAGAAGGACAAGCTGCACTTCCATCCGCCGGCGTACGTCGAGTTTGCGCGGGTGATCCGCCCCGCGCTCGAGCGCCTGTGGGCGGCGGAGCGTTGAGGGCACGCCGGCGTGGGAATATCGGCCGCGCAGCGGCTCGTTTTCTCCGGGGCGCGCCGCCCCGGTCAGGCGCGACGAGGGGGGCGTTCGGCGGAGCGATGATCGATGGGGGAATGGCTCCGCGGACGGCCCCCGGTTGACCCCGGACCGCCGGGCCGCTTGGGTCGCGGCGCCCCGATGGATGCCACCCCCGTCTCGCCGCGCCGGTCCGCGTTTCTGCTCGATTGGATCGAGCGGGCCGGCAACCGGCTGCCGAACCCTTTGACGCTGTTCGTCCTGCTGGCGGTGGCCACCGTGCTCGCCAGCGCGCTGGCGGCCGGCCTCGGCTGGACGGTCACGCACCCGAAGGACGGATCGACCTTGTCCGCGGTGAGCCTGCTGAATGGGGCGGGCATCCGCCGGATGTTCACCGAGGCGCTGCGCAACTTCACCGGGTTCGCCCCGCTGGGGCTGGTGCTGGTCTCGATGATCGGCATCGGCGTGGCGGAGGCCACGGGACTCGTGGGCGTGCTGCTGCGCGCCTTTGTGACCAGCCTGCCGCGGCGCTGGCTGACGGCGGCGGTGGTGTTTGCGGCGATCAACGCGAATCTGGCGGCCGATGCGGGCATCATTCTGTTGCCGCCGCTGGCGGGGCTGCTGTTCGCGGCTGCCGGCCGGCACCCGATCGCGGGCATTACGGGCGCGTTCGCGGGGGTGAGCGGGGGCTACAGCGCGAACTTCCTGCCCTCCACGATCGACGTCCTGCTGGCGGGGTTCACCCAGGAGGCGCTCGACGCCTCGCGCCTGCTGCCGGGCTACCGGGTGCAGCTTCTGGGCAACTGGTACTTTCTGGCCGTGTCGACGCCGCTCCTGACCTTCGCCGCGACGTGGGTCACCGAGCGGATCGTCGAGCCGCGGCTGGGGCCGTGGCGGGGCGAGGCGGCGGCGGTGCCGGGGCCGCTCACGGCGGCCGAGCGCCGGGGCCTGGTCTGGGCGGCGGTCGCGTTTGTGGCCACGGCGGCGCTTGCCCTGGCGCTGATTCTGCTCCCGGGGGCGCCGCTGCGGGACCCCACGGCGGCCACGGCGGTCGAGCGCCTGCGGCCCTTCCTGGACTCGATGGTGCTCTGGGTGCTGCTGGCGTTCCTCGTGCCGGGGCTGGCCTACGGCGTGGCGACGGGGTGCGTCCGCAACGACCACGATGTCGCCAAGCTCACCGGGGACACTCTGGCGACGATGGGTTCGTACATTGTTTTGGCGTTCGTGGCGGCGCAGTTCCTGAGCTACTTCGCTTGGTCCAACCTCGGGGCGTTGCTGGCGATCTCGGGGGCGGGGTTCCTGCGCGGCATCGGCTTGGAGGGGGCGCCGTTGTTGACGGGCTTCGTGGTCCTGTCGGCGTTCGTGAACTTGTTTATCAGCTCGGCCTCGGCCAAGTGGGCCATTATGGCCCCGATCTTCGTGCCGATGTTTGTCCTGCTGGGCTATTCCCCGGAGGGGACGCAGGCGGTGTTCCGCGTGGGGGATTCGTGTACCAACATCATCACGCCGGTGTTTGTGTACCTGCCGTTCGTACAGGCTTGCATGCAACGCCACGATCCGCGGATGGGATTGGGCTCGGTGGTGTCGCTGATGGCGCCCTACACCCTGACTTTCCTGCCGTTGTGGACGCTGTTGCTGCTGGGGTTCCTTTGGGCGGGCTGGCCGATCGGCCCGGGCGTGGGCCTGACGCTCGCCCCGTGAGCGGGGGCTTCAGGCTGCGAGCTTGTCGGGGAATTTTCTCGTCTCGGCCCGCGGATGTCCGACACCCCGTGGTAAGCTTCTCGTCCATTCCCTAACCTTCCCTGATGCCTGCGCCCGCGCCCAACCCCGAGTTTGTGGTCCCTGACCGGGTGGGGGCGTCGCTGGTGGAGGCTACCCGATGAGTACGCCGGAGCGCATCTATCTGGGTTGGGAGCGGCCGCTGGCCGAGGCGGTCGCGGACCGGCTTCTCGCCGCCGTGCCGCGGCGTGACGGCATTTGGGACCTTGGCGCGCAGTTGGTGCTGGTGCCGTCGGCGTTCGCCAGCCGGATGTTGCAGGAGGCCCTGGCCCGGCAGGCGGGGGCCCTGCTCCTGCCGCAGATCACCACCCCGAGCCATTTCCTGTCCGGCGCGGGTTTCCAGAGTGCGGATTCCGAGCTCGCGGAACCGGACGAGCTGGCCGGCCGCGAGGGGATGGCGCTCGCCTGGGTGGCGGTGTTGACC
>VHCY01000270.1 GCA_016871595.1 Verrucomicrobiota bacterium
GCGATTACTACGGCCTCGCCGGCATCCTCCGCGGGACGCACACGCTGCACAACTACACCGACAACGTGGCCCGCTGGGTCGACGCGGCGCTCCCGCTCCCGCCCGACGAGGAACACGCCGTCGCGGCGCACGAGGCCAAGGTCGCCGCCCTCGAGAAGCAGGCCGCCCGGCTCCGCGCCGCCGCGCGCGCCCCGGCCGGGAAGGGGCCCCGCAACGTCGCCGCCACCGAGTTGCCCGGCCTCGTCCTCGACGAGGGCCAGGCCCGCGTCGTCGGCGCCTGGAAGGCCTCGCGCACCACCCCGGGCTACGTTGGCGAGGGGTACCTCACCGACGAGAACGAGGGCAAGGGCGCCAAGACCGTCTCCTTCACCCCCGCGCTGCCGCAGTCCGGGCGCTACGAGGTGCGGCTCGCCTACACGGCCGCCGCCAACCGCGCCTCCAACGTGCCCGTCACGATCCTCCACGCGGACGGCGAGGCCACGGTCACCGTCAACCAGCGCGCGGCCCCGCCGGGCGGCGAGCACCTGCTCTCGCTGGGTCAGTTCCGCTTCGAGAAGGACGGCCAGGGCTACGTGCTGATCTCCAACGAGGGCACGGACGGCCACGTGATCGTGGACGCCCTGCAGTTGCTGCCGCTCGACGCGCGCGGGGAGGGGCCCGCCGCCGCGCCGGCCCGCGCGGATCCCGCCGCCGCGGAGCGCGCCGCCGAACTGCGCCGGGCTGAGGCGGAGCTGAAGCAGCTCGCCGCGTCCGGCCCGCGACGGCCCCTGGCGATGAGCGTGCGCGAGGCGGCCGGGGAGATCGGCGACACCGAGATCCGCGTGCGCGGGATCGCGCGCAACCTCGGGCCCAAGGTGCCGCGCGGCTTCCTCGCTGTCGCCCACCGCGGCGAGGCCCCGAGCTTCCGGCCCGACGAGAGCGGGCGCCGCGAGCTGGCCGACTGGATTGCGGACCCGGGCCACCCGCTGACCGCCCGCGTGACCGTCAACCGCGTCTGGGCCTGGCTGCTCGGCGAGGGCCTGGTTCGGACGGTGGACAACTTCGGCACCACCGGGGAGGAGCCGACGCACCCCGAGCTGCTCGACCACCTCGCGCTGCGGTTCACGGCGGACGGCTGGTCCGTGAAGGCGCTCGTGCGGGAGATCGTGCTCTCCCGCGTCTACCAGTTGTCGTCCGTGCCGCCGCCGGGCGCGGCGGAGCGCGATCCCGCGAACCGGCTCCTGTCGCACGCGCGGCGGCGGCGCCTGGAGGCGGAGGAGATCCGCGACGCGCTGCTGTTGGCGGCGGGCCGGCTCGACGCCGCGGTGGGGGGCCCGAACCTCGGCGCGACGCCGCCGGCGAGTGAGTACGGGTTCGTCTTCGCCGACCTGCGGCGGAGCGTCTACACGCCCGCCTTCCGCAACCGCCGCCCGGACCTCTTCGAGTCCTTCGACTTCGCCGACATCAACGCGCCGCTCGCCCGCCGCCACGCGACCACGGTGGCCCCGCAGGCGCTGTTCCTGCTGAACCACCCGTTCGTGATCGAGCAGGCGCGGCACGCGGCCGGCCGCCTCGCGCGGGAGACGCCCGCGGCGGACGACGACGCGCGTTTCGCGCACGCCTGCCGCATCATCCTCGGCCGGCCCCCGCGGGCGGGCGAGGTGGCGCTGGCGCGCGGTTTCCTGGCCGGCGTGCCCCCGGGCGAGCCGGCGGCCGCGGCGTGGGCGCAGCTGGTGCAGGCGCTCTTCGCCAGCGCGGATTTCCGTTACCTCGAATGACCCGCCGATGAACCCTCCCTTCCCCCTCTCCCGCCGGCAGGCCCTCAGCCGGTTCGCCTGCGGCTTCGGTTTCCTCGCCCTGGCCGGCCTCGCGGCCCAGACCACGGGCCGCCCCGCCAACCCCCTCGCCCCGCGCCCCGGCCACCACCGCCCGCGCGCCAAGCGGGTCATCTTCCTGTTTATGGGCGGCGGCGTCAGCCACCTCGACAGCTTCGACTACAAGCCCGCCCTCTACGCCAACGACGGGCGGATGCTCGAGTTCCTCGACCAGCGCGCGATCGCCAAGACCGGCGCCGGCGCCACCGGGCGGGTGATGAAGCCGCTCTGGGAGTTCCGCCAGCGCGGCCAGAGCGGCCGCTGGGTCTCGGAACTCTTCCCGCACCTCGCCCGCCACGCGGACGACTACTGCGTGGTCCGTTCGATGCACACCGAGGGCGTCGCCCACGGCCCCGCCACGCTCTTCCTCCACACCGGCGCCACCAACCAGCTGCGGCCTTCGATGGGCTCGTGGGTCACCTACGGCCTCGGCGCCGAGAGCGAGAATCTCCCCGCCTTCGTCTCCCTCAGCCCGACCCTCGCCAACGGCGGCCCGCGCAACTACGGCAGCGGTTTCCTCCCCGCCGTGTTCCAGGGCACCGCCCTCGGGCGCAGCGGCCAGAAGGCCGCCGAGGCCGCCTTCCGCCACGTGCGCCACCCGGACCTCTCGCCGGAGGCGCAGCTCCGCCAGTTCGAGCTCATCCGCGGCCTCAACGGCGACCAGCTCCGCGCCCGCCCCGGCGACCGCGAGCTCGAGGCCCTCGCCCATTCCTACGAGCTGGCCTGGCGCCTCCAGCGCCACGCCCCCGACGCCCTCGACCTCTCCCGCGAATCCCCCGCCACGCTCGCCCTCTACGGCATCGGCGAGGAACCCACCGACGACTACGGCCGCCAGTGCCTGATGGCCCGCCGCCTCGCCGAGGCCGGCGTCCGCTACATCCAGGTGAACTACTCCGACAACACCAACAACCCCGCCTGGGACCAGCACTCGAATATGCCCAAGCATCTCGACCACGCCGTCCGGGTCGACAAGCCCGTCGCCGGCCTGCTCGCGGACCTGAAGGCGCGCGGGCTCCTCGAGGACACGATCGTCTGGTGGGGCAGCGAGTTCGGCCGCACGCCCTACGCCGAGCGCAACGGCACCGGCCGCGACCACAACCCCACCGGCTTTTCCGTCCTCCTCGCCGGCGGCGGCTTCAAACCTGGCTTCGCCTACGGCGAGACCGACGAGTTCGGCCACTTCGCGGTCGAGAACAAGGTCCATATGCACGACCTGCACGCCACCATCCTCCACCAACTCGGCCTCAACCACGAGCAGCTCACCTTCCGCCACGACGGCCGCGATTACCGCCTCACCGACGTCCACGGCCGCGTCGTCCACGACCTCCTCGCCTGACCCGCCCCCGATGCGCCTCCCCCGCCTCGTGTCCGCCCTCCTCCTCGCCGCCGCGCCGCTCGCCGCCGCCTCCCCGACCGACCAGTCCGGGGTGCCGCTCGAGGTCGACGCCCCGCGTCCCGGCCTCGCCAAGATCGTGCTCCTCGCCGGCGCCCCCAGCAGCAAGCCGATGGCCCACGAGTACTTCGCCGGCTGCGCGCTGCTCCTCGAATGGCTCCGGCTCCAGCCCGGCGTCTGGCCCGTCCTCGCC
>VHCY01000271.1 GCA_016871595.1 Verrucomicrobiota bacterium
CCTCGGCGTACCGCGGCAAACTGTTTTACCGACTGGCGGAACAAGCGGCCCAAGTCGCGCCGACGACCTACGATGCGCTCGGAAACCACAATCCGTAGTGATTGGTTGAGTCACGTAAATACCCCTATCGGAGATTGATTCCGAAGACCTTTAACTGACGGCGGATAGCGTCGAGCGACACGCCTTATTATGGCAGGTTATCCCTGTTGACTCTACGGCACGACGGGGCGCAAAACGTTTACCGCTTTAACTTAGCGTTTCCCCATGAAGCTCCGCACCCTCGCCCTCGGAATTCTCCTGCTGGTCTCGAGCGCCAAAGCGCAAACCACGCTGGCCGGCCGGTTTCTCGGCAACATCGCCGGCTACGGCGACATCTACGTCGAGTCGTTCTCGCAGGTCAGTGCCAACGTCTACTTTTTCGACCTAAGAAACGGCATCATGGAATACGCGACCGTTCCGCTGTTGACCGGCTCCGGAGCCGGCACGAGCGCGCTCAACTTCCGTGTCGTGCTCACGCTGAACGAGTCCGCCGCCACCGGCACGTGGGGAGGACTTCCCTTCACCGCGGCACGCCAGTCACCTCTTGGCGCGGCGGGCACCAGGGTCTTCACCGGAGCTACGGTGCAGACTGCCACCGCCACGGTAGCCCAGGTGAAGCTCTCGATACTTCCGAACAACCGCGTGATCATGACCGCCCTATCGCTAGGTCGCCTGATCGTTGGCGGCACGGGGACCCTGGCGAACGGGATCATCACCCTGTCGATGACGTCGGGAACTCCGGCGATTTTTGCATTCAATCCCGATGCAGGAGTTGCGATGGGGACCGCCGCGTTGCTCGGCTCAACACCAGTTCAGTTCGTCCTCGTCGAGGCGCAGCGGCCGGCGCTCGTGAACATCGCGACGCGCGGAACCGTAGGTGGAGGAAGCCAGCTGAGCGCCGGCTTCGTCTGCGTGAATGGCGCTAAGACCTTCCTGATCAGGGCGGTGGGTCCCACTCTCTCGGCATTCGGAGTGAGCGGTGCACAGAGCGATCCGAAGCTGACGGTGTTCTCGGGGCAGACCGCGATCGCCACGAACGACAATTGGGGATCGGCAACGTCTGCTCCCGATCTAGCCGCTGCGGCCTCGCAGGCTGGGGCATTCCCGTTGGTCAACGGCAGTCGCGATGCGGCGATTCTGCTGCGGGTCGAGCCGGGCGCGTACACCGTTCTAATCGATGGTGTCAGCCCTGCTGGAGACGCGCTCGTCGAAGTTTACGAGATCCAGTAGTGAACGGAGGGCGTCCGATCCCGGCCGCCTTTATGCCATTACGAACGGAGCTGCTTTCTTGCCACGGACAGCTTCGGATGCCTGCCTGGTTTCCGTGCATTCGCATCATGAACGACTTCCCGCCACGGCTTTCCTCTGGGGCGAGAGTCTGCCAACCGAGCTTGGGAAAAGCCGCGGTGGCCGCAGCGCGACGAGTCGTCGCGCTGGATGTGGGGATTCCTCCCAAATGATTTTCCCCGTGGTGCGTGTGCCGGCCTCCGGCCAACCGCACCATGATCCACGCACCTGAACCCGTCCTGCGCTACCGGGGTGGCGATCGCCACCACCTGTTCCTGAACCACGGCACGTGGTTCCTCCGCTACAGCCTGCGCCCGTCGCCACTGTTCAAGGCCGACCGCCGCGTCGCCGTCTCCCTCGGCACCAGTGACCTCGCCGTCGCCCGCGAACGCCGCGACGCGTTCTTCGCGCACCTGCTACTGCACCGTGAGCAGGGCGATGATTCCCCGCGCGCCGCGGTCGCCGCCTGAAACGCGAGCCCACCACCCGCGCCATGAGCCTTTCCCGCCGCCACTTTCTGATCTCCGGCGCCGCCGCAATCGGCGCCTGCTTTCTGCCTTCCACGTTTCTCCGGCGTCTCGCTCGTTTTCCGGCCGAACCCGCCGTGGCGATCGACGCGCCGTCCTCCCCGCGCCATACGCTCTACGCCACACGTCACGACGACGATGTCGCCCGCTGGCAACTCGCTCTCGGACGCCCGACCACCGAATACCCCTCGGCGCCTTCCTGGCGCGAATGGCTGGCCGACTACGAGTCGATCGACCCGGAGGACGAAGACGCCGTGACCCGCTGGCTCGCCTCGTGCGGACGAGAAGAAGTGTCCGATGACCCCACGTGGCTGAAGGACCCCGTGGACGACTGGATCTGGGAGGACTACCTCGAGAATCGCTTCCTCATCCACGATTCACCCGAGGCACACGCCCTCCAGTACCTCTCGCGACTGAAGCTCGCCCACGGCCCGCTGACCGACGCCAGTGGCGTCCGCCTCGGGCGACTGGACTTCTTCCACGGCACCATGCCCGGCGCCGACTCCCACTTCGTCGAGGTCGAGGGCGAAGCCATCCTGCCGGCCCTCCAGCACCGTCTCCGCGAACTCGGGGAAAGCACCGCCATCGAGATCATCCGCTGAAACTCATCCCACCCGCCACGATGTCCACCGCACCCAATCCGTCCGACCCCTCGTCCCATTCCTTCTCGCCCAACGAGGGAAAACCCACCCAGCCCACGCCGAGTCTTCTGCAGCAGGCTTGGGATCAGATGACCAAGGAAGGCTTGTTCGTCGACGCTGAGCCCGAGAGCTACGCGCCGAGCGAACCCGAAGGTCGCACGACCGTGGAAATCACCTTCCACCGCGCGCCCGCGCCCCGCCGCCGTGCCTCCTCCGCGAAAAAACCCCGTCAGGAACGCTGAGGATTTCATCATGAGCACCGAGCCTATCCACCCCTCCACCTCGCGATCCGTTCACGCGCCGTACCCACCTTCGGGCGGCACCACAGGCCCTGTCGGGCCTTATTGGGACGCCCTGCGTCGATTGCCGCGCGGGCGGTTGGTCGGGAAACCGTCGAGCGGGATTGTCATCAGCCTTTCCTCTGACGCTGCGTCCCGCCCTGACTGCAAACCCCGCGATTCATGAACCGCCGCGAAGCGGCCCGGGCCCTGCGCGACACGTTGCGCGAACTCAACCACGCGACCGAAACCGCGACTTCGCTCGCCAACCACGCCACGGCCTGTCCGAGCACAGTCGGACGGCGGCCGAAGCCGGAGCGGTGGGAACGGAAGAATACCATTGCGAGCGACAGCATACCGAAGTCGTCAAGCCCCCCAGTTTTCACCCGTGAGCCGGGTCGCGTGACGCGGCGCGGCAGGCTCGGAGTCAGGTCGCGCGGCCGCACGCCACGCGGGGCTCACAGGCGGAGAAAGAGGTTGCGGGCGTTGAGCCAGCGGACCGCCGCCCACGAGGCCAGGCAACCGAAGGTGGTGAGGGTGAGCGCATACCACAGGGGCGAGTCCTTCGGGCCGATGCGGGAAAGAAAGCCCATCAGGACCATGTGGATCAAGTAGGCGGCGAGAGCGTTCTTGCCCAAATCGGTGAAGAGCGCGAGGCGGTGGTT
>VHCY01000272.1 GCA_016871595.1 Verrucomicrobiota bacterium
GCCCGTCCTCGATCAGCGGCAGCGGCGGGTAGGTGCCCGGCTTCGCCTCCGGGTGGTACGGCCACATATCGTTCGAGTAGGGGATCCCGAACGACTCGTCGAAGCCGTGCCGCGGCGGCAGGAACGCCGCGTGGTGGCCGAGGTGCCACTTGCCCGCCATCCCGGTCGCGTAGCCGCGCGACTTGAAGACCTCCGCGAGGGTGGTCTCGTCGGCGTGGATCCCGTGGTTGGATTGCGGCCCGAGGGCGCCGTGGATGCCCACGCGGTTGGGATAGCAGCCCGTGAGGAGGGCGGTGCGCGAGGCGGAGCAGACCGCCTGCGCCACGTGGAAGTTGGTGAACCGCACCCCCTCGCGCGCCATCCCGTCGAGGTGCGGCGTCGCGTAACCCTTCGCCCCAAAGGGGCCGATGTCCGCGTAACCGAGGTCGTCGCAGAAGATCACGATCACGTTCGGCGGACGGGCGCCGGCGGCGGTGGCCGCGGTGGGCAGCAGGGCGGCGAGGGCGAGCAGCGCGGCGAGGGCGCGGCCCGGGGAGGGAAGGGCGGGGCGGGGCATAGCCGAGCTTTGGCCCGCCGGGCGGCGCCGCGCAAGTCCGCGTGCCAGCACCTTCGCGTTGCCTCCGTCCCCGGCGCGCGGCAGGGTCGCGGGGTGGCCACCCCCGCTCCCGCCGAACTTGATGCCCGCGACCCGCTGGCCCGCTGGGCGGCGGAGTTTCCCGCGCCGGAGGGCGCCATCTACCTGGATGGCAACTCGCTCGGCCTGCCGTCCCGCCGCGCCGAGGCCGCCCTCGCGCGCGTGGTGGACCAATGGCGGACCCTCGGCATCGACGGCTGGACGCGCGCTGACCCGCCCTGGCTGGAGCTGCCCGAGCGCGCCGCCGCCGGCGTCGCCCCGCTGGTTGGCGCCGCGCCGGTGGACGTCGGCATCGGCGGCCAGACCACGCCCAACCTGCACCAGCTTCTCGCCACGCTCTACGACCCGGCCGCGGCCGCGCGCGTGATCGTGGCGGACGCGCTCAACTTCGCCTCGGACACCTACGCCCTGCGCAGCCACCTGCGGTTGCGCGGCCTCGATCCCGAGCGGCACCTGCGCCTGATCCCCTCGCGCGACGGCCGGGTCCTGCGGATCGACGACATCCTCGCGGCCCTCACGCCCGACGTGCAGCTCCTCCTGCTGCCCGCGGTGCTCTACGCGAGCGGGCAACTGCTCGACGTGGCCACCATCACCCGCAAGGCGCGCGCGGCGGGGATCACGATCGGCTGGGACCTCTCGCACAGCCTGGGCGCCGTCCCGCACGCGCTGGCCCGCGACGGCGCGGACTTCGCGGTGTGGTCGCATTACAAGTGGCTCAACGCGGGTCCCGGCGCGGTCGGCGGCTACTTCCTGCATCCGCGCCACGCCGGGCGGCCACCGGGCCTGGCCGGGTGGTGGGGCGTACGGCCCGAACGCCGGTTCGCGATGGCGCCCGTGCACGAGCCCGCCGCCGGCGCCGCCGGCCTCCAGATCGGGACCCCGCACCTCCTCTCGCTCGCCCCGTTGCTCGGCTCGCTGGAGCTGGTCGCGGCGGCCGGAGGCATCGCGGCGCTGCGCGCGAAGTCCCTCGCGCAGACGGACCTGATGCTCGAGCGGATCGACGCCGAGCTCGCCGGGCACGGCGTCACGGTGGTCACGCCGCGGGGACATCCGGCGCGCGGCGGGCACTTGGCGCTGGCCCATCCCGAGGCGTGGCGCCTCTGCCAGGCCCTGAAGGCGGCGGGTGTGACCCCGGATTTCCGCGGGCCCGACCTGCTGCGGCTTGCGCCCTCGCCCCTGTACACCTCGTACGCGGCCTGCGCGGAGGCGGTCGCCCGCCTGCGCCGGATCCTCGAGACCGGCGCCCACCTCCGCTTTCCGGCGGCGCCCGCGCTGGTGCCCTGATTTCCCGATGCTGATCGACATCTCCCGCCCGCTGCACCCCGGCTCCCCGCACTGGCCCGGGGATTGCCCCACCGCGTTCCACCTCAACGCGCGCATCGCCGCCGGCTCCTCCTGCAACGTCGGCGAGCTCCGGCTCAGCGTCCACAACGGCACCCACGCCGACGCGCCCTTCCATTATAACGACCGCGGCGCGACGATCGACGCGCTCGACCTCGGACGCTTCGTCGGTCCGGCGCGGGTGATCGACGCCCGGGGCCACGCTGCGCTGACGGCCGAACTGCTCGCGGGCCTCGGCGCGGCGGAAATCGCCGCGGCCCCGCGCGTGCTGTTCCGCACCGACGCCTGGGGCGACCCCGGGGCGTTCCCCACGGCGTGGCCGCTCCTGGATCCGGATCTGCCCGCGTGGCTCGCCGCGCGCGGCGCGGTGCTCGTGGGCCTCGATGTGCCCTCGGTGGACGAGCTCACCTCGAAGGACCTGCCGCGGCACCGGCGGATGGACGCCGCGGGGCTGCTGATCCTCGAGAGCCTCGACCTCCGCGGCGTCGAGGCCGGCGTCTACGAGCTGATCGCGCTGCCCCTGCGCCTCCGGGGAGCGGATGGCTCGCCGGTGCGGGCGGTGCTCCGGCGGGCATTGCTCCCTTGACCGGTGTGCGGGCCGCCCGCGTAGTTCCGGCCTCCCCGCCGTGCCCCGTACCGCCCTTTTCGGACTTCTCCTGCCCGCCGCGCTGGCGGTGGCCAGCCCGGCCGTGCCGTCCGAGTTGCGCCCGTTTTTTGCCCCGCCCCCCGAGCACGCGGGCCGGCTCGGCGGGTACCGTTCGCCGCTACTCCGCGACGACGGCAGCCGGGTCACCTCGGCCGCGGAGTGGCCCGCGCGCCGGCGCGAGATCTTGGACCACTGGCATCGCGTGATGGGGCCGTGTCCGGAGCGGGTCGCGCGGCCGCGCGTCGAGCTCTCGGAACGGCAGGACCGGGACGGCGTGACGCAGCACCGCGTGGAGCTGGAGGTCGCCCCCGGCGTGATGCAGGCGGGCTTCCTGCTGTTCCCGCCGGCGCGCTTCGCGGGGCCGCGGCCGGCCGTGCTGGTGCCATTCTATGCCCCGGAGGTCAGCGTGGCCTACGCTGGGCCCCGGCCGCTCGCGGGGCAGGCGGCGCGTTTCTTCAAGGACGGCCCGCCCGTGCAGCGGGACTTCGCGCTGCAGCTGGCCCGGCGCGGCTTCGTGACCCTCGCGATCGGCACGCCGGGCGACGATGCCTACCAGCCGGACCTGCGCGGCGCGCGGTGCCAGCCGCTCAGCTACCACGCCTACCTCGCGAGCAACTGCCTCACCGCGCTGGCGCAACGGCCGGAGGTCGACCCCGCGCGCATCGGGGTGATGGGCCATTCCTACGGGGGCAAGTGGGCGCTCTTCGCCTCGTGCCTCGACGAGCGGTTCGCCTGCGCGGTGTGGTCGGACGGGGGCGTCGTGTTCGACGAGACGCGCGGGGCTGTCAACTACTGGGAACCCT
>VHCY01000273.1 GCA_016871595.1 Verrucomicrobiota bacterium
TACCGCCACGTGTTCCCCGGCCTGCACCTCAAGCACGAGCCGCTCCGCGGGCTGCAACTGCGCGCCAGCGCCTCGACCAGCATCGGCCGCCCGGCTTTCGCCAGCATCATCCCCAACGATAACATCGACGACGACGCGCGCGTCCTCACCGTCAACAACACCGGCCTGCGGCCGCAGTACGCGGTGAACCTCGACGCCGGGGTGGACTATTATTTCGAGCCGGTGGGCCTCCTCTCGGCGGGCGTCTTCCGCAAGAACCTCTCCGACTTCATCTACCCGACCGCGGGGCAGGCGATCGGCCCGGGGCCGGACAACGGCTTCGACGGCAACTACGCGGGGTACGAGCTGCGCTCGCAGGCCAACGGCGGTTCGGCGCGGGTCGAGGGTTTCGAGGCCTCGTACCAACAGCAGTTCACCTTCCTGCCAGGCCCGTGGGGCGGGCTCGGTGCGTTCGCCAACTACACGCGGCTCACCACCCGCGGCGACTACGGGGTCCGCGGCGCGGTGCAGACCACGGGCACCCTGCCCGGCTTCACCCCGAGCGCGGCTAACCTCGGGCTCTCCTACATCCACGGCCGCTGGAACCTCCGCGCCGCCTACGGGATGGCCGGCGAGATCCTGATGGCATACAACGCGGCGCCCAACCTCCGCCGCTACCGCCTGGCCTCGCGCCGCGTCGAGCTGAAGCTCAACTTCCGTCTCAACCGCTCGTACGACCTCTATCTCGACGCGTACAATTTGACCAACGACCAGCAGCGGGAGGTCTGGGGCGTGCACGGCCGGCCCCGGACCATCCTCGACCGCAACGATCCGCAGTTCCACTTCGGCCTGAACGGCCGCCTCTGACCGCCGCCCCGATGCGCCCCTGCCCGACCGTCCGCCGCTGGCTCGTTCCCACGCTGCTGCTCGCCGCCACGTTCCCGCCCGGACCCGCGCGGGCGGCCGACGCCGGCGGGCGACCCGCCCATCCCGCGTTCCCGCCCGCGCCCGAATTCGGCGGCGAGGGGCGGTGGACCACCGTGCCCGCCTTTCCCAACGTCACCTTCCGCAATCCCGTGGTGCTCGAACCCGAGCCCGGCACCGAGCGTCTCTTCATCGGCGAGCTCGAGGGTCTCGTCGTCGCGGTTTCGGACCGCGACCGGCTTTCCCCGGAGCGGACCGTCGTGCTCGACCTGACCGGGCAGACCCAGGGCGGTTTCGACAGCGGGCTGCTCGGCCTCGCCTTCCACCCGGAGTACGGGCGCGCCGGCTCCCCCAACCGGGACTACGTCTACATCTTCTACTCCTGGACCGACCGTCCGGTGCGCGTGGGCCGGCCCGAGCCGACCACCCTGACCTGGACCCGCGTCTCGCGCTTCACGATGGACCGCGCCCGCGGCGTCCTGCGCCCCGAGTCGGAACAGGTGCTGATCCACCAGCGGAAGCGGATGATCTTCCACGTGGGCGGCGGGATGTTCTTCCACCCGCGCGACGGCTTCCTCTATGTCGCGATGGGCGACGAGGGCGCCCAACAGGACGGTTACCGCAACTCGCAGCGGATCGACCTGAACCTGTTCTCGGGAGTGCTGCGGATCGACGTGGACCAGCGGGGCGGCACGGTCAGCCACCCCATCCGCCGCCAGCCGCAAGACGGCGCGACCGCGCACTATCACATCCCGAGCGACAACCCCTTCGTGGGGACGCCCGGCGCGCTGGAGGAGTTCTACGCGATCGGCCTGCGCAGCCCGCACCGGATGACCCACGATCCGGTCGACGACTTGGCGTGGATCGGCGAGATCGGCCAAGCGCGCCGCGAGGAGATCGAGGTCCTGCGGATCGGCCACGCCCCGCAGAATTTTCAGTGGGCCGTGCACGAGGGCGGCCAGCCTGGCTACCGGCCCGCGCCCGAGCGCCCGCTCGGCCGCTGGACCGGGCCGGTCTGGGAATACGGCCGCGAGCATGGCCGCTCCGTCATCGGAGGTTACGTCTACCGCGGCCGCCGGCACCCGTCGCTCGCCGGGAAGTACGTCTGCGCCGACTTCGCCAACGGGCGCATCTGGGCCCTCTCCTACGCCGTCGAGCCGGAGCGGGTCGCCGTCACCGGCGTCGAGCTGCTCGCGACCGGCCCGGGCTTCCGCAACTACCACGGCGGCGTCGGCGGCATCACCTCCTTCGGCCGCGACCACGCGGGGGAGCTGCTCATCCTCCGCCACGGCCTCCGCACGCGGATCGAGCAGCTCGCCGAGCGGGCCCCGTCGCCCCGCAACGTGCCCGCGGCGCTTTCCGCCACGGGACTGTTTGCCGACCTCGCCACTCTCGAGCCCGCGCCTGGGTTCGTGCCCTACGAGGTCATCGCGCCGCAGTGGCTCAACGGCGCGCGCGCCCGCCGCTGGATCGCCCTGCCGGAAGGCAGCCGAATCAACTTCCACCCGGACGCCGACTGGCGCTTCCCCGTGGGCACGGTGCTGGTGCAGCAGGTCGACTGGGTGAAGGACGCCCGCCGGCCCACGGAGACGACCCGGCTGGAGACACGCGTGCTCGTCGCCCAGGCGGACGGCGCCTTTTACGGGCTCAACTACCGGTGGAACGCGGCCGGGCGCGACGCGATGCTGGTGGAGAACGACGACGAGCGCTCCACGCTCGATCGACTCGACGAGCAGGGCGCCCGGACGCGCGTACTCTGGGCGCATTCCGGCTCCGAGAGCTGCAGCCAGTGCCATTCACAGGGTGCCGGGTACGTGCTCGGGCTGAAGACCCGCCAGCTCAACCGCGACGTCACCGGCCCCGACGGCGCGCCGCGCAACCAGCTCGAGGAGTGGTCCCGCCGAGGGATGTTCGACTCGACCCCCGGGCCGGAACCCGCGCGCAACCTGCGGCGCCACGCCGCGCTCGACGCACCGGCCGCCGGGGCCGAGGCGAAGGTCCGCTCCTACCTCGACGCCAATTGCGCGCACTGCCACAATTCCGCGCCGATCCCGGCCGCCTGGCGGGGCAACTCTAACCTGCCGCTCGCGGACCAACTCCTCGTCTTCGGCCCGCTCGTCGGACCGGATGCGGGCGGACACCGGCACGTCGTGGCGCCGCGCGACCCGGATGGTTCCGACCTGTTCCACCGCTTGAGCGGAAATGTCATCGGGCAACGGATGCCGCCGTTGGAGTCGGACTCGGTGGACAAACCCTTCGTGGCGCTACTGCGGGAGTGGATCGACGCACTGCCGCGGCCGGAGACGAACCCGCCCGCGGCGCTCGCGGCGGAGCTGGAGTCCGACGGGCGGCTGCTCGTGCGCTTCGACGAGGCGGTGTGCGCGGGGGACGGCGCGGGCGGGGCGGAACGCACGGCGGCTTACCAGCTAGGCGGCGGCGGCACGGTGCTCGCGGCGTCCTTGGCGGCCGATCGCCGGACCGTGACGCTGCGGACGTCACCCTTGGGCGGGGGCCCCCT
>VHCY01000274.1 GCA_016871595.1 Verrucomicrobiota bacterium
AGCGGCCGTTGACGGTGTGCCAGACGCCGGTGCGGTTGGTCCAGCGGCCGGTCATCAGGGCGGCGCGGGTGGGCGAGCAGGTCGGGGCGACGTGGTAATCCGTGAGGCGGGAGGATTCCGCGGCGAGGCGGTCGAGGTGGGGCGTCTGGACGACCGGGTTGCCGGTGTGGCCCAGGTCGCCGTAGCCCTGATCGTCGGTGATGATGAGGACGACGTTGGGCGGTTGAGGAGCGGGGGCGGCCGGGAGGGCGGACGCGAGGGCCACGGTGGCGAGGGGCAGGAAAAAGCGCGGGAAACGGCGGGCAAGCGGGGTCATTGGCTGGGTGGGGCGTGCCGGACACTGGTGGCGTGGGCGCGCCGGAGGCAAACGGATCCGGTGGAAGGGGGTGCGGTTTGGGGATTTTTGGCGCCGCTGCGGGCGGCGGCTGGGGAAATTTCCCCGCCGGATGGCGCTGCCAACGGCGGCGCGTTGGGGCCGTTCTCCGAGGGGAAACAGGGTCCGCGGGGCGGTTGGCACGCTTTTCGCAAGGTGAGGGCGGTGGGCGCGGCGCCATTTTTCGCGCCCGCCCGGCGATTTCGATGCCCAACGTTTTTCCCCAACAAGCGTCTTGCGATAAGTCGGCCCGAGTCGCTAAGTCCTTCGCGTGGCGTTTCCGGCACGGCATCGCCGCGGTTTTATTTTTCTAATCATGGACAACATCATCAACCCCGCTGGGCAGGTCAGGTCGGTCAGTCATCGTGGGTCGCGTTGGGCGCGGCTCTGGATCGCGGTCGTGGCCGCCGGCGTCGTCGCCGGGGCGGCGCGCGCGCAAACGACGTACGGCCTGAGCATTTTGGCGGGTCAGAACAACTCGACGGGTACCGATGACGGCAGCGGCGAGGCGGCCAGATTCTCGTCCCCCAACGCGGTCGTCGCGGACGGTGCCGGCAACCTTTATGTCGCGGACACGGCGAACAATGCGATCCGCAAGATCGTGGTAGCCTCGCGGGTGGTGTCGACGATTGCCACGGGACTTAACGGCCCCCGGGGGTTGGCCTTTGCCGCTAACAAGCTCTACGTCGCCGACTCGGGCAACCACGTGATCCGGGTGATCGATCTGACGCAGACGCCGCCGGCCATCTCGGTCCTGGCGGGGGCGGCAGGGACCTCAGGAAGTACGGACAATAGCGTGGGGACCGCGGCGCGTTTCAATTCCCCCCGGGGCCTCGCGATTTCCGGCGGGAATCTCTATGTGGCCGACACCCTCAATCAATCGATCCGCAAGATCGTGATCTCGACCGGGGCGGTCACCACCCTCGCCGGGCCGGATGGTTCCACGGGAAATCTGCCGGGCTCTCAAGGCCTAGTGGACGCCTCCCTGCCGGCGAGTCCGTTCTCCGCCCGGTTTGCCAATCCGATCGGCCTGGCCGCGGACAATGCGAACCTCTACGTCGCCGACAGTGGCAACAATCGCGTCCGGCGGGTGGTGCTCGCTTCGGGTGAGGTCTCGAGCGTCACCCTCACCGCGACCGGCGGTTCGCCCACTCCCCTCAGCGGCCTGGAAGGACTGACGATAAACAGCAACGGGTTGACCGCGGGAACGGAACTCCTCGTTGCGGATACCCTCAACAACCAGCTCCGCCGGGTGGTCCTCGCCACGGGGGACACCACGACCCTCACGATGCTCGTGGGTGGTCCGGTCGGGGGCTTCAACCGGCCGACCGGGGTGGCGCTGGACGTCGCGGGGGACATCTTCGTCGCGGACCGGGATAATCAGCTGATCCGCCGCGCCACGGTCGCCACCGCCCCGGCGATCACCAGCGCCAGTAGCGCGACTTTCGCCCTCGGCAGTTCCGGCTCGTTCCAGTTCACCGGCACGGGTTCCCCGGCGCCGACGTTTTCACTTTCCGGCCAGCCGGGATGGCTTTTTGTGAATCCCGCGACCGGCGTGCTTTTCGGTGTTCCGCCGGCGGTCGGCTCCTACACGTTCACGGTCAACGCCTCCAACGGCGTACTGCCGGCGCCGGCGGGCACGCAGACGTTCACCCTGACCGTCAATCTGCCGCCCCAGGCCCCGGTGTTCACCAGTGCCGCGAGCACGACCTTCATCGCGGGCAACGCTGCGACCTTCCAAGTGACGGCGACGGGTTCGCCCGCGCCGACCTTCAGCATCACGGCCGGCTCTTTGCCCTCGTCGGTGGCGGTGATGAACAGCGCCGGGCTCATCACGGCCGCGCCGCCCGCGACGACGGCCGGCTCGCCGTATACCTTCACCATCACGGCGACCAACACCGCCGGATCGGTCCCTCAGGCTTTCACCCTTAACCTCAGTTCCGGCCCCACGATTTCCACCGCCCCTGCGGCGGCCACGGTCGCGGCCGGCGCCCCCGCCCAGTTCTCCGTGGTCGCTGCGGCCAACGGGGGCGGCGCGCTCACCTACCAGTGGGAACGCCAGGCGGCCGGCGCCCTTTCGTTCTCGGCGCTCCCCGAGGGGGGCAAATACACGGGCACCAACACTGCCACCCTCACCGTCTCCCCGTCTGCGCTCGCCGATTCCGGGGACCGGTTCCGCGTCGTGGTGAGCAGTGGGGTCGGTACCCCCGCGACTTCCGCGGACGCCCTCCTGACCGTCACGCAGGCTCCCGCCTTCACCAGTCTGGCCACCGTTACCTTCGTGGAAAACCAAGCGGGCACTTTCACCGTTCAAGCCACGGGCTCGCCCTCCACCATGACGTATTCCGTGACCGGCGGCACGCTCCCCTCGGGCGTGACTTTGAATTCGTCCTCGGGCGTTCTGTCCGGTACCCCGGCGTTGGGGTCCAGCGCGGCCTCTCCGTACGCCTTGGTCATCACGGCCAGCAATGGGATCCTCCCTGCCGCCACGCAGGCGTTCTCGCTCGTGGTTTCCCCGGTGGCGCTGGCCCCGATCATCACCGCCCAACCCGCCAACGTCTCCCTCACACCCGGCCAGGTCGCCACCTTCACCGTCGCCGCCACCGGCAACCCGACGCCCACCATCCGCTGGCAGCGCCTGCCCGCGGGCCAGGCGGCCTTTTTTGACTTGGTGAACGACACCACCTACAGCGGGGTCACCACCGGCACTCTCACGGTGCTGAACCCGACCTCGAGTATGAGCGGCGACGCGTTCCGCGCGGTCGCGACCAACACCTCGGGTTCCGCGCAGAGCCTCTCGGCCTCCCTCTCGCTCGTGGTGGGAACCGTGGTTTCCACGTATGTGGGTCAGGCCGGAGTCGCGGGCACGACGGACGGCACCGGCGCCGCGGCCCGGTTCAACTCCCCGACCAGCACGGTCGTGGACGCCGCGGGTAACCTCTACGTCGCCGATACCAGCAACCACGTCATCCGCAAGATCGCCCCCGGCGGCATCGTCACGACCCTCGCCGGTCAGGCCGGGGTGAGCGGGAGTGCGGATG
>VHCY01000275.1 GCA_016871595.1 Verrucomicrobiota bacterium
TGCAGCCGACGGTGTAACGGCGGCGCGGGGCGGTGGCCTGGGCCCACACCCGGGCGGGCAGGAGCAACGGGGCGCTGGCCAGCGCGGCGCGCTGGAGGAAGTGACGGCGGCTGAGGGGAGCGGAGGGCATTGGGGAAGGAAAAGGAAGATTCAGCGGCGGGGCGCCAGCTCGAGGACCGCGGCCGCCAAAGAGGCCACGCTGGTGCGCAAGGTAGGATCCGCCACGAACACGGCCTCGGGCGAATGGTTCGCGGGCGCGGACGGTCCCCCGCGCGCCGCCGCCGCATACCGGACGGGATCCGCGGCCCCGACGCTCCAGATGAAGATCGGCACCGCCGGCTGGGTGCGGCCGTACTCGGCAAAGTCCTCCGCGCCCGTGGACGGCGACGCCGCCGTGACCCGCTCCGGCCCGAACCAGGTCCGGAACACTCCCGCCAGGCGCTGCACCAGCGCGGAATCATTGGTCGTCACGGGCGCCGACTCCGGCGACACGGTCACCACCGGCAACCGGTCCTCCGGCACTCCCGCCGCGGCCGCCGTCCCCGCGCAGATCCGGCGGATCGCCGCCACCAATTGCGCCATCACCTTCTGGTCAAAGCTCCGCAGGGTCAGCTCCAGCCGCACCTCGTCCGGGATGATGTTGCGCTTGGTCCCGCCCTGGATCGTGCCCACGGTCACCACGGCCGGCGTCCCCGGCTTCACCTCCCGGCTCACGATCCCCTGCAGGGCCGTGATGATCTGGGCCGCCAGCAAAATGGGATCCTTCGCCGTGTGCGGCTGCGACCCGTGCCCGCCCACGCCCCGCACCACGATATCCACCGAGCTCACGCTCGCGTAGGGGGTGCCGTCGACGTAGCCGATCTCGCCCGCCTGGCGGGAGGAGGACACGTGCAGCGCCAGCGCGAAGTCCGGCCGAGGGAACCGGGTATAGAGGCCGTCCCGCAGCATCGCCCGGGCGCCCGCCACGATCTCCTCGGCCGGCTGGGCCACGCAGACGAGGGTGCCCGACCAGCGGGACCGTTCGGCGGCGAGGACCCGCGCCGCGCCAATGAGCCCGGTCACGTGCAGGTCGTGGCCGCAGGCGTGCATCGCCGGCTGTTCCCGCCCCGCCAAATCGCGCACCACGGCCCGGCTGGCCCACGGCAGGCCCGTGCGCTCCTTCACCGGCAGGCCGTCCATATCCGCCCGCAACAGGACGGTCGGGCCGGGGCCATTGCGGAGGACGCCGACCACGCCGGTGTTGCCCACCTTCTCGGTCACCTCGAGCCCCAGCGCCCGCAGCTCCTTGGCCACGAGGGCCGCCGTCTCGAACTCCTGGAACGAAAGCTCCGGGTTGGCGTGCAAGTGGTGGAAGATCGCCTCCAAGGCGGGAAACTCCGCGTCCACCCGCGCGGTCACCGCCGCCTTCGCGTCCCCCGCCGGGACCTCCGCGGCGCCGGCTGAACCCGCGCAGGCCAGGCCCACGGCCAAGCGGACCCATCCGGCGGGACTGTAGGGGAACAAGCGGGGCATCGGGGTGGGGAAAAAACGACCACCGCCCGCCCGCGAGGCAACCCCCAAAACGGCCGCCGGCCGCGGGCTGGCCTGATTAGCCGAGCAACGCCGCCAATTCCGCCTCGGTGCACGGTAGGTAACGCAGGTCGTGGGCCCCGTCCGCCCGCGCGAACTCATAGAACAGGTGCCACCGGCCATCGGGCCCGGGCTGCGCATCCAGGTAGCGCAGGGAGGTCGAGGCGTGCGGGCTGGTGAAGGCCGGGGCCGCCGGCGAGAGGGACGTCCAGCGCCGCAGGTCGTCCGACGCGGCCAGGGCACATTTCTCCTCGTAGTTCTCGAGGTGGCTCGCACTGCCGTCAAAGAAGCCCAGGTAACGGCGCCGGCCATCGGCCCCCCGCAGCGCCGCGACGGAATTGAGCCGGCGGCAATAGCGGTCCCAGCCCCCCGCGCCCGGCGCCAGCACCAGTCCCTGCCAGTCCCAGCGCCGCAGGTCCCGCGAGGTCGCGAGCGCCGTCGCCGAGGTGCATTCGCCCGTGTTGAAGATGTCCAGGCTCGCGTGCGACCCGTCGCCCGTGGCCGGCGTCGGGTGGGCGACGCTCAGGAACAGATGGTAGACGCCATCGACCGCGAGGATCCACGGGTCCTTGACGCCCTCGAGGCCGAGGGGCGGGCCGGTGAAGACGATCTCCCGGCGGGCCGGGTCCAATCCGGCGACCGTGGGGGCGCGGAGCACGGCGGTGCACCAGCGGCCATCGTCCGGGTGGACGTAGCTGGTGAAGTAGTGCCACTGGCCGTCCGGCCCGCGGTGGAGGCAACTGCGTTCGATGGAGGCGGACGCGTAGCGGTCCTTGGTGATGGCCAGGACGTCCTCCCAGCGTTCGAGGTCGGGGGAGCGGGCGATGCGGACCTCGCCGCCGCGGTCCGGGACGACGCCGCGGGGGCGCCGCAGGCGGTAGGTGAGGTACCAGACGCGCTCGACGGGATCGAAGCACACGCCGGGGCAGCCGGCCCAGTAACCCGCGGTGGCGCCGGGGGGTTCGCGGAGGATGCGGCCCGCGGCGAGGCGCGCGGAGGTCAGCGGGGTTGCCATTCCGTTCACCGTGCGGGTCGGCGCGGCGGTGTCACGACCGAAGCCCGTGGCGCGGGCGGCGGGGGCGGGCTTCAGCGGCCGAATTCGAGGAAGCCGAAGCGGGTGGGCTGGTGGAAGCCCGGGAGCATTGGCGGGGACCAGCTGAGCATTTCCTCCTTGCGGCCCTGTTCGCGGTTGAAGCGGTAGAAGTTGGCCCGCCAGACCTCGCCGGCGCGCGGCGCCGGGCCACCGAGGTCGGTGAACGGGATCCGCACCTCCACCCGCCAGTCCTGGTCGCGGTCGCCCGACTGCTGCACCGTGCCGCGGACCTTCACCGCGCTGCGCATTCCCTTGGCAGTGTAGCTCCAGTCGCCCTTGAAGGAGCGGGAGACGCCGCGGGCATCGAGGTCGTTGGTGATGATCGCGTCGAACTCCCCGCCCAGCGGGTTCCATTGCAGCTCGTAGTAGCGGGTCAGCTCGCCGCGGGTGACAAAGAACTCGACCACCTCTTCCTCCCAGAAGCGGCTGTCGCGGGCGGTGAAAGTGGCCTGGATGTCGGCATCGACGCATTCCCAGCCGAGGTAGAGCGCCTCGCCGTCGTGCCAGACGCGGACGAAGGTGGCCTCGCGGGGCTCGCCCTGCCCGTTGGCGGGGCGGAAGGGGCCGAGGCGGGCGGCGCGGGCCCACACCGACTCCGTGAGTTCGCCGTCGAAGGTGAGCTTGCCCTCGAGCCGGGGCACGACCACGCGGGCGGGGGGCGGGAGCGTGGCCGGATCGGGCGGGGGCGGGGCGGGCGGCGTGGCCGCGGCGAGCACCAGCGGGAACAGGATGAGGGGGAGCGACCGGC
>VHCY01000276.1 GCA_016871595.1 Verrucomicrobiota bacterium
ATTGGTGGTCAGGTTGCAGCGCATCAGGCCCGTGGCCACCAGTTGGTCGATGGTCCGCGCGGGGAGCAGGTCACCCGCCAACTGGTCCCGGACAAAGGAGTCGAAACGCTGGTTCGAATTGAAGGACCGCACGACGTAATCCCGGTACGGCCAGATGGCGCGGTAATTGTCGAAGTGGATGCCGTGGGTGTCCGCGTAGCGCACGTAGTCGAGCCAGTGCCGGGCCCGGTGCTCCCCGTAGCGCGGGCTGGCCAGCAGGCGGTCCACAGCCCGCTCATAGGCGCCCGGAGCCTGGTCGGCGACGAAGGCCTCGACCTCGGCCGGCGCGGGGATCAACCCGGTCAGATCCAGGGCGGCCCGCCGGAGCAGGCTGCGCCGGTCGGCCTCCGGCACGGGCGCCAGCCCTTCGCGGGCGAGGCGGGCCCGGATGAACGCGTCGACGGGGTTGCTGACCCCGGCCACCGCGGGCACGGCCGGACGGCGAGGGGCGATGAACGCCCAGTGCTCCTCGTAGCGCGCCCCCTCCGCGATCCAGCGGCGCAGCAGGGCCCGCTGCTCCGGGGAGACCGTCTTGTGGGCCTCGGGCGGCGGCATCGCCTTCCGGGGGTCCGTCGACTCGATGCGCTGGATCAGCGGGCTGTCGTCGGGCCGTCCTGGGACGATGGCGGGCGGCCCGTCGGGTCGCTGCGCCGTCGCGTGCTCGAAACGGTCCAGGCGCAGGCCGGCCTTGCGCGAGCCCGCGTCCAGCCCGTGACAGGCGAGGCAGGAGTCCGCGAGGATCGGCTGGATGTGCTCGTTGAAGGACAGCTCCGCCGGGCCGGCCGCGGCGGCGGCGAACCCGCCGGGCGCGAAGGTCAGGAGGGCGAACGAGGAAACAATCAGGCCGCGAGGAGAGGTGCGCATACGAGGGAACGCGGGATTGACGCCAACAGTCGGTATCAAACGGAGGGCGGCGGGTTCCGCAACCGCGGTCAGGCCAGAATCCCGCGGACCACCTTCGCCGGCACCACGCCGGTGAGGCGCTGGTCCAGCCCCTGGAACCGGAAGCCGAAGCGCTCGTGGTCGATGCCCATCAGGTGGAGGATCGTCGCGTGCAGGTCGCGGATGTGCACCGGGTCGCGGACCACGTTGTAAGACATCTCGTCCGTCTCGCCGTGGACCGTGCCGCCCTTGATGCCGCCCCCGGCCAGCCAGAGGGAGAAGCAGCGCGGGTGATGGTCGCGGCCGTAATTGGTCTCCGTGAGCGTGCCCTGGCAGTAGACGGTGCGGCCGAATTCCCCGCCGAAAATGACCAGGGTGTCGTCCAGCATCCCGCGCTGCTTCAGGTCCTGCACCAGACCCCAGCAGGCCTGGTCCACGTCCTTGCATTGAGCGGCCAGGTCGCGGGGAAGGCTGGCGTGCTGGTCCCAGCCGCGGTGGAAGATCTGGACGAACCGCACGCCCCGTTCGACCAGGCGGCGCGCCATCAGGGCGGAGGCGGCGAAACTCCCGCGGACCCGCGCCTCCTCGCCGTACAGCGCGTAGGTCGCCTCGGGCTCCCGGGTCAGGTCCGCGAGCTCAGGGATGCTCGCCTGCATCCGGAACGCCATCTCGTACTGTTGCGTCCGAGTCTGGATCTCCGGATCCCCGATCGCCTCGTAGCTCCGGCGGTTGAGCTGCTCCAGGCCGTCGAGCATCTCGCGGCGCAATTCCCGCGGGATGCCCGGGGCGTCATTGAGGTACAGCACCGGGTCGCCTGCCGAACGGAAGGACACGCCCGCGTGGCGTCCGGGAAGGAAGCCGGAACCCCAGAGGCGGGCGGAGATCGCCTGCACGTTGGAGAAGGGGCTGGTGTGCTTCGCGTGCAGGACCACGAACGAGGGCAGGTCCTGGTTGATCGACCCGAGCCCGTAGGAGAGCCAGGAGCCGAGCGAGGCCTTCCCGTTCTGCATTGAACCCGTGTAGACCAGCTGGTTGGCCGGCTCGTGGTTGATGGCGTCGGTCTGCATCGAACGGATGATGCAGAGGTCGTCGGTCATCCGCGCGGTGTAGGGCAGCAGTTCGCTGATCCACGCCCCGCCCTGCCCGTGCTGGGCGAACTTGAACCGTGAAGGGGCCAAGGGAAACGCGGCCTGCCGCGCGGTCATTCCCGTGAGGCGCTCGCCCTGGGTCGCCAGCCAGTCCTTGAGGTCCTCCTTGTAGCGCGCCTCGAGGCCGGGCTTGTAATCGAAGAGGTCCAGCTGCGACGGGGCGCCGATGAGCGAGATGTAGATGGCCCGCTTGGCCCGGGGCGCGAGCCGCCAGGGTTCCGCGGCGGCCGGGGCGGCCCCCACCCGGGAACCAAGCAGCGAGGACAACGCCGCCACGCCCAGACCGGTGCCCGTGCGGCGGAAGAACTGGCGGCGCGTCACCGCCGCGTTGTAGGCGGAAAAGGTATCGTGCCAGGCGGGAGGAAGAGGGGTCATAACGCGGGGGTCACTTGCAGAGGGTTTCGTCGAGATTGAGCACCTGGCTGGCCACCAGCGTCCACGCCGCGAGCTCCGGGGCGGGGGTCCCGGCGGGAGCCGGCGAGGAACCGACCGCCAGCAGGGCCGCCGCAGCCGCGGGTTCCCGGGTGTAACGGGCCAACGCCGCTTCGAGGGTGCGGCGGACGATGCCCCGTTCCTCCGGCGCGAGGCGCCTCGCCAGCAGCCGCAACGTGATCGCGTCGAGCCGCTCGTCGAAGGCCCGCGCCCCCGCCAGCGCCCGGGCCGCCAGGTGCCGCGAGGCCTCGATGAAGACGGGATCGTTAAGGGTCACCAGCGCCTGGAGCGGCGTGTTGGTGCGGTCGCGGCGGACGCAGGTCACCTCGCGGCTGGGCGCGTTGAGGATGTCCATCGCCGGCGGCGGCGCGGTGCGTTTCCACAGGGTGTACAACGACCGCCGATAGAGCGCGTCGCCGGAGTCCGCCTGGTAGTAGCGGGTGGTCGACTCCTTCATCGCCACCTCCTCCCAGATCCCCTCCGGCTGGTAGGGGCGGACGGGCGGGCCGCCCAGGCGGTTGACCAGCAGCCCGGAGACCGCGAGGGCCTGGTCGCGGATCTGCTCGGCATCGAGCCGGAAACGCGGGCCGCGCGCCAGCAGGCGGTTGCCCGGGTCACGCTCCAACAAAGCGGGGGTGACCGCGGCGGACTGCCGGTAGGTGGCACTGGTCACGAGCAGCCGCGTCATCGCCCGGTGGTCCCAGCCGGACTCGATGAAGCGCCGCGCCAGCCAGTCGAGGAGCTCGGGATGCGAGGGCCGCGCGCCGGTGACGCCGAAGTCGCCGGCTGACTCGACGAGGCCCGCGCCGAAGAGGTGCTGCCAGAGCCGGTTCATCGTCACGCGGGCGGTCAGCGGGTTCGCCGGATCGACCAGCCAGCGGGCGAGGCCGAGCCGGTT
>VHCY01000277.1 GCA_016871595.1 Verrucomicrobiota bacterium
ACGACCTCAAGCAGCACCAGCAGCACAGCGGCGTCCCGCAGGTCTACTTCGACGAGGCCACCAAGCAGAAGGTCGTCCCGCACGTCATCGAGCCCGCCGTGGGCGTCGACCGCATTCTGCTCGCGATCCTCTGCGCCGGTTACGCCGAGGAGGACGTGACCGACGACAAGGGCAACGTGGAGAAGCGCACCGTCCTCCGGCTCTCGCCGCGCATCGCGCCGGTGAAGGTCGCCGTGCTCCCGCTGCTCAAGAACAAGGAGGCCCTCGTCGCCCGCGCCCGCGAGCTGCACGCCAAGCTCAAGCGCAACTACGCGGTGTTCTACGACGAGGGCGGCGCCATCGGCCGCCGCTACCGCCGGCAGGACGAGATCGGCACGCCGTGGTGCGTGACCATCGACTTCGAGACGATCGAGAAGGACGGCACCTTCACGCTGCGCGAGCGCGACTCGATGCAGCAGCGGCGCATCACCGAGGCGGAGCTGTTCCAGCTGCTCGCCGAGCAGGTGTATTGAGGCCCGCCGCGGCGCCCCGCCCCCGCTGCCGGGGACCGGGGCGCCAGCCGGCCGCTCAGTAGCGGACCTCGTAGACCTCGAGCAGCGCGGGGCCGCCGCCGGCCGCGCTGACCTGCACCGTGTACACCCCGGCGGGGAGCGTCGCCAGGACGGCCGCGTCGCGGCTGCCCGGGACCAGCGCGAAGGCGCCCGACCGCAGGGCCGCCTCGGCGACCTCCGGCACGCTCGCCACCCAGTTGTCATTCGCGCCCAGCGCCACGCCGGCGCCGTCGTAGAGGGCAAGCGAGGGATCCTCCGCGGCCACGAGGCCACCGAGGCGCGTCAGGCCCGGGCCGACGCCGCGCAGGAGCAGGCGCGCCGCCGCGCCACCCTCGAGCACGAAGCCGCTGATCAGCGCATCGGAACCGGTGCCGGCCCGGCCGAGGCTGGAGACGTTGACCAACCGGGAACGCTCACCGGCGCCCGCGTCGTAGATTTCCGCGAGGGCGACCCCGCCCGCGCCGCGCGCGTCGGAGATCTGGATCGTGTAGGTGCCCGGCGCGAGCGTGACGACCGCGGCGCTGTCCGCGCTGCCCGCCCGGAACGGGAAGGCGCCGGTCTCACCGGCCACGCGGGCGATGTCCGCCGCGGAGCCCCAGCCCTCGTTGCCCGTCACCCGCTGGCCATCGGTGCGTTGCAGTTCGAGGCGGGGCGCCTGCAGGGCGCCGTTGACGCCGAACGCCTCCAGCGCGGGACCGGCCCCGCGCACGAGCACGCGGCGGGGCTCGTCGCCGGCGATGGCGAAGCCGAGCACCAGCGGGGAACCGGGTTCCACGCGTCCGCGGGTCGAAAGGTTCGCCAGCCGCGCCGGACCGGCGCCGGCGGCGGCGGTGTCACCCTGGACGCGGATCTCCACGGTGCCCTCGCCGGGCACCAAGCTGACCACGGAACGGGGGAGGATGCCCGTGGCGCCGTCGATCACGGCCTGCGCCGCCGCCGCGGAGGGCGCGGTGGTGATGCTGCCGGGAATGGCGAGCCCCGGGACCGGGCTGGCATAGTTGAATTCGCGGACGCTTTCCTGGATGCCGCCCGAGATGCCGGCCGAACCGGCCACGATCGCGCGGGCCCGCACGTAGAAGCTGCCGTTCGCGGGCAAATTCAGCCCGGCGAGCTGCCAGGCGGCCGCACCCGCGGCGCGCACGCCGCTGCCCAGCACCGTCCAGGTGACGAGGTCCGCGGACTGCTCGAACACCACCGCCGAGGCCTCGGCCACCGGGCCGGTGCGGCTGAGCGTGACGGAACCGCGGTTCGCGGCGACCCCGAGGGTCTGGCCACCGACGCCAATGCTGGAGAGCCGGGCGAGCGCCGGCCGGCTCACGCCGCCGATCACCCGGAAGCGGCCCGCGGCCATCAGGCGGCCGTCGGCTTGCGCCGCGAGGGCGGTGACGGCGGCGTCGGGCGCCGGGTTGAACGCGGTCACGACCTCCCCGCCGGGGGCGAGGAGGAGCAGGTGGGAACGGGCGGCGCCGTTGGCGGGGGTGATCGCGCCGGTGCCGGCCACCACGATGCCGCCGTCGGCGAGGAGCGTGAAGGCGCGGAGGTCACCGGTCGCGAGCGCGGCGCCGGCGGAGGCCCCGGCGGCAGTCAGGCGCACCAGCGTGCGACCCTGCAGCGCGAGGATGCGGCCGTCCGGCTGCAGCGCGAGGCCCGTCACCGGGCCGGTCACCGCGGCGGAGAACGAGGCGTCGGCGGAGCCGTTGGCGTTGAGGCGCAGGAGCCCGGTGGCGTGGCCGACGAGGATCCGGCCGTCGGGCTGGAGCGCGAGGGCGGAGACGGCCTGCGGGACCGCGGGGTTGAAGGCGGCGTCGAGGCCGCCGTCCGCGTTGAGGCGCACCAGGTTGGCGCGCGCGGCGCCGCCGATGCTGGTGAAGGCGCCGCCCGCAAGGACGCGGCCGTCGGGGAGCGCGAGGAGCGCGCGCACCGGCGCGTTGGGCCGGGGCTGGAACGAGGTGGCGACCGAGCCGTTGTCGTTGAGCATCGCGAGGTGGCGCGCGCCGACGCCGCCGATCACCGAGAAGTCGCCGCCGACGATCACGGACCCGCTGAGCTGCAGGTCGCTGAAGTTGCCGCCGACCAGGAGCGTGCCGTCGGCGAGGGCCGAGACCACGTTGATCGAGCCGCGGATGTCGGGGTTGAAATCGAGGTCCAGCGAGCCGTCGCGGGCCACGCGGGCGAGCCGGTTGCGGGTGACGGAGGCGCCGCCGCCCGGGCGCAGGGCGCTGAAACTCCCGCCGAGGACGACCGCCCCGTCCGCCTGCACCGCGACCGTGCGCACGCCGCCGTCGGGCGAGGGGTTGAAGGCGCCGTCGACGGTCCCATCGGCGTTGAGCCGCGCGAGGCCGGAGCGCTCGACCGAAGCGCCGGCCGCGCCGGGCTGCAGGGACGAGAAGGCCCCGCCGACCACCAGCTGGCTGCCGGCGGCGCCGAGGGCGTCGACCTGCGCGTTCGGGTTCGGGTTGTAGCCGGTATCGAGCGAGCCGTCCGCGTTGAACCGGGCGAGGTGGTTGCGGGTGACCGGCGTGCCGGTCGCGTTGGGGATGACGCTCGTGAAGAGGCCGCCGGCGACGACCTTGCCGTCGGCCTGGAGGACGAGGGCGTTGACGTTCGAGTTGGGCGACGGGTTGTAGTTCGTGTCGAGCGTGCCGTTCTCGTTCACGCGGGCCAGGTAGCTGCGGGGCACCGCGGTCGAGGTGAGGTTGGGCGTGAAGCTGGTGAACGCGCCGCCGACCACGGCCTTGCCGTCCGGCTGGAGCACGAGGGACGAGATCG
>VHCY01000278.1 GCA_016871595.1 Verrucomicrobiota bacterium
CCCATAGGCGTTGGAAACCTCCACCGTGTAGCTACCGACGGATGCAGTTGAGGCAGGTAAGCTTAGCGTGGCACTTGTAGCGTTTGCGATGATAGAGCCATCTTTCTTCCAAACGTAGGTAAGAGGTGCATCTCCCGTAGCTTCTACAGAAAGGGATACTGGAGTTGGCCCTATGGTTGCCCATGTTTCTGAGGGTGGGCGAGTAATTAGCGGCGCCCTCGGCATCGCTAGAGCCCTATCAAGAGCCGACTTTGCGTCGAGCATGCCACCTGTCTGAACTTTACCAGTGAGAGACGGAACTTTCCGAGTGCCAGCTAGAATTGCTTCTCGAACTGCAGATACTGAAAGGTCTGGGCGTCGTCCAAAAATCATAGCTGCGACACCGGAAACCATCGGAGCTGAGAACGAAGTTCCCTGAGTGAATACGTAGGCTGGATTATTTGTGTCGTATACAGTAACAGACGAAGCTACGACATTGTCGATGAGAACGCCCGCTCCGTTGTTGCTTCCATTCGTTTGAATCCTAAAGCGCACATACACTTTCAGGCCATCGAATTCGGATAAATCAGTTTCTATAGTTGAAAACCCAAGGCTCGATCCTGTAACTACTTTCCACTGGTACCAATTTACGGAATCTAAGGATACTTCCACCCAGAGAAAATCGTCGCGCAGGTCGTGGTAGCAGTCAAAAACTAGCCTCGCGCCAACACGGTTGGAAAAGTCAATGAGAGGAGATCTTGCCCAAAGATTGGCGTACGGCAGATAAGTGCCGTATTGGGGACTGTGATCGACTAAGTACGCGTTCCCAGCGTAACTAGCCAATGTCCACGAGTCCGTGGAGAGATTTCCGTTGGATTGTCCAACGGTCCATGCAGAAACGGTGGTCGTACCGAAGGTCTCGGAAAGGACGGGCTGCCTCTGCACGTCTGGTACGCGAATGTCTGTGCCTGGAGCTGCTAAGTGGACAGAGTTTGATCCGTAGTTAGAAAAGCCTGCGAGGGATCCTGTGCGGTCTTGTGCCGCAACAGCGATTAGGTTTCCCGCCAAGTAGGAGGCGGGATAAGTTGGCGTTAAATCGTTGTTGTCCCCAATGCCATCAGTTCCTCCATTACCTGCCGCTGCTACGACTAGCACCCCGTAATTTCCTGCAGCCTTAATAAGATCTTGTTCGGTTTTGCTGTACAGCGATCCTCCTAGGCTTAAGTTTATAATCTTTGCTCCGTTAAGGACTGCATAGGAAATGGCTAGCGCAACATCGGTTACTCTGGCGTATTTAGGGGCTCCTCCCTGACCGAATTGATTCAGTACTCGCAGTGGCATTATCTTTGCGGAGGGAGCAATTCCAGCTATGCCAGTTCCATCGTTACTCATTGCTGCTATGATCCCAGCGACCTGCGTACCATGCCCATTTTGGTCAAGGCTTAGAGAATTCGCGGGCGAAGAGAAAAAGTCCCAACCGGCAAAATCTCCTATGTATCCATTGTTATCATTATCTTTTCCTGAGAACCCGTTCAACTCGCGGACGTTCACATAAAGCTTGCCAAGAAGGTCGGCGTGGAGCCCGGCTACGCCAGTGTCGATGACGGCGACAATTACCTCGGTACTTGGATTGAGCGTCGCATAGGCCTCCGGCCAGTTTATGTCGACGTCAGCAGGGCCAGACTTGTTGTTTACGGTCTGCCCTGTGTTATTCAGATACCACTGTTCAGGATACTTGGGATCCGATACAGAATAAGTTGTTCTGAGTGCGTCTGGTTCCGCGTATTCGATCTCAGGGTATTTCGCGGACAGCCTTTTGCATATGGTTGTTGGGTCTTCTTCGTGGGAATAGCTGTAGATCCTTACTTCAGTAAGGCGTATAGTCTCTATGTACGTTAGCCCTTCCGTCTTATCAATCGACTCAATCTGAGTGGTGGTCGTATCTCTCGTGAACTTTATGAGCAGTCGGTTTGATGCGTAGGACTGTTCTGCCGTTGTTGGCTGGGTTTGTTCAGCCGCTAATGTACCGGGAAGGCTAGGGAGCACCTGAGAGGCGGCATTCAAGACGACCGTTAAAAAAAATACGGCGTACCAAGTGGGCTCCATGGTGCCTTTTGTTGGCAGAAAGCGATTGGATGCCAAGGATAAGGTGTGGTTCGAGTGAGGACGGAAGTTTGGGGTTCAGGCGTCAGGGGAACTGGGTGTTCGCCCGACCTTCAGGACGAGGCGACCAAGGCTGTTCTCCTTCAGTTCTAGACGCTGTGCACGGAGTGGGCGGCTTAGGTAGACCGCTTCCGGCCTATGGCACCGGCTAACTCTCGTTTCGGTGGAAGGGAGCCTGACTTCAGGCACGCCTTTTCGGATGAAAACCATCCGACTGACAAGACGAGTTGAAGACTTCGCCGTGTTCGCCTCCAAGGCGCTGATCCGTGGCGACCACATCGGCCCAGTCCCGAAAAAATGGCGGGTAATTCCCCTCTGGTGGAAGACTGAGGGCCGTAGGCGCCATGTGGCGCGGCAGGGCACGGCCTCCGCCAGGGAGGTCGATGCAGCGGTGGCGTTACTGGCTGCGCTGATCGAAGCGAAAGAGCAGCAAGAGCCCTGATGCTTCTCGGGCTGATCACGCCGAGTTGGGTACGGCGTGATCAGCGTAGCCGGAGATCATGAGCAGCGGGTTAAAAGGGTGTAAAAATGCCGGCGATACGATTTGCTCAAGGGACTCTCGCAAGCGGCCACTTCTGTTGCTTCCGCAAACTGTCGATTCCCGCTGGCCGTAACTGCATACCGGCACCGAGGACGGGTTCACCCCGGGGCAGTGACGTCGCTCAGGCACCGCACTGCAAATCCCCATCATTGATCGTTTCGATCTGCGCGGCCTTTCGCTCGACCGCCGCCTTGACCCTTTCCTCGACGCTGCCGGCGAGCGTGAGGATCGTCCGGAACGCGGGGCTGCGCTGACCGACGCGGCGGTTGCGCCCGAGGGCTTGGATCAAATCGCGGGCGCTTTCCGGTGGTGAGAGCAGCGAATGCCGCGGGCGTTTACCGCGGACGTCGTGGAGCGAGACGCCTACGCCACCGGCGCCGATCTGCAGGACCAGGGCGTGCGTCCGGTCGGCCTGAAAGTCACCAATCGCAGCCACGCGATGGGCATCGCCCCCGTCTGCCCCGTCGATCACCTCCGCCCCAAGCGCCGCGGCCACCAGGCGGACGGATTCCCGGAAATTGAGGAAGATCGGCACCGAAAGGCCCGAGCGGATCAGATCGCAGGCAAGATCGATGATCGCCGGCACCTTGGCCATTTCCGCCAGTTGCCGGGCCCG
>VHCY01000279.1 GCA_016871595.1 Verrucomicrobiota bacterium
GGCCGCCCTTGTAGGGCACGTAATGGCCCGGGGTGGGCGCGGCCGGGAGGGGAGGCAGCGGGTCGTTCATCGGCGGCCCGTACTTGGGCGGGCCGGGCCGGCGCGGCGATGCTTTTCTCCGGGCCCGCGCGCCACCCGCTGGCGGGGCGGGGCCGCGGAGCGGTTTCCGGGCTTGCCTTCCCGTCTCCGCGGGGGAGCTGATCGCGCGTCAATCGAGTGTTTCATCCTCTCACTCCAAGTCCCCGGAATTCCCGCCAGGCAATTTCAGCTTGGATGCGGTGGGCACCCGCTGCTGCGGGCCGCTCGATGGCGAGGTGCTGGTCCCTGCTGCTGCCGGCCGCCCTCGCCCTCGCGGGGGCGGCGGCCGGCGGAGAGGTGCGGCGCGAGCTGTTCCTCGCCTCGCCCGGGGCGGGCACCGCCGTCCTCGCCGCGACCTACTACACGCGCCCGGAGGGCCGGGAACTCCTGTCCGTCCACCAGCTGATGTCCCGTTCGGACACCGTGGACGTGGCGTACCTGCGCCACTCCGCGGACCACGGCCGCACCTGGTCCGCCCCGCTGGGCGTGCCGACCTTGGAGCCCCGGCCCGACGGGAAGTTGCGCCGGGCCCTGCGCGGCGGCGTGGCGGACCCGGTGACGGGCCGCTTCGTGCGCTTCTACCTGGAGGCCTTGCTGCCCAACGACGACCCCTTGGAGGGAATGCGGCGCTGGCAGGTGTTTTACGCGGTCTCGGCCGACGGTGGCCGGACGTGGGACGTCGACGAGCCCGTGGTGCACCGCGGCGAGGGTTTCTCGCGGGAGCACCCGCTCCCGGGAGTCCACCTCGGCCGCAATGCCTTTATGGTGGGCGACCTCGCCTCCGTTCCGATCGTGCTCGCGGACGGCACGATCCTTGTGCCCGTGATGATCACCCCGCAGGGGCCGGACGGCACCTACCACAATCCGGGCGGCGGCTACACCTACTCGGATGCGGCGGCGCTCCGGGGCCGTTGGCGGGCGGATGGCCGCATCGACTGGGAACTCTCGGCGCTGATCCGCGGTGATCCCGCGCGGTCGACCCGGGGGCTGGACGAGCCGACCTTCGCGCCGTTGGCGGACGGACGGATCCTGGCGGTGCTGCGCGGCTCCAATGGCGGGAAGCCGGCCCTGCCCGCCCGCCGCTGGGCGGCGTGGTCGCCGGATGAGGGCCGCACGTGGACGGAGGCGGCCCCGTGGACTTACGCGGACGGCGCCGAGTTCCATTCCCCGAGCTCCTGTTCGCAGCTGGTGCCCCATTCCTCGGGCCGGCTGTACTGGATCGGCAACCTCACGCCGGTGAATCCCGACGGGAACCGGCCCCGTTACCCGCTGGTGGTCGGAGAGGTCGATCGGCGTTCGGGCCTGCTGCGGCGGGAGACCGTGCGGACGGTGGACACCCGAGGTCCGGGGGACAGCGCGCAGCTGACCCTGTCCAATTTCGCGGTGCGGGAGGACCGGGCGACCGGCGAGCTGGTGATCAACCTGAGCCGCCTGTTCCAGCGTTCGCCGCCCGAGGGCATCGACTGGACCTCCGACGCGTACTTGTACCGCGTGCCCGTGCCGTGAGCGGGTGGCCGCGGGGCGGAAGGCATCAGCGCCGCCGGTCCGCGGCCACCACGCGGGGCTTGTCGTGAGCGGGGGCTTGCGGAAGGCTCGGCGGCGATGACCCCTCCTCGGGCCGCCCCGACCCCTTGGGCACGCCTGGCGCGCCTTTCCCTTGCCCAATGGATGCTGCTCGCGGCCGCCGGCGGCGTCGCCTGCGGGCTCCTGGCCCCCGGCGTGGCCTCCTCGCTGGGGATCGTGACCGACATCTTTCTCCGCCTGATCCGCGCCATCGTCGCGCCGGTGCTGGTCGGGGTGCTGATCCGCGCCGTGGGTGGCGCGGGCAGCTTGGGCGACCTGGGGCGGCTCGGCTGGAAGTCGCTGCTCCTCTTCGAACTGTTCACCACCGCGGCCCTCCTGCTCGGGTGGGGGGCGGCGCTGTTGTTTGAACCCGGACGGGGCGTGGCCCTCGCGACCGCGGCGCCGCCGGCGGTGAACGCGTGGTCGCTGCGGGACCTGCTCGTGAACGCCTTCCCGACCAGCATCTTCGACGCGATGGCGCGGGGCGATGTGCTGCAGATCCTCGTGTTCTGCCTGCTCTTCGGCCTGGCCTGCTTGGCGGCGGGCGAGAAGGCGCGGCCGGTGCTGGACCTCGCGGAGGCGGTGGTGGCGGTGGCGTTCCGCTTCACCCATCTGGTGATGTTCCTGGCCCCGGCGGCCGTCTTCGCGGCCCTGGCGGGCACCGTCGCGGGCAGCGGGGCCGGCGTCCTGATGGGCCTGGCGCGGTTCGTTTTGGTCTCCTGGGGTGCGGAGCTCCTTTTCCTGTTCGGGGGCTTTGGCGTGGCCCTGGTGGTGGGCGGGGTGCCGCTCCGGCGCTTTCTGCAGGCGGTGCGGGAGCCCTTCCTGATCGCCTTCGCCACCACCTCCAGTGCGGCGGCCCTGCCCCAGACGCTCGAGAACCTGGAGCGCTTCGGCGTGCCGCGGCGCATTTTGGGCGTCGTGGCGCCGCTCAGCGTCAGCCTGAACCTGTGCGGCAGCACCCTCTTTCTCGGGCTCGCGACCCTCTTTATCGCCCAGGCGGCCGGCATCCCGTTGTCGTGGCCGCAGCAACTGATGATGCTGCTCACCCTGAAGCTCACCAGCAAGGGTGTGGCGGGCATCCCGCGGGCGAACCTCGTGGTGCTCGCCGCCCTCTTCCAGAGCTTCGGTCTGCCGCCGGAGGGGCTCGGGCTGCTGCTGGCGATCGACGCCTTCATCGATCCCATCCGCACCAGCGTGAACGTCATCGGCCTCTGTACCGCCCCCGCGCTGGTCGCCCGCTGGGAAGGCACCCGCTTCCCGCCAGCGGGCGCCAGCGACGCGGCCAGGCCGTGAATTGTGGGAAGGGTCCGGGCGCCCGGATCCAGTGCTGGTCGGAAAGTAGCGATTCACGGCCTGACCCCGTTCCGGGGAAGCCGCGGCTACATCGGACTAGGGTGAGTCAGCAGGCGGTGCAGCCCGGAAGACCGGGGCGACGCGCCCCAGCCACATCGAGCCCGGGCCGATCCCGCCCAAAGTTCAGTCCGAAATGGAGGGGGCTGGTGTAGATGACATGAAGCCGACAGGCTGGCGCAGGGCGCTAACCTGTCGGCTGTATGCTCACAACTAACACTGACAAGCTAGAGGCTAATTCCACGACGGCCAAGGTCGGAGTGGTCAAAATCGGGCA
>VHCY01000280.1 GCA_016871595.1 Verrucomicrobiota bacterium
CGTGACGCTGGTGGCGCCGGGCACGCTTTGCGGGCGGGACTCCCCGGGCGTCGCGGCGGCGGGTTCGAGCGGCACCACCTCGAAGCTGACCTCGTGGCGGCCCGCGGCCCATTCCAGCTCCAGCTCGCGGCGGAGCGGGCGACGCTCGGACCACGCGACCTCCTCGGCGAAGACCTCGCGGCCGTCGACGCGCGCGATCAGGCGGCAGCGGCTCGGGTCGAAGTCGAACGTCCCCCGCGTTTCCAGCTCGAAGACGATCCGGTAGCGGTCCGCCGTGTCGACGGTGAGGGAACGCGCGACCGTGGCGGCGCGGCGGGCGTTGAGCTGGTCGCCGGACGGGCCCCCTCCGCCCGGGGCGCGGAATTCCCGGCCGGGGAACGTGCGCTCCCGCAGGACACGGGCCACGCGCGGGACGGCCTTCTCGACGATGGTCTCGGCCGCGGCGAGGTACTTCTCGAGGAGCAGCGGGGAGACCGTGAGGACCTCACCATTGTTATCGAACCCGCCGCCACTGTCGTCCGGCGGGAACTCCACCTCGCTGTTAAAATCGTGGCCCAACAGGTCGCGGATGGTGTTCCGGTACTCGGCCCGGTTGAGGCGGCGCACCGTGACGTGACCGGGGTCGGGGTCCGCGGGATCGATGCCCAGCGCCCCGTACTTGATCCAGCCCGTGAGCGTGCGGAGCTCCTCCGGCGACGGCCGGGCGATCCCCTCCTCGTGCACCGGCATCAGGCCGGCCTGCACGTTCCGCAGCACCGCGTGCCACAGCTCCGGCCGGGCGGTCACCTCGGCGTCGGAGGCAAAGGCGTCGAGGGTGACGCCCCCCTTCGCGATCCCGTTACCATGGCAGTCGTAGCAGTGCCGCTCCAGAATCGGGCGCACCGCGGAGTGGTAGGTCGCCAGCGTTTCCGGCGGGCGCGCGGCGGCCAGCCCCGCGGCCGGCAGGGCCAGCGCGAGGGCGGTGAGCAGGGCGGGGGGCAAAGGGCGAGGCACGATCCGAAAGACGACCCGGGGGACGTGAAGGTGACACTGCGACGGGCCGCGCGAAAGGCAACGTCCGGCCGGGAAAAATCGCGTCCGTCGCGCGGTTCGCCCGTACCAAGGGGGTGCCCGTCCTCGATCCGTCCCCCTCCCCTTCCGCCCCGGCCGCCGCGGGCGCCCTGGTCGTGCAGGACGTGCGGAAGGCGTACGGGGGGCGGCCGGTGCTGCGCGGCGTGTCGTTCACCGTGCCCGCCGGGCGGCGGGTGGCGTTGACCGGCCCCTCCGGCAGCGGGAAGACCACCCTCCTCAACTGCCTCGGCGGCATCGACCGGCCGGACGCGGGCCGCGTTTGGCTGCAGGGCCGGACCCTGGACGGGGCGGACGCGGCGGGCCTCGCGCGGCTGCGGCGGGAGCGGATCGGCACCGTGTTCCAGTTCTTCCACCTCCTGCCGACCTTGAGCGCGGCGGAGAACGTGGAGTTGCCGCTGCAGCTGCTCGGCGTGCCACGGGCGGAGCGGGAGGCGCGGGTCGCGGCGCTGCTGGCCCGGGTCGGGCTCGAGGCGCGGGCGGCGGCGCGGCCGGGGGAGCTCTCCGGCGGGGAACAGCAGCGGGTGGCCCTCGCGCGGGCGCTGGTGCACCGGCCGGCGCTCCTGCTGGCGGACGAGCCCACGGGCAACCTCGACTCCGCGGCGGGTGCGCGCGTGCTGGCGCTGCTGCAGGAGCTGTCGGACGAGACGGGCACGGCGCTGGTGCTGGTGACCCACAGCGAGGAGGCGGCGGCGGTCTGCCACGAGCGGATCCGCCTGCGGGACGGGGCCATCGAGCGATGAGCGGCGCGCGGCCGGTCCTCGCGCTGCTGCTCGCGCGCTTCACCCTGCGGCACGCCCGGCTCGCGCCGCGGCAGACGGCGGCGCTGGTGGCCATCGTGGCGCTGGGCGTGGCCGTGTTCCTCGCGATCCGGCTGGCGAACCGCGCCGCGGTCGCGAGCTTCAGCCACTTCACCGAGGCCCTCGCCGGACGCAGCGACTGGGTGCTGCAACCGCCGGCCGGGACCCTGCCGGAGACCGTGCTCGCGGAACTGCAGGCCGCGCTGGCCGACCATCCGGCCCAGCTGTTGCCCGTCGTCGAGACCACCGCCTCTCCCCCCTCCCCGGAGAACGCCGCCCCCGGTTTCGGCCGTCCGGCCTACACGGTCCTCGGCCTTGACCTGATCGCACTCGCGAATCTGGCCGCAGCGGGCGGGCCGGGCGCGCGGCTCCTCGGCGGCGCGGACGCGGGCACGGACGGCCGGGGCGGGGACGCGGCGGAATTCTGGAACCGCTTCCGGGCGGGACCGCAGGCGTGGGTGAGCCCCGACCTCGCCCCGCCGCCCGGCCAGCCGGCGGTCCTGGAACTGTTGATCCACGAACGCACCCACCGCCTGCCGGTGGCCGGGGTGATTCCCGCCGCGGCCGGAGGCGTGGCGCCGCCACCGGGGCTGATCGTGGTCGACCTGCCCGAGCTCCAGCGCCTCACCGGCCGCCCGGGGCAATTGGACCGCGTGGAGGTGATCGTCGCCGCGGGCCCCCGCCGCGCGGAACGCCAGGCCGAGGTGGGCGCGCTGCTCAGCCGCCTCGCCGGGGCCGGACCGCGGTGGGAGGTGACCACCCCTGGGGCGCGGCGCGAGACCGCCGCCGAGATGACCCGCGCGTTCCGTTACAACCTCACCGTCCTCTCGCTGCTAGCGCTGCTGGTGGGGCTCTACCTGATCTTCCAGGCGCTTGATGGCGCGGTGGTGCGGCGGCGGGCGGAGACGGCCGTCCTGCGCTCGCTGGGCGTGGAGGAGGCGGTGATCCGGCGAGCTTGGCTGATCGAGGCGGCGACGCTGGGGGCGGCGGGCGGAATCCTCGGCGTGGCCCTCGGCTGGGCGGGCGCGCAGGTCGCGGTGCGGGCCGTGGGTCAGACCGTGAACGCGCTCTATTACGCGACCAGCGTGACCTCCGCGCGGCCGGACGCGGCCGACCTGCTGCTCGGCCTTGCCCTGGGCCTCGGCGCGAGCGTGATCGCGGGCTGGGGTCCGGCGCGGGCGGCGGCGCGGATCCCGCCGGCGCAGGCCCTGGCCCGGCACGCGCCCCCGGCCGAGGGCGGATGGAGCCGGCAACCGCGGATCGGCCTCGGGCTCCTCGCAGGCGCGGGGGCGTGCGCCACCTTGCCGCCCGTGCCGCTCGCCGGCGGCGGGGCGTTCCCGCTCGGCGGCCACGCGGCGGCACTGCTGGGGATCTT
>VHCY01000281.1 GCA_016871595.1 Verrucomicrobiota bacterium
CGCGACCGAGCCCGCGGTGTCACGCAGGCGGGTGTTCAACCGGCTGCCGGCAAGGGTGTTCTCGGCGGCATAGCCCACGTCGGTGCTGGTGCTGACGACGAACGGGCTCAGCTCGACGGGCGGCGCCCCGGGCGCGGGCGCGGCGGGAACGGAGGGCGCGGCGGCCCAGGCAAGGGCCGGGATGCAGCCCAGCAGGCAGGCGAGACGACTAGGGGTAGGGGGCATCGGGGCGGGGGCACCGGCCAGCACGACCGGCGGACCCAGCCGTGCCACGTCCAGCGGGCAAGGTCAATCCCCGCCGGCTGACGGAGCCCGTCCCCGTCAAACGGTCCAGCTCAGGCCGCGGCCAGCCAACGGTGGCGGCGGGAACGGGCGGCCCGGGGATGCGGCCGGGAACCGGCCCGGCGGCGGCGCGACGGACCGGCGTGGAAACCGTGTTCGTCCTCGTGACCGTCCCGCGCGCGGGTGACCGCAAAATACGTCACCACCGCGGCGGCGGCCGCGAGGACCAGCAGGGAGGAGATGAGCGTTGTCATAGGCGGAAGCGTTGCAGCTTCCCTCTAGATGCGCCCGCCCCGCGCCGCCGCCAGCGGGAACGCCCCGGGGCGCGGCCTTTGACAGTTTCTAGACAATTGCCATCGCCCGGCCCCGCGCGGGCCGCGGGAATCGGCCCAGCTCAGGCCGCGCGGTCCGCGTAGGCCCCGGCCGGCAACCTCGCCGCGCCGCGGGGCGCCACCGGCACCAGCGCGTGGAACCCAGCCGCATCCTCGAAGCCCTCGGGGGCGTCCGCCACGGCCCGGCAGGTGAGCACCACGGCGGCGACGGACAACACGAGGAGGGCAGCGAGGAAAATGGTCATCGGCGGAGGGGTTACGCGCCCCACCCTTCCCGCCCCGCGCGGCGCCGCCAGCGGAAACCCGCCGGCCGCCTTTTTTCACAATTCCTGCACAGGCGGCTCAGCCGCCGGCCCCCGCGGCCCGCCCCGCCAGCAGGCGCCGCGCGACGGTCACCGCATTGGTGAAGCTGGTGCCCCGCGCCCGTCCCTGGCCCGCGATGCCGAACGCCGTGCCGTGGTCGGGGCTGGTGCGCACGTGGGGCAGGCCGAGGGTCACGTTCACCGCCTCGTCGAAATCGATCAGTTTCAGCGGCGCGAGGCCCTGGTCGTGGTAAAGCGCGATCACCGCATCAAACTCCCCCCGCAGGGCCCGCGCAAAGAGCGTGTCGCCCGGCTGGCAGCGCGAGAGCCCCGGGAACTCGGCGCGGAGGTCATCCAGCGCCGGATCAAGAAGATCGCGCTCCTCGTGGCCCAGCAGGCCCTCCTCCCCGGCGTGGGGATTCAGGCCGCACACTCCGATCCGAGGCGCGGCGACGCCCTCAGCCCGGCAGAGGGTGTCCGCCGCCGCCGCCGCCCGGCGCAGCAGATGGGGCCCCAGCCGGCGCGGCACCTCGTGCAGGGGGATGTGCCACGTCGCGAGCACCACCCGCAGCTTGCCCCCGCAGAACGCCATCACGGGCTCGCCACCCCAGCGGGCGGCAAAGAACTCGGTCTGGCCCGGATACGCATACCCGATGCGCGCGAGCTCCGCTTTGCTCACCGGCCCGGTCACGACCCCCGCGAACTCTCCCTCGCGGCACCCGGCCGCAGCCCGCTCCATCGCGGCCCACGCCACCAGCGCCCCCTCCCCCGTCGGTCGGCCCGGCTCCGCCGCGAATTCCTCCAGCCCGACGGCCACGCGTCGGCCCCCGGGCGGCAGGGTCGCGAGCCAGCGCGCCGGCCCGATGACCGCCACGCCAGCCGCCTCGACGGGATGTTCCGCTAACCAATGGGCAATAATCTCCGGGCCCACGCCCGCGGGATCCCCGCACGTGAACGCCAGCGGCCGAGCCGCGCTCACTCGGCCTCCTCCGCCTCCGCCCGCCGCGCCCGGGCGAAACTCCGCCGCCCCCCCGCGAAGAACTCGAGGAACCGCCGCGCCTCCGCGGTCGCGAAGTCCCCGCCCGCTCGCCGCGACGCTGCCACCTCCCGGATGTTGCCCGGCGTGAAGTAAACCTCCTGGAACGCCCGCTTCAGCTCCGCCAACGCCGCCCGCCCCACGCCGCGGCGCCGCAGGCCCACCAGGTTCAGGCCAATGACCGCGTCCCGCTCCGCCACCAGCGCGAACGGCGGCACGTCCCGCGTCAGCGACGCGTGGCCCGCCACCATCACGCCCTCGCCGATCCGGCAATACTGGTGCACCGCCGCACCGCCCCCAAGGAAGGTGTGCGCCCCCACCGCCACGTGCCCCGCCAACAAAGCCGCGTTCGCCAGCACCACGTGGTCGCCCACCTCGCAGTCGTGGCCCACGTGGCTCGCCGCCATCAGGAACGCGCCCGCACCCACGGTCGTCCAACCGCCCGCGTGGATCGAGCGGTTCACGGTCACGTGCTCCCGGATCACCGCCCCGGCGCCCACGCGCACGCCACTCACCGTCGCGGGGTCGAACTTGAGGTACTGGGGATCACCGCCAATGACCGCGAAGGGATGCACCACCACCCCGGCGCCCAGCTCGGCGTGGCGCGTGATCACGGCGTGCGCCATCACCGTGCAACCCACCCCCAGGCGCGCGCCGGGCTCGATCAGGGCGGTGGGATGAATCGTGCCGGACATCTCAGGCACGGGTGCGACGCACCCCACCGGACAACAGGTCCATCTGGGGATCTTTCAGGAGGTCGTAATTCTTCAGCAGCCGCATCACCTGCAAGGTGTCGCTCTTGCTGTAATTCTGGTTGATCTCGATCTTGTCGAGCAGGTCCAAAAGCATCGCGCGGAACGAGAGAATCGCGTCCACCCCCGCCGCCTTGAGCATCTCCACGCTCTGGGAACGGAACGGTTCCGAGGTGGGCAGGCTCGGCAGGACCAGAATCTTGGTCAGCCCCTGCGCATCCGCACCGGGGAGGTCCGAGGGGAAAAGCCGCGCGGCTTCCTTGAGCACCCCCTGCTGCAGGAAATTGAAGATCTCCGGGCTGCTCTTGAGCATCGTGGGCGTGAACACGTTGGTATGCCACCCCTTCACCGCGACGATCGCCCGGTGGATGTAGGGCAGCTCGGTCGAGAACAGGAAAAATTCGGGCCGCCGCGCCTCCGGCTGCCACGCCGGATTGAACACGATCAGGTCGATCTCCTCCTCCGCCGCCTTCCGCCGCGACTGGACCTGGTACTTGCGCGCCTGCCGAACGAGGAAGCCGTTCTGCTCGA
>VHCY01000282.1 GCA_016871595.1 Verrucomicrobiota bacterium
CGCCAGCGCGGCTGCCCGGCGGTCTCGTGCAGGCCGCGCACCAGCCAGACGTCGCCGTCGAGCGTGACCACGGCGCCGGTGCCGTCCGGGAGGAACTGGATGTCGCTCGGGCGCACCGCGCGGCGCCGCGGGTTCGGGTCGGGCAGGCCGATCGGATCGATGACGAACGCCGCGGTGGCCTCTGCCGTCTTCACGGTCGTCGGCAACTCCTCCGGCCAGCGCGCGCGGTTGCGGCCGGCGAGCGCCGGCACTTCCCCGGCGAGGGTGGTCGCCGCGGGGCCCGGGCCGGTCAGGAGGGTGAAACGCCGCGGCGCGGTCCGCGCGGGCACGTCCACGACGTGCATCCCCTGGTCGACGGAGAGGGCGGCCCCGCCGGGGGCGGGCGTCGCGGCGAGTCTGACGGAGACGCCCGCGGCCGCGCGACCGGCGAGCAGGCGCAGGGCGGGGCCGGGGCCGACTTCCACGGTGCGGCCGATCCCGGGTTCCGCGGCGGTGCCGGCGGCGAAGAAGCGCTCGCGCACCGTCGCGCCCCCGACCTCGTACTCCAGCACGGCGCCGTCCGGCAGCAGGTGGACGGCGCGGAAGCGGCCGCGCTCCGGCGGCAGCGGCCCGCGGCCCGGCTCCTCGGGGCTCGGGGCCGGCGTCCGCGGGTCCGTGAGGTCGAGCGGGCCGGCGGCCTGCCAGCCGGGATGCACGCCCGTGGCGAGCCAGGCGGTGCCGGCGAGTTGCGGGAGTTTCTCCTGGCCGCCGGGCGTCTTGCGGCCGATGTCGTGGTAGGAGCCCGGGGCGAGGGCGGCCGCGGTGACGCCCTCGCCGCGCCAGAGGGCGACGAGCCGGAGCAGGTCCGGGTCGAAGCCGGCCCAGAGGCCGCCGCCTAGGTTCAGCACGAGGCCGCGCGGGGCGAGGTTGTCCGTGGGCAGTCCTGGTCCCGCGGCGCGGGCGTCGAGGATGGAGGAGAAGAACGGGAAGTCGGCCTCGACCCACGGCGCGGGGGAAGCGGCGACCTTCGGGGGCGAGGCCTTCTTCGCGGCCTTCGGCGTGGCGGCGGTGGCCGGCGGGGTCAGGAAGCCCGCGAGCGCGAGCAGCGACACGAGGGCTGGGAGGCGGGGTAGGGCGGGGCGGCGGGAGACGGGCATCGGGGAACGGGCGACGCGTTGAAACTTGCGGCCCGGCGCGCGTGGCCCAACACAATTCGTCGGCCGGGGCGCCGTCCGCCGCCGGCCTCTTCCCCCTATGCGCCTCCCCGCCCTCCTGTTCACCCTGCTCGCCGCCGCGGGCCTGGCCCGGGCCGCCGATGCCGGCCGCCCCAATATCCTCTGGTTCATCGTGGACGATATGTCCGCCAACCTCTCGTGCTACGGCGAGAAGCTCATCCAGACGCCGCACCTGGACCGCCTGGCGCGCGAGGGGACGCGCTTCAGCCGCGCGTTCACCACCGCGCCGGTGTGCTCGCCCTGCCGCTCGGCCTTCATCACCGGGATGTACCAGACCAGCATCGGGGCCCACCACCACCGCAGCGGGCGCGGGGAGCTCAAGATCAGGCTGCCCGACGGCGTGGAACCGATCCCGGTGCGGCTGCGGCGCGCGGGCTACCACACCGCGATCGGCTCCGGCCTGCCGGACGCCGGCCGCGGGGGCCAGGCGAAGACGGGCCAAGCGAAGGCGGGCCGCAAGGCGGTCGCCGCGCTGGGCAAGACGGACTATAATTTCGAGTGGGATCCGGCGATGTACGACGGCCCCGACTGGGCGAGCCGCCGGCCGGGACAGCCCTTTTTTATGCAGGTGCAGCTCGCGGGCGGGAAGCTGCGCGGCGGCACCGACGAGGCCGCGAAGCGCCTGGCCGAGCTCGCGGCGGCGGAACTCGGCGGCGCCACCGACCCGGAACGGGTCATCCTCCCGCCGTACTACCCGCGCGACCCGGTCCTGCTGCGCGATTGGGCGGCGTACCTCGACGCGGTGCGCTTCACCGACCAGCACGTCGGCCGGGTGCTCGCGCGGCTGGAGGCCGAGGGCGAGCTCGAGCGCACGCTGGTCATCTTCACCACCGACCACGGCATCAGCCACGCGCGCGGCAAGCAGTTCCTCTACGACGAGGGCACGCACGTGCCGTTCATCGTCCGCGGCCCGGGAGTGCCCCGGGGAGCGGTGCGCGACGACCTCGTCGAGCTGATCGACCTGGTGCCGGTTTCCCTCGCCGCCGCCGGGGTGCCGCTGCCCGCCGGCCTGCAGGGCCGCAATGTGCTGGCCGCCGGCTACCAGCCGCGCGCGTTCGCCTTCGCCGCGCGGGACCGCTGCGACGAGACGGTCGAGCGCCTGCGCAGCGTGCGCACGGAGCGTTACCTCTACATCCGCAACTTCCTGCCCCAGCGGCCGCACCTGCAGCCCAACGCGTACAAGGACGGCAAGAGCATCGTCCAGACGCTCCGTTCCCTGCACGCCGCCGGCCGGCTCGACCCCCTCGCCTCCGAATTGCTGTTCCGTCCCGTGCGCCCGGCGGAGGAGCTCTATGAGTGGACCACGGACCGCTGGCAGGTGCGCAACCTGGCGGCCGACCCCGCGCACCGCGGCGAACTGGAACGGCTGCGCGCGCGGCTGGACCAGTGGATGCGCGAGACCGGTGACCGCGGCCCGGAGGCCGAGGCGATGTACGACAGCGATATGCGCGTCTACGCCCGGGACCGTGGCGGCAAGGAGGGCGGGCGGGACACGCTGATCGCGAACATCGCCCAGATGAAGCGCTGGGCCGCCGAGGGCCGTTGAGGCCGGGGCGGCCCCGCACCCCTCGGCTGATGGCCCCGTTCGCCACCGTGTTCCTCGGCAGTATCCTTCCCTTGGTTGCCGGAGGGACCCAGCTCACCTCCGCCCCGCACGGGCACGTCCTGACCAACGTCAACGTCTGGTCCCCCGACAGCCGCTGGATCGTTTACGACGTCCGCGGCCCCGGCGGGGAATTCGACGGGGCGCGCATCGGGCGGGTCGAGGTCGCGACCGGCCGCGTCGAGACCCTGTACGAGGCCGCGCACGGCGCGCGCTGCGGCGTCGTCACGCACCACCCGCGGCGCGACGAGGTCGTGTTCATCCTCGGCCCCGAGCACCCGACGCCCGAATGGACCTACGGCCTCAGCCGCCGCCGCGGCTTCCTCGTCGAGCCGGGGCTCCCGGGGCAGGGCAGGGGCCTCGACGCGATGACCTACGCGCCGCCGTTCGTCCCGGGCGCGCTCCGCGGC
>VHCY01000283.1 GCA_016871595.1 Verrucomicrobiota bacterium
TATGCTCGTTCGCGACGCGGCCGTTGTTCGTCCAGAGCGCGTTGGGCAGGATCCGCTGGTTGGGCAGGTTGGCGAAGCGCACCACCTGGCCGGCCTGCACCATCGCGTTGGCGTTGACGGTGTAGGAGCCGTTCGAGGTCACCTCGGCGAGGACGTTGCCGGTCTGACGGTCGTAGAACTGGTACAGCCCGGGCGGGACGCGGCCGTTCAGGGCGGTGCCGCCGCCGCTGAACTGGATGCCCATCGTGCTGAAGAAATTGGGCCAGTCGAGGGACCGCGGGGTGACGCCTGAGCTGGAGTTCCAGTCGGCCCAGCTGCGGCTGGCCTTGATGTTGTGGTTCACGGACCAGCCGCCGCCGAAGTCGTGCTTCCATTCGACCCCGGCGGAGCGCTGGCGGGAGCGGACGGCGTCGGCGGAGTCGAAGGTGGCGAAGGTGGTGTCGGACTCGCGCGGGTATTGGAATTTCGTCTTCGGGAACAGGTTGGTGCTGTAGCGGCTGAGGCCGGGGTACTGTTTCGGGTCCTGCGGGTCGCGGGCGAGCAGGTACTCGTACCAGTGGTTCCGGTCGTCGAGGTACTTGCCGTAGATCTTAACCGAGCCGCGCCCGTAGTCCTTGTAAAGGTTCCCGCGGAGGTTGAACCCGTGGTTCATCGGGTAGCCGTCGGGCGGGCGGTGCCCCTCGGCGTAGCGGTAGAAGCCGCCAAAGCTGTAATTCCAGCCCTTGCGGCCCAGCGGGCCACCGACCACGCCCTCGACGCGGAGGTGCGGGGAGCCGCGGCCCTCGAGGCCGTAGCGGGTGCGCAGCTCGCCCCCAAACGTGGAGGAACCGACGCGGCTGATGTAGTTGAAGGCGCCGCCGGGGGAATTGGAGGAGGTGATGGAGGCGCTGCCGCCGCGCACCGCCTCGACCCGCTGCAGGGTGCCATCCGGGCGGTTAAAGTAGCTCGCGTTGTAGTTGCCGAAATTGACGTTCGTGAGCGGCAGGCCGTCCTCCTGCATCGACACGTAGTACTGGCCGGTCGCGCCGTCGCTGCTGTCGGCCGAGATGCCGCGCGAATAGACCATCCCGCGGATCTCGCCGAGGGACGAGTTCACGAAGACGCCCGCCACATTCAGGAGGATATCGTCCGCGCTGATGGGCACCTGGTCCGCGATCACCGCCATATCCACGGCGGTGATGGCCGTGGTGGCCTTTTTGGCTTCGGTGGCGTTGAACACGCCGGTCACCACGAACTCCTCCAGCTTGACGGTCGAGGCGGGGGCGCCGGGCGCGGCCGGGGGCGCGGTTTGGGCGGAAAGGGCCGCCGGGAACGCGGCGGCGCAGGCGAGAAGGGCGAGGAAGGGGCGGGACAGGCGCATCGGGGGTAGGGTTTGGGGTGGGGGTGGGCCGGCCCGTAAAGCCGGGGCGGAGGGGAAACCGGCACCCGGCCGCCGGGGAGCGCGGCCGGGCGGGAGGGGGCGATCAGGGCAGCGTCTTCAGGTGGACGTCCTTGAACTGGATCGTCATCGGCGGGCCCTGGTGCAGCTGGAGGGCGATGACGCCGTCCTTGGCGCCGGCGGTCGCGTCGGTGTCGGTGACATCAGCCGAGAGCTTGCCGTTGAGGTAGTGCTGGAGCCGCTGGCCGTTCGCGACGATGCGCAGCTCGTTCCATTCCCCGAGCTTGTAGGCGGCGAGGATCTCCTCGGGCTTGGTGGCGGTGCCGAGGACCTCGACCTTGGCCTTCGCCTTGCCCTTGGCCTTCTTGTCGGCCTGAGCGGCGGCGACGGCGGCGGCGTCCGGGGCGCTGACGCGGATGGTCTGGCCGGGCGACATCAGGATCCCGCGGCCGCGCTCCTCGTAGAGCATCCCGGCGTACCTGCCGGTCGAGTCGATGTCGGCCTGATAGCCGCCCACGACGAAGGCCGCGGCATCGAGCACCTTGCTGCGGTACTGGATGCCGGAGTTGGCCTGGTTCTTGTCGTTCTGGGCCGTGAGGCGGAAGCGGGCGCGCAGCTCGAAGTTGGCGGGCTTACCGGCCTTCCAAACGAGGAACGTGTTCCCCTTGGTGGTCTTCTCGGCGGTGGTCTGGCCGGTGATCGCGCCGTCGCGGACGGACCAGAAGTCGGCGTTACCCTCCCAGCCGGAGAGGTCCTTGCCGTTGAAGATCGGTTGGAAGCCGGCGTCGGCCGCGCGGGCGGCGACGGCGGCGAGGGCGAGGGCGGTGAGGAGGCGGACGGATTTCATCGTGGGTCAGGTTGGGGAGACGGGAAAATCACTTCTTGGCCGGGGCCTTCTTCGGCACCGGCGGCGGGGTGCCACCGGCGGGCACGGTGCGGCCCAGCGCGTAGTCCGCCGGGCGGAGACCGTAGCGAAACGCGCGGAAGCCGTAGGCGCGCGGCGCGTAGGGATCGACGGGCGTGACGTCAGCCGCGGCGGGCACCTCGAGGCCGAGACCCCAGAAGACGGCGTTCACCACCAGCCGGCGGAGGCTTTCGTCGTTCAGGTCCGTCGCGGCGCCGAGGGTGGTGGTGAAGACGCGGTTGGTCGTCCCGGCCTCGTTGCGGAACTGGCGGGTCCACGCGACGGGCATCGCGGGATCGTTGACCCCCTGCGGCTGCTTGTCGGTGGCGCGGGGCTTGCGGTGGTCGGCGGGGGCGTCCCCGGGGTTCATCCCGCGCAGGACCAGGCCGCGGAGGAGCAGGCGGGCGTCGGCGGGCGGATAGGCCTCGTAGACGTCGCTGTCCCCGAAGATCGGGCCCACGCCGCGCAGGAGGGGATCGCCGGCCGCGCCGTCGGCGACGACCGTCCGCGTGGCCTCGCCCTTGTGCTTGCCCCAGTGCGTGACCCAGGTCTCGCCGAGCACGTGCTTGCCGAAGCCGCCGGGCCAGGGAGCCTTGCTGTTCCAGCCGTAGGCGGCCCAACGGGACGTGGCGGGGAAGTTGAAGGAGTGGGTGGAGGTGCGCAGCGCGATCAGCGGCACCCCGCGGTGGAAGGCGCGGACGAAGCGCTCCATCGCCTCGTCCGGCCATTGCCGGAACCGCAGGGCCAGCACGAGGGCGTCGGCGGAGTCGAGCGCGGCCGAATCGGCGAGCGACCGCTGGTTGTCCGGGTTGATGGTGCCGTCGGCATCGAGGGCGAAGAGCACCGTGCAGCGGAAGCCGTGGCGCTGGCTCAGCACCTTGGCGAGCATCGGCAGCGCCTCCTCGCCCCGGTACTCCTCGTCGCCGGAAAGGAACACCACGTG
>VHCY01000284.1 GCA_016871595.1 Verrucomicrobiota bacterium
CGCAGGAGCGCGACGTGCAGCGCGTTGACGTAGGGGTCCAGCACGGCCTGAAGCAGCCCGTAATCCGCGCGCAGCGGCTCAAGCGGCGGGAGGTGGCGGTAGCACTCCGCCAGGTTCTGCTCGAGCCGGCGGAGCTCGTAGGGCGGGGCCGTCTCCTCCGGGGTGAGGAAAAGACCCCCGCGCCGGGCGGCGCGGCCGAGGCGGCCCTGGCTGAGCAGAATCGAGAGCGGCGCGGCCAGCACGAGCGGCACCACCACCGGACTGAGCCACGCGAAGAAGGCCGGCGACAGCACGTAGGCGGACACGCCCCACCCCAACCCGAGGAGCATCTGGCCCCCGTGCGTGAGGATGGCCTCGCGCCAATCGGTGCCGTCGTCCTCGGCGCCCCGGCGCTGCGTCAGCCAGGTGACGCCTTGGCCCAGCAGGGTGAAGACGACGAACTTGCTGTGGAAAACCATATTGATCGGCGCGAGCAGGGCGGAACCGACCGACTCGAGGAGGAAGCTGAGCGCGAGCCGCGCCCGGCCCCCGTAGCGCTGCACCTCGTCCGGGCGCCCCCACGTCACGGCGAGGCCCGCGAGTTTGGGCAGGAACAGGAGCAGCATCGTCAGGGCGAACAGGGCCAAGGCGCTGGGCAGGCCGGGGGGCAGGCCGAGGGAGGTCAGCGCGGGCGCCGCCGCCACCGCCGGGGCCTCGCCCGAGCGCGAGAAGACTTCGAGCGTACACAGCAGCATGAAGAGCAGCCAGAGCGGCGAGGACGCGTAGCCCATCACGCCCATCAGCAGGTGGAATCGGCTGACGGGACGGAATCCCTCCGCGGTGAGCAGCCACGCGTGCTGGAGGTTGCCCTGGCACCAGCGCCGGTCGCGCTTGGCAGAGTCGATCAGGGTCGGCGGCCCCTCCTCGTAGGTGCCGTCGATGCCCGCGGCGAGCCAGACGCCCCACCCCGCCTTGCGCATCAGCGCGGCCTCGACGAAGTCGTGCGAGAGGATGCGACCGCCGAAGGGCTCGCTGCCCGGCAGTTCCGGCAGCGCGCAGTGCTCGATGAAGGGCTGCACGCGGATCACCGCGTTGTGGCCCCAATAGTTGCCATCGTGCTGCTGCCAGTAGTTCAGCCCCGCCAGGAACAGCCCGCCGTACAACCGGCTCGCGAAGGCCTGCATCCGCGCGAACGGCGTCTCCCCGTTGATCAGCCGCGGCGCCGTCTGGATGATCCCCACCTGCGGGTGCTGCTCCATCAGCGCGACCAGCTGGACCAGCGCGCGCCCGGTCATGATCGAGTCCGCGTCGAGGACGATCATATACCGGTAGCGCCCGCCCCAGCGGCGCAGGAAATCGCCGAGGTTGCCGGCCTTCTTGTTCGCGGAGTGCCGGCGCTTGCGGTAGAAGATCCGCCCGAAGCCGTCGACCTGCTTGCAGAGCTCCAGCCACGCCACCTCCTCCTGGATCCACTGGTTCGGCTGGCTGGAGTCGCTGAGCACGAAGAAGTCGAAGGGCTCGAGCCGGTGGGTCTCCTGCAGCGAGCGGTAGACGACGCGCAGGCCCTCGAACACCCGGCTCACGTCCTCATTGCACACCGGCATCACGATCGCGGTGGACGCGAGGGGCGCGTCCGGCGGGACCGTCGCGGCGTCGATGCGCGCCCGGTCCCCGCCGCGGTTCACGACGTACAGCCCGACCATCGCGGTGCAGAAGCCCGCGGCGACGTGCGCGAACAGGATCGTGAACACCACGAGCAGCGCTCCCTCGAGGGCGGTGATCCCTCCGCGCCAGAGCAGATCCGCGAGGAACCACGTCGCGACGCTGGTCAGGAGGAAGATGGCGGTGAAGAAGAGCGAGCGGCGCCGGGTGAGCCGGCGGTCGTCCATCCTGCCTGGCAGGTGCGGTTGCATCGCGGGTCAGCGGGTCAGCCGGAACAGCGCGGCGAGGACCCCGGACAGCAAGGCCCAGAGGAAGAGCACGCGGAGGACGGGCCACTTGCCGATGCGTTCGATGGTGTCGCCCGCCGCCTCGGGAATCGGGCCGAGGTCGATCGGCCGCGGTACCATACTGGAAATCTTCAGGTCGGGACCGGCCCGCAACACCCCGGCGTGCATCGCCGCCCGGAACTCCTCCGGGATCTGCGCCGACTCGAGGAACGCGTAGGGCCAGTGGCCCGGGCCGTCGGAGAGCAGCAGCGCGACGCGCCCCTCAATCGTCCGGCGGTCCCCCGGGGCGCCGCGCTCCCCGAGCATCGCGGCGAACCATTCGTCGATCTGCCGCTCGGCCTCCTCCGCCGCAAGCCGGGTCGGGCTGAGCGCCGGGTCGGCCGCGTGGCGCACCGCCGCCCGCTGCAGGATCCGCAGGATCAGGCGGCTCTGGTGGAGCCGGTTGTGGATCCGGTGCGCGCGCAGGTAGTCCTCCACGCGCACATACGCCTCGTTCCACTCGGCCATCGAGCCGGTGGCCGGGCGGAAGACCATCGCCAGCTCGACGCGGTCGGCAGGGGAGGCATTCATGGCTGCCAAAGGTGCGACCAGGTCTCGGACAGCGCCTCGCCGCCGTGCCGCAGGAAGCAGCGCAGCTCCACGGGGCGTGGCTCCGCCGGCGGCCGCACTAGGAACGCGACGCGCCAACTGCCGTTGAACCGGTTGCGCTGGACGGTGACGTGGTGCGGCGTGGCGGCGTCACCCACCGTGACCACGGCCTCCACCGGCGCATCCGCGGCCAGCCCCGCCAGCGGGCCACCGGCGAAATCCACCACGAAGCGCTCGAACCCGGGCTCGTGCACGCCCGACTTGCCGCGTCGGGTCGCGACCACGCGCGCGCCGGGGGGAGCGACCCCGTCGAGGATCCAGCGCAGGCGGTACTCGAGCACGAACGGCGTGCCCGGCACGGGCGCGGTCTCCGGCACCCAGCAGGCGACGACGTTGTCGTCGAATTCCGTCTGGGTCGGGATCTCGACCAGCCGGACACCGCCCCGGCCCCAGCGTCCCACGGGCTCGACCCAGAGGCCAGGGCGCAGGTGGTAGGCCGCCTCGAGATCCTGGTAGTGCTCGAAGTCCCGGTCGCGCTGCAGCAGGCCGAAGCCGCGCGGATCCTCGTCCGCGAAGGTCGCGACCGTGAGGCGCGCAGGGTTGGTGAGCGGACGCCACAGCCACTCCCCCGCGCCGCGGTGCAGGAGCAGCCCGTCGGAGTCGTGCACCTCCGGACGGTAATCCTCCGGCGCCGCCCCTTTGCCCT
>VHCY01000285.1 GCA_016871595.1 Verrucomicrobiota bacterium
GGGTTCCGCCCGAGGTCCGCGGCCGCGAGGTGGCGCCGGCCGAGCACGGGGGGAGGAGGGGGGAAGACCATTGAACTGGGCGGGAACGTGGAGGGTGCCCCGGGAACCGGCAAGGCGGGAGATGGCGGCGAGTTTCGGCTGGAGCCACGCCGCGGCTTCTGCTTCCCCTCGCCCCGCCGGCCGCCCGCGCCGGCTTCCCCCGTATGCGCCTCCCGCTCCTGCTCCCGTTGCTGTTCTCCCTGCCCGCCCTGCTCGCCGCCGCCGCGCCGTCCGCGGCCCCCCGGCCGAACGTGATCGTGATTATGTCCGACGATATGGGCTACTCCGATCTCGGCTCCTACGGCGGCGAGATCCCGACGCCGAACCTCGACGCTCTCGCCGCGGGCGGGTTGCGCTTCACCCAGTTCTACAACGGGGCGCGCTGCTGCCCCACGCGGGCCTCGCTGCTCACGGGGCTTTACCCGCACCAGGCCGGCATCGGCCATATGGTCGAGGACCTCGGCACCCCCGGTTACCAAGGGGAGCTGTCCCGCCGCGGCGTGACCATCGCGGAAGCCCTCCGCCCCACCGGTTACCGCAACTATATGGTGGGGAAGTGGCACGTCACCCCCGGCCGGCCGGTGGAACGGATGCGCGAGCGCAACCAGAACTGGCCGCTGAAGCGCGGCTTCGACCGCTTCTACGGCACCATCCACGGCTCGGGCAGCTTCTGGGACCCGAGCGCCCTGATGCGGGACGAGACCTTCATCTCGCCGTTCAACGACCCGGAATACCAGCCGGGCGAGTACTACTACACCGACGCGATCAGCGACCACGCGGTCCGCTACGTCCGGGAGCACGCGCGCGACCACGCCGGGAAACCTTTCTTTATGTACGTGGCCTACACCGCGCCCCACTGGCCGATGCACGCCCGCGAGTCCGACATCGCCCGCCACCGCGGCAAGTACGACCAGGGCTACGCCCCCATCCGGGCGGCCCGCTGGGAGCGCCAGCAGCGCCTCGGGGTCGTGAAATCGGAGTGGGGAATCAGCCCCGAGGCCGAGGATTTCGCCAAGGTCAAGGACCGCGCCTTCGAGGCCCGCGGGATGGAGGTCTACGCCGCGATGATCGAGGTGATGGACCAGGGCATCGGTCGCCTGGTCGCCGAGCTCCGCGCACAGGGGCAGCTCGACCGGACGCTCATCCTCTTCCTGCACGACAACGGCGGGTGCGCCGAGACCAACGGCCGGACGGGGGAGGGGAAGCCGCGCGCCGACCGGCCCAGCCTTCCGCCGGTGCCGCCGGAGACCATCCAGTTCACCAACCGGCCCCCGCAGACCCGCGACGGCTGGCCGATGCGCGTGGGCTACGGCGTGCTGCCCGGCGGGCCCGACACCTACATCGCCTACGGCCGCGGCTGGGCCAACGTCAGCAACACGCCCTTCCGCGAGTACAAGCACTGGGTCCACGAGGGCGGCATCTCCTCGCCCCTGATCGCGCACTGGCCCGCCCTGATGGGCCCCGCGGGCGTCGCCGGCCGCCTGGTGCACGAGCCTTCCCACCTGATCGACCTGATGGGCACCGCGCTCGACGTCGCCGGGGCCACGTACCCCAAACGCCACGCCGGCGAGGACATCATCCCCCTGGAAGGCCGCAGCCTCCGGCCCTGGTTCCTCGACCCCGCCGCCGCGCCCGCGCCGCGTCCGCTCTACTGGGAGCACGAGGGCAACAAGGCGATGCGCCTCGGCCCCTGGAAGCTCGTCGCCAAGCACGGTGCCTCCTGGGAGCTGTACGATATCGACCGCGACCGCACCGAGTCCCGCAACCTCGCCACCGCCCACCCCGAGCGCGTCCGCGCGATGGCGGCCCAGTGGCAGGTCTGGGCCGACCGCGTCGGCGTGATGCCCTGGACCCACGACATCCCCGAGGGCTCCGGCGCCAGTCCCACCGCCAAGCAGAAGCGCGCGAAGGGCGATTGAGCGCGGCGCGGTGACGGTCCGGTGACCGCCGCAGTTTAGACTCGCGCCGGGGCCGGAAAATCCCGGGATCAGGGGCGAATGCGAACCCTGTCCCGAACCCTTCCCGTACTCCTGCTGGCCGCCGCGGGCGCGCTCCCCGGCCAGGTGGCCCCCTCGCCCCGCGCCGCCGCCCCGGCGGACGAGGCCGTCCGCCTGGAGGCCTTCGTCGTCACCGGCTCCAATATCCGCCGCACCGACGCGGAGACCGCGCTGCCCGTGACCGTCATCGAGCCGGTGGACCTGGAGGCGCGCGGCGCCGCCACGATGGCGGAGCTGTTCGAGACCCTCGGCGTGGCCGAGCCTTCGGCGATCACCGAGATCAACAACGGCCCGCAGCTGGCCCGCGGCGACGTCGCCTCCGTCGACCTGCGCGGCATCGGTTCCGGCAGCACCCTGACCCTCCTCAATGGCCGCCGGCTGGTGCCCCATCCGATCTCGATGGCGGAGAACGGCGTGCCTTCCCTCGCGGTGAACATCAACACCGTGCCGCGCGCCCTGATCGAGCGGGTCGAGGTGCTGCGCGACGGCGCCTCCGCCATCTATGGTTCGGATGCGGCGGCCGGGGTGATCAACAACCGCGTGTCCCGCAGCTACACCGGCCGCCAGCTCACCCTGCGCGGCTCGATGACCCAGCACGGCGGGGCCAATGAGGCGGGCGCGACCTACAGCGCCGGCTTCAAGTCGGGCCGCCTCCACGTCTCCTACTCGCTGGACTACTTCCACCGCGACGCCCTCGCCGCGTCGCAGCGCCGCTTTTCCCGGCAGTTCGACCTGCGCCTCGGCCGCAACCTGCCCGCCCCGTGGAACGGGTTGCCGCTGGTCGACGCCAACGGCACGACCGTCCGCGACAACGACTTCGCCAACACCAACAACGTGAACCAGTGGGGCCAGTGGCAGCGCGGCTTCATCCAGCCCGACTTCCGCACCTTCGTCGGGTCGCGCCCCACGGGCAACGTCGGCATCACCACCTCGACCACGCCGCCCGCGGGCGTCGCCAGCCTCGCCGCGGACGGGATGTTCTACCTCTGGCCCAGCCCGGCCGGCGTCAGCTTCAAGCAGACCTCCCTCTCCAAGAACATCGACAGCCCGGAGAACGCCACCTACGCGAACTGGAACAAGTGGAAGATCCTCGTGCCCGCGACCGACCGGGTGCAGTTCGCCACCTTCGTCGACCGGCCGCTCAACGACCGGGTGGATTTCTTCGGCGACCTCCTCT
>VHCY01000286.1 GCA_016871595.1 Verrucomicrobiota bacterium
CGCCGCCTCCGCCACGGTCGTGGCCGAGGCCGCCCGCGAGGCGGGCGCCGCCGCCGCGGCTCTGCGGGAACGCCGCTTCCCCGCCGCCGTCGCCACCGTGCGCGCCGCGCTCACCCGCCTCGACGCCGGCCGCGCCGAGTTCCCCCTCAGCCGCCGCCTCGAACCTGAGCTCCGCCGCCGCCTCGTCTTCCTCGACCGTCCCGCCGCCGAGCTGGCCGCCCTGCAGGACGGCCTGCTCGAGCGCCTCGCCCCGCTGCCCGGCGTGCCGGACCGCCGCCTGCTGGCCTCCGAAGTGCCCCAGCGCCTCAACGAGCGCGTGATGAACCACAATCCCAGCCAGCGCCAGGGACCGTTCTTCCCGGTCGAAAGCGTGAGCTGGACCGAGGCGGTCGAGTTCTGCCTGCGGGCCTCGCTGGTGCTGGGCCGGACCGTCCGCCTGCCCGACGAGGCCGAGCACCGCGCCGCGCTCCCGGAACAACGGGGCGCGCCCCGCCTCGCCGGCCAGGGGCTTGCGCTCACGCGGGCGGTGCCCGAGGTGCGGGGCGGACCGCCGGAGTTCAGCGACCTCATCGGCAACGTCGCGGAGTGGCTGGCCGCGGGCGATGAGCCGCAGGCCCGCGCCGCGGGCGGCAGTTACCTCACGCCCGAGGGCGCCGCGGAGTTGCCGCTGGTCCAGGTGCCCAAGTCCACGCGCTCCCCCGAGATCGGCTTCCGGTACGTCGTGGAGTAGGCGGGCCGCTCACTTCTGGACGCCGCCGCACGATCACCCTACGGCTAAGGTGCGACCGCCGCCTCGAGTACGCCGCCCTCTCGCGCGAGTTGGGCCTCGGGTTTACCCCCGCCTACGCGGCGGAACTGGCCGGCCTAGAGGACCTCCGTGCGGATGGGCTAGTTCGTCTGACGGCCGGAAGCCTCGAGGTCACCCCCGCAGGTCAGCCTCTGCTGCGCGTGATCGCGATGCGCTTCGACCCGCTGTTCACCGCCATGCCTGGCCGTCACGCGCCGGCGATCTGACGCCGTTCGCGCCGCCCGCCGCTCAGGCCCCAGTGTGACGGCGCACTGCGGCGGCGAGCCGGTGGCCGGCCGCGATGCAGTTTGGGAGGGAGATCCCGTCGCGGCAATTCCCGCCCACGAACACGCCTGGAGCCGCGGCCTCAAGCCGCTCGATGGCCGTGAGGAAGCGTTCGTGGCCGGGTGCGTACTGCGGGATCGCCCGTGGCCAGCGCTGCACGCGGACGATCGCGGGGGCGCCGCTGACGCCGAGCAGCCGCCCGAGTTCCTCGCGCACCAGGGTGGCGAGGGCCACGTCGTCGAGCGCGGCCAGTTCCGGCTGGCGGGTTCCGCCGATGAAGGTCGTGAGGGCGACGTGCCCCTCCGGGGCTCGGCCGGGGAAAAGCGTGCTCGAGAACAAGGTGCCGAGGATCCGCCCGCCCTCGACTGCCGGCACCAGCAGACCGAAGCCGTCCAGCGGGTGGGTCACGTCCTCGCGTCGGTGGCCGGTGAACACCGACACGACGGGCGGGTGGGGGATCTCGGCGAGGAGCCGCAGGCCGGCGTCCGGGGCGAGCGCGGGGAAGTCGAGGGCGGCGAGCGCGTCGGCGGGCAGCGCGCAGACCACGAGGTCGAACTCCGCTTCCCCCGGCGTCCCCCGTTGGTCGAGGGTGAGCCGCCAGCCGGCGCCGGTCCGCTGGAGCGCGGTGACGCGGGTGCGCAGCCGGACCGGGTCGAGGAGCCGGGCCTGGAGCGCGCGCGGGATCTCGCCCAGCCCCTCTGGGAACGAGAAGATGCGGCCCTTGGGCCCGCCGCCGGGGTTGCGCCGCCGGAGCGCGCCGAGCAGCAGCGAGCCGTGCTCCTGCTCGAGCGCGTGCAGCCGCGGGAAGGCGTGCCGCACCGAAAGCCGTTCCGGGTCCCCGGCGTAGACGCCCGCGACGAAGGGATTGATGACGTAATCGAGGAACTCCCGCCCGAGCCGGCGCCGCACGAAATCGGCGAGCGACTCGTCGGCGTCGGCCGGGGCGCGCCGCCGGAAGGGTTCCAGCATCAGGCGCAGCTTGGCGCCGGCGGAAAAGAGGGGGGTGCGCAGGAACGCCCCGGGCGAGGTCGGCAGGGCCACCGGGCGGCCGCCGCGGAGGAGGTAGCGCTGCTTCGCCGCGGGCGCCGCGTAGAGCCGCCGCGGGGCGAGGCCGACGTCATCCACGAAGGCCGCGATCTCCGGTGAACCCTCCAGCAGCGAGTTCGGGCCCAGCTCCTGCAGCCAGGCCCCCAGCCGCTGCGCGCCGACCACGCCCCCCGCCCGCGCGCCGGCCTCGAGCACGGTGACCCGGTGGCCCAGCCGCTGGATCTGCCAGGCGGCGGTCAGCCCGGTGACCCCGCCGCCGACGACGGCGACGCGCAACGGTTTCCTCGTGGAGAGCATCCGGCGAGCCTAGGCGGCCCGCGCCCGGCAATAGAAGCCAATTGCCACGGCCCCGCGCCGCGGCGCAAGAAACGCCCAGCAGTTGCACCCGCCGCACACCGTCGGGTCTTCCCAAGCCGCCCCCCGCGGTCATTGCTCTCCCTGCCACCCCACGCCCGAGTCCTAGCCAGCCCGCTCTGTCCCAGCCGCCGACGTCGTCGCGGCGGTCCGCAGCGGCACCTCCATCTTTGTGCACAGTGCCTGCGCGACCCCCGCGCCGCTCGTCGAGGCGCTCTGCGCCCGCCGCGACCTCGCGGACGTGCGCCTCTATCACCTGCACACGGCGGGCCCCGCACCCTTCGCCGCCCCGGGCCGCGAGCGCGAGTTCCGCTCGGTCTCCCTCTTCACCGGCGCCCCGCTGCGCCAGGCGATCGCCGAGGACCGCGCGGACTTCATCCCGATCTTCCTCTCCGACATCCCGGACCTCTTCCTCTCGGGCCAGGTGCCGCTCGACGCCGCGCTGGTGCAGGTCTCGCCGCCCGACCGCCACGGCCTCTGCTCGCTCGGCACCTCCTGCGACGCCGCCAAAGCCGCCGTCGAGACGGCCCGCCTGGTCCTGGCCGAGATCAACGAGCAGATGCCGCGCACGCACGGCAACAATGTGGTGCCCCTCGAGCGGATCCACGCGTTCGTGGCCACGGACCGCCCCCTCTGCGAGCACCACCCCGAGCCGGAGACCGCCGTGGAGGCCCGCATCGGCGAGCTGGTCGCCGGGCTGGTCGAGGACGGCAGCACGCTGCAGCTCGGCATCGGG
>VHCY01000287.1 GCA_016871595.1 Verrucomicrobiota bacterium
GCGGTACGCCCCCGGGCAGCGCGGTGGCGTAGCAGCCCATCTCGGCGCCGCCCTGCACGGAGGAGTGACCGCGGATGGGGACGACGCCGCACCCGTCGCGGCCGATCCAGCCGCGGGCGAGGGCGAGATTCAGGATCATCCGCACGCCGTCGGCCCCCTCCGGTTGCTGGGTGATGCCCATACTCCAGATCAACACCCCGCGCGACGCGCGGGCCGCGGTGGCCGCGAAGGCCTCGAGTTGAGCGCGTGCCAGGCCGCTCGCGGCCTCCAGCTGCGACCAGTCCATTCCCTCGGCCGCCGCCCGCAGCCGCGCGAACTCCTCGGTGTGCTCCGCGATCCACGCCGTGTCCACGCCACCCCGTTCCAGCAGCGCCTTGAGCACGCCGTAGAGACAGGCGACGTCCCCGCCCGGCGCGACCGGATACCATTCATCGACGAAGTCCGAACCGAAGAGGGCACTGCGGACATCGGAGGGGACCCAGTAGCGGTGCAGCCCGGGCTCCAGCAGGGGGTTGACGACGACGATCCGCGCGCCGCGCCGCTTGGCCAGCAGCAGGTATTTCATCGCGACCGGCTGGTCGTTCGCGGGGTTGGATCCGAACAGCACGATCAGATCCGACTCGATCCAGTCGGTGTAGCTGCAAGAGGCGGCGGCGGTGCCGGTCATCTCGCGCATCGCCGCGGTGGATGGGGCGTGGCAGAGGCGCGCGGCGTTGTCGACGTGGCTGGTGCCGAGGAAACGCGCGGCCTTCTGGGCGAGGTAGTAGACCTCGTTGGTGACGCCGCGGGCGGTCACGAAGAAGGCGAGGCGCGCGGGGTCCGTCGCGCGGATCCGGGCCCCGAGCCGGGCGAGCGCCTCGTCCCAGCCGACCGGTCGGAAGCCGCGCTCGCCGCGCCCGCGGACCATCGGGAAGGCGAGGCGGCCCAGGGTGCGCAGCCGGGTGTTGTCCCAGCCGGCCAGCGCCCCGACGTCGGCCAGGGCCGCGGGGTCGCCCGCGCCCATCGTGTTGAGGCGGAGGAGGCTGAGCCGGGTGAGGCAGAGGTGCGGTCCCGCGATGGTCCAGTCCCGCAGGCCGGCGACGCCGAGCGCGCAGCCGTCGCACACCCCGCGGGAGAGCACCTGCCACGCGTAGCCGAGCGCGTCCCGGTTATCCCACACCGCCGCCGCCATCTCGCGGAAGTGACGTGGCTTGCGGGCGGCGAGACCGAGGGGGATGATCCGCTCGAGGAGCGGGCGCGGGGCCAGGGGCACGGGGGCGGGTCGGGGCGCGAGGCTCATCCGGCGGCAGGCTTGGGCGCGCCCGTCGCCCGGTCAATGCGGGTCCGACCGACCGATCCCGTGCGCGGCTGGAATCCCGGCGCGGGGTGGGGCGGGAAACGTGCCACGGTTCAGCGCGCGGGCAGGAGGCCCGTGATCCGCGCGGCGACCGCGTCGGCGAGGCGCGCGCTGCCGGCGTCGGTGAAATGCACGTTCGCCGGCCGCTGCAGCGCCGCGAGATCCGCCGCGGCCACGGCGTGGAGATCGTTGATCCCAACCCCGAGCTCGCCCATCACGCGGAGCGCGACCGCGTTGTACCGCGCGGCGTCATCGGCCACGCGGCCCTGGCTGCCCGCGGGCACGGGCGTGGTGGTCGCGAACACCAGCCGGGCCCCGGTCCGCTGCAGGCGGGCCACGATCGCGCGGAGATTCGCCTCGTACTGCGCGGGCGAGTGCACCTGGCGACCCTGGTCGGGCGCGGCGAGCTGGCCCTTGGCATCGAGGTACTTCAGGTCGTGGAGGCCGAAGTTGAAGTGGATCACGTCCCAGCGGCCGGCGCCGAGCCACTGGTCGAGGGAGGCGACACCGCGCGCGGTGTCCCCGCAATTCACGGGCGGCCGGTGGACGTTCGCCTTGCCGGCCAGGCGGGCGCGCACCGGCAGGGTGTAGCCCATCGAGATCGAGTCGCCGATCAGCAGCACCCGGGGCAATCCCGGCAGGTCGGTGATCGCGGCCAGGACCGCATTGGGCGCCTTGGCGGGCTGCTTTTCGGCGGCGAGGGCGGCCGCGGGGAGGAGAAGGACGCCGGCGAGCAGGCGCAGGGGGGCGGGGAACGGGGTCATCGGGGAAGCGTGGCGGCAGTTGAACCCTCCGGCAGCGCGCGGGGAAACCTTTTTCGCCGGGCCCGGCGTTGGCCTCGACCTTGGGATTGCGGCGCGGCGCGCGGCCGCCGAGGCTCGGGGGATGGTTGAAATCACCGGCCGTTACCAGGGCAACCTCCACTGCAGCGTCCGCCACGGCCCGTCCGGGTCCGTGCTCCAGACCGACGCCCCGCGCGACAACCAGGGCCAGGGCGAGGCGTTCTCGCCCACCGATCTCGTCGCGACCGCCCTTGGCACCTGCATCGCCACCACGATGGCCATCGCGGCGCGCAAGCACGGGGTGGAATTGCGCGGCCTCACCTTCACCGTGCGCAAGGAGATGGCGCCCGACCTGCCGCGGCGCATCGGCCGGCTCGTCACCGAGGTCCGCGTGCCGTTGCCTGCCGATCACCCCGCGGCGCAACCGCTGATGGGCGCGGCCCGGGCCTGTCCCGTGCACCGCAGCCTGCACCCGGACATCGACGCGCCGATCACTTTCCAGTGGGAGTGAGGCCCTCCGGGGCCGCGGCGGGGAAGCGGTAGGTCGTGTTGAAGATCAGCTCGATCCGCGGCGAGACGCGCACGCGGACCTTGAGGCGTCCTTGGCGGACATCGACCGGGGTGGCGCGACCCGAGACCGCGCGGGCCTCGCCCTGCCCGTTGCGGGCGGAGCCCGTGAAATCGACGGCTTCGCCCGCGAGCAGGCGCGCCAGGTCCGCGTCGGGCACCGCGATGGAAATCACGCCCGCCTCGTTGGCGGGGAAATAGGGGATCACGCGGGCGGTGTAGGTGGCGTGAAACGCCCCGTCCGTCCCGCGGTTGAACTCCGTGGTGCGGAGCGTCACGGCGCCGACGTAGATGGACGTCCACGCCGGGTCGACCTCCGCGCGGACGGGCAGGGAAACGGCGCCGCGGAGGGGGGCGAGCAGCAGCAGGACGGCGAGGGCGGCGAGGGAGGGGAGGGCGGATCGCGGCCGGCGGCGCATCGTCCCACGTTGGGCGCGCGGGCGGGGGCGGGGCAAGGGCGGAGCGGCCCGGTTTCGCGTTGCAGGGCGCGGAGGCGGCGCGCATCACCTG
>VHCY01000288.1 GCA_016871595.1 Verrucomicrobiota bacterium
CGTTTCCGGCATCAGGCGCCCGAGGTGCTGGCCGGCCCGTCGACCTACAATTACGTCGGCCCCGGCGGAGCCCAGCTCGGGCGCTTTTTCGATCAATCCTACACTTATCAACCCACCGCGCTGCGGGGGACGATGCCCAGTGTGCGCTGGTTTCACATCCCGACCGTGGTCGACGAGTGGCGGACGCGTCCCGAGTACTTCCGGATCGACCCCGTCACCACGCTGCGGCAGCAACTTGTCGCGGATCGGCGCGCCTCGGAATCCGTGTACGCGGCCTACGCCATGGCCGGCACCGAATTTGGACGGCTGGGGATTCTCGGCGGCTTGCGCTTCGAGGAGACCCGGGTCGAGGGCACCGGGACGTTCCAGTTTATCTCCGCCCAGGAACGGGCCCGGCGGGCCGCCTGGGTCGGCACTGTCACTGAGGCGGAGAACCTGCGGCGCACTCAGGCCGAGTATGGCAACCGGGTCTCCAACGACAGCAAATACCGCAACATTTTCCCCGGACTGCATTTTCGCTACCAAATCGCGCGGGGGCTGCAGGCGCGACTCAGCTACTCGGCAGGTATCGGTCGGCCGAACTTTGGAACGATCATTCCGAACGACTCGGCCAACGACCAGACCCAGATCGTCACGACCAACAACACCGCGCTCGTGCCGCAGCGGGGCGACAACTACGATCTCTCGCTCGAGTACTATCTCCGGCCGGCCGGTCTCGTCTCGGTGGGCGTATTCCAGAAGGATGTCCGTGACTTCATTTTTACTCGCGACCTCGGCACGATCGGCACCGGCGTCAATAACGGTTTCAACGGCGAGTACGTCGGCTATCTGCTGCGCAGTCAGGTCAACGGCGGTTCCGCCCGGATGCGCGGGTTGGAAGTCAGCCTGCAGCATCAGTTCTCCAACCTGCCCGGACTCTGGCGTGGATTCGGCATGTATGCCAATATGACGTGGCTCAAGCCGTCGGGCGAGTACCTGTCGGTGGCAACGGGCCACTCCGGCAATGTCGGTCTATCGTACATCGACCACGGCTGGACGGTGCGCCTGCACCAGAATTTCGCTGGCCGCAGCATCGTGCGCCAGCCCGCCAATCCGGTGACCCAGCGGCAGGACTTCGGTGCCAAGAGGGTCGACTTGAACGTGAGCTACCGGATCACGCGCAATCTCTCGGTGTACGTCGATGGAATCAATATCCTCAGCGATCCACTCGACCGCCCCTCGTACATCTACGTCCCCGGCCGAAAACGCGGCACCGACACCTACAACCCGGAGATCAAGTCCGGCATCAGCGGTCGATTCTGAAGGGCTGATCCCTTGCTGGGCCAGACGAGCCAAGATTGCTAACTCGATCCGTCGGTCTTAATTGAAGTCGCTCAAGGTGGGAGTTCGATTTCCTTATGCTTCGTCCAAATCTCACGAAAAACATCCAAACCGGCTTTCGATTAATTGTCGTACTGTGCGTCCTGGCACCGATCGCGGGACGGGCGCAGGCCGAGGTGACGGGCATTTATCTGTCGTGGCGCGACGACCCGGCGACGACGATCACGGTGAATTGGCTGAACCTCTATGCGGAGGCTCCGGCCACAGCCTGGTATCGCCGCGGTGCGGGGGAGTGGCGCCGCGCGGACGGCGCGGGCCAGCCGGTGCGGCCATCGGGACTGTGGGTGAGACGGGTGCAGCTGCGGGAGCTGGAGCCGGATGCGATCTACGAAATCGCCATCGGAGCGGCGGCTCCGAGCGGCAAGCAGAACTTGCACACGTTTCGCACCATGCCGCGGGAGCTGCGGCGGGCGGTGAGTTTTGTAGCCGGCGGCGACATGATGCACACGCGGGAGATGGTGGACGCGATGAACAAGCAGGCCGGGCGGCTGGACCCGGATTTTGCGCTGTTGGGCGGCGACCTCGCCTACGCCAACAACGAGGAAGCGACCCGGTGGGTGGATTTTTTCCAGTCGTGGATGCTCCATGCGCGGGGCCGTGACGGGCGCTTGATCCCGATGGTGCCGGTGATCGGGAACCATGAAGTGGCGCGCGGGCAGTCCGGTGTGGCCGGCGGGGCTGTGCATGCCTCGCAATTTTACACGCTGTTCGATCTTCCCGGCGGGAAGGCACGGCATGTATTGGATTTCGGGTCCTATCTGTCGCTGGTAAACCTGGATTCGGAGCATACCGAGGCGATCGAAGGAGCGCAGGCAGCGTGGTTGGGGGAGACCATGGCGGCACGGGCTCGGCAGACCTTTCTTTTCGCGTGCTATCATTTCCCTGCCTACGGCTCGGCCAAGGCTCCGGGGCCGGGCAAGCTGCCGATCGACCACCCGCGTGCGATCGCGATTCGCGAGCACTGGATGCCGCACCTGGAGCGATACGGAGTGACCGCGGTGTTCGAGAACGATCACCATAATTTCAAGCGCACGCATCGGCTGCGCGGGCACCGGCGGGACGACGACAACGGGTTGCTCTACCTCGGCGACGGCGCGTGGGGCGTGCGCACGCGCACGGTGCCGCCGCTTTCGGAGGCCTGGTACCTCGCGAAGGCGGAGCCGACCCGGCACCTTTTTCACGTGGTGCTGCAGCCCTCTGGGCGGACGCGCATCGTGGCGGTAAACGACCAGGGGGAGATTTTCGACGAGGTGAACCTCGCCACGCCGCGCACGCGTCCGGTGCCTCCTTGATAAACCCCTCCCGGATCCGATCCCCCTGAAGATCCAGTTTCCTAGCAGCAGCTGCACCCACACAGCAACCTATTTTGACCTACAACTCCCTACCCACCCTCCTCTGACAGAGTGGAAAGTGGCGCCCCCACGGGGCGCCTTTTCTACAGGTGAACATAAATTCGCACCCACCTCGCACCCAAACGTGTACCGTTTTGGATCCAGGGGGGGGGGCGGGTACCCCACAGCTGTGAGTGAGCAGAGGCGGACGGATCCACCCCTCCAGAAATTTTCCGCAAAAGCGGGTGCCTTCCTGCACTAGAAATTGCCGCCGTAGAGGGCGTGGAAGTCGGCCCCAGTGAACTTTATCCACTATCGAGATTTTTCGCCACGATCGCACATGGAATTCAGCCTTCACCCCAAGCGCGGGATCGTCGAATCCTGTTACGCCCAAGGTGACGTTGCGTGAGCCGCAACAAGCGATAACCTACCTGCCTCCCTTGTCTGCCAGAGGTACCTTCCCCGTGACTTCCGTCTTCA
>VHCY01000289.1 GCA_016871595.1 Verrucomicrobiota bacterium
CTTGACCTTCCCACGACGGGCCGCGCGGCCGTGACGGGCGATGGGCTGAACAACTTCAGCGTGATCAACGGCGGCGCGACGCTGGGCGTGAGCACCAACCACGCCCACAAGTTCGCCCGCACCCGCACCGTCACCCCGCGCTTCGAGCTCCGGCGCGGCCCCTGGCTGGTCGATGGCGGCCTGCACTACAGCATCTCCACCAACCAGTACGTGGCCCTGCCCCGCGTCGGCCCGCAGACCCTGCCCGTCGCCAACCTCACGGGCCTCTCGCTCGCCCTCCGCCGTTCCTCGCTCCGGGACGTCGACTGGCAGGTGACGCAGACCGGGGGGCGCGACTTCGCGGACCCCGTGAACTTCATCAATCCCCGGATCGGCGACGATATGCGCTTTGCCGAGGGCGAGATCCAGCAGGCGAACCTGAACGCCCGCTTCACCCCCGCGTGGTCGCTGCCGGCCTGGTTCAAGGTGGGCGTGAAGGCGACCGAGCAGTACCACCGCTTCCGCAACCCCAACTCCTTCCTCACCTGGCGCTACGACGGCCCGGGCGGCGGGCCCACCGGCAGCTTCGCGGCCGTCGCGTACCCGGAGAATGCCTGGCAGCTCGAGAACGGGGTGCGCATCGCCTCGCTCTCGGGGGGCGTGCCGGGGTTCGCGAACCGCACGGAGCTGGGCCGCCGCTTCCGCGAGTCCCCCGAGCAGTTCACGCCGCTGGCCACGCCGGCGAACTACTTCACCGCCTTCATCGACACACCGAGCTACGTGAAGGAGACCCTGCGCGCCGCCTACGCGCTCGCCCATGCGAGGGTCCGCGGACTCCAGCTGCAGGCCGGCCTGCGCGGCGAGGACACCGGCTTCGCCAGCCGGGAATTCGATGCCCTCAGCGCCGCCGAGGTGCGCGCGGCCGGTTTCGCCGTCACCCCCGCCAACGGCCGCGCGACGACCGTGCCCGGCCTCACCTACCAGTATATGAGCCGCCCGAAGACCACGCGCCGCAGCGGCTACACCCACCTGTTCCCCTCCGCCTCCGCCAAGTACTCGTTCACCGAGAACCTGCAGGCGCACCTCGGCTACAGCGCCACCATCTCGCGCCCGGCGATCGGCAACCTCGGCGGCGTCTGGGTCTTCAACGAGACCAATGAGACCGTCAGTGTGCCCAATCCCGAACTCCGCCCGGAGCGCTCCCGCAACCTCTCGGGCCGGGTGGCCACCTACTTCGAGCCGGTCGGCAGCGCCGCCCTGACGCTCTTCCAGAACGACATCACGGACAGTGTGACGTCCGCCGAATTCCCCGCCTCGGCCTTCGGCTACGAGGACGATCCCGCCTACGGCTCCTACCGTTTCCTCTCCGTCGGCAACCGCCCGGGCCGGACGCGGGTGCGCGGGATGACCTGGGAGTACAGCCAGGCCCTGTCGTTTCTGCCCGGGCCGTGGGCCGGCCTGAACGTGGCCGCGAATTACACCCGCACCTACGCCTCGGTGACGCGCGCCGCGATGGTGCCCCATATGGCCGGCGCGACGCTGAGCTACCGCTGGCGGCGGCTCGCGTTCGGCGCCAGCGGCAAGTGGACCGACCACACGCCGATGACGTCCGCGGGCACCATCACCTACCGCAAGCAGCGCACGATGATCGACCTCAACGGCAGCTGGCAGGCGGGCGCCCGGTTGGGGCTGTTCTGCCAGGTGCGGAACCTGTTCAACGTCCCGGAGTACCGCTACCAGGTGGATCCGTCCTACGTGCTCTCGAATATGGTCGTCGGGACCTTCTACACCTTCGGGGTGAAGGGGACCTTCTGAGCGGGCAGGGGGCTGATCAGGAGCGAGGAGCGGGTAGCGAAATGCCAGGGGAGCGGACGTCTCCCCGGAACGCCCCCGCGCCGCCGCCTCTCCTTCGATTCTCCTTCGATTCTCGTTCGATTGTCCTTCGGTCGTCCTGGCTGCCTCCCGGACGTTGGCGGGGGTTTCCGGACGCCCGACCGGGCGAGGATTGCCCGGCTACACCGGACCGCTCCCCGGCGTCAGGTGCCCGCGCCTTTACACGCCCTTAACAAATCCCCCGGCCCGCGCGCACAAAGGCCAAACACCCGCGCGGCACGCTGCGGGGATGATCCAGCCCCACGGCGACGCCCCCGCCTCCGCTGCCTCGCTCCCGGTCGGCTCGGGCGCGCCCCCCGTCGACCTCGTGCGCCGCGCGCGCGCCGGCGACGCCTCCGCCCAGACCGAACTGGTCGCCCGCTATTCCCGCCGCCTCACCGGCTACCTCCGCAGCCTCTGCCGGCGCGAGGAGGCGATCGACGACCTCACGCAGCTCACGTTCATCAAAATGTTCCGCCGCCTGCGTTGGCTGCGCGACCCTGCGGTCTTCGAACCCTGGCTCTTCCGCATCGCCCGCAACACCGCCTTCGACGCCGGCCGCCGCCGCGCCTGCCGCCCCGCCACGGTCGCCCTCGACCTCGAGGCCCTCCGCATCCCCGACCCCGGCCACGAACTCGCCACCCGCGAGATCCTCGGCGCCCTCGAGACCGCCCTCGATCAACTGAAGCCAATTGACCGCCAACTAGTCCGGATGATCGTGGCCGGCGAAAGCTACGCGGAGGCCGCCCGCCGCCACGGGCTTACGCTCGCGTCCGTCAAGGTCCGCCTCCATCGCGTACGGCCCTTCCTGCGCACCACCGTCGGCGGCCTCACCGGCACCCGCGCGCCCGATGCCTCGGGCTGGCGGCCCGCCAGCCGCCCCGTGGCCTTGGCCGCCTGACCCTTGGTCGGAAGGACGCGCTTGAGGTCTGCGCGACGGGGGAGGGCCCCAAATGGCGCAAAGAGATCCAGGGCGCGGACCAGCTGTGCGTGGCGTCCATAGACGCCGCGGGAAGGGTTGGAGAGCTTGGCCTGGACGATTCAGTTGATCGGGTCGCCCCGAGGTGACCTGCCGGCACCTTTCAGAGGCTCTTTCCCGTCGCCATACCCTCCGGGTATTCCTCGGTCTCTCGCCGCTGAAATGCGCTCGCCATTTCACCCCGCTGCTCCGCCTCCAATTGAATCGTCCCGGCTTAGGCGCCGTGGATCGGTGTAGATGACATGAAGCCGACAGGCTGGCGCAGGGCGCTAACCTGTCGGCTGTATGCTCACAACTAACACTGACAAGCTAGAGGCTAATTCCACGACGGCCAAGGTCGGAGTGGTCAAAATCGGGCA
>VHCY01000290.1 GCA_016871595.1 Verrucomicrobiota bacterium
TGCACCAAGCCAATCCGCTATGCCCCGCGCAGCCAGGCGACGCTCGTCCGCAATCGCATCGGTTGTCCCAAGCTCGCGAGCCGCGAGATCGACTTTACCGCGCAACTCGACCTGAAGGAGGGCTTGCGCCGGTTGATCGAATGGCGCCGGAGTCACATCGCCGAAGTGGATGCGCGCCGGCGCGCCGTGGGAATCTCCGCATGAATCGGATTCCGCTGATCAAGCCCTTCATCCCGGCCGATGCGATCACGCGCATCGGGGAGGTCATCGCCAGCGGCCAGCTCACGGAAGGCGCAGTCACCCGCGAGTTCGAGCGCGTGTTCCGCGACTACGTTGGCACGGCCCACGCCCTCGCCGTGTGCAACTGCACGGTTGGGCTCGAGCTGGCCCTGCGGGCATTGGGGGTCGGCCCCGGCGACGAGGTCATCGTGCCCGACTACACTTACCCGGCGTCCGCCTCGGCGGCAACCATGCTCGGCGCCACCGCCGTGCTGGTCGACGTGGACCGCGACTCGATGCTGATTTCGGAGGCAGCCGTGCGCGCCGCCCTTGGGCCGCGGACCAAGGTCGTGATGCCGGTTTCGATTTTCGGCAACCCGGTCGACTATGGCTGGCTGCAACACCTGCAGGCGGCCCACGGTTTCAAGATCGTGGAAGACGCCGCCTGCTCGATCGGGGCGGACTTGCGGGGCAGGAAGGTGGGCGCTTGGGCCGACATCTCCGTCTTCAGCATGCATCCCCGCAAGTTCATCACCACTGGCGAGGGCGGGATGGTGACCACCAACGATGCCCAGCTCGCCGCCTGGATGGATTCCTACAAGCACTTCGGGATGGCGACGCAAAACGCCGCCCGCGAGGGCATCCGCTTCGAGCGGTTCGGCACGAACTACAAACTGACCAACATCCTCGCGGCGCTCGGGCTTTCCCAGATGGCGCACGTGGATGAGCTCTTGCGGCGCCGACAGACCCTGGCCGCGCGGTATTACCGGCTCCTCGGGGGGCAGGCCGCGATTGGAATCCCATCCACCGCACCCGGCGGCACGCACTCGTTTCAGACCTGCTGTGTGTTTATTCGCCAACGCGATGCGGTCATGAACCGCCTGCGCGCGGAGGGCATCGAGGTGCAAATCGGCACCTACGCCCTGCACCGCCACCCGGCCTACCAGCCCGTCCCGCTCGTGCGCCACGCCGGCGATTTCCCGGGCAGCCGTCGGGCCGCTGATGAGGCCCTCGCGCTGCCGCTGTTTCACGAAATGACCGAAACGGAGCAGGACCGGGTGATCGAAGCGCTCGTGCGGGAGGTCAAGTAACGATGTGCGGCATTGCAGGCATGCTCAATTTCGACGGGGAGCCTACATCCCCGGCGATCCTGCGTCGGATGACGGATGCGATCCGTCACCGCGGACCGGACGGCGAAGGGCAATACTGCGACGGCCCCATGGGGCTGGGCCATCGTCGCCTGGCCATCCTGGACCTGTCGCCGGCCGGCCACCAGCCGATGATGTCGCCGGATGGTCGTTACGTGCTTTCTTACAACGGCGAAATCTACAACTTCCAGGAACTGCGGACCGAGTTGGAGGCGGCGGGGTGCACGTTTCGATCCCGCACCGACACGGAGGTGCTCCTGTCGGCCTGGCAAAAATGGGGGGAGCGCTGTCTCACGCGGTTCAATGGCATGTTTGCCTTCGCGCTGTGGGACCGCACCGAGCGGGAACTGGTGCTGGCCCGTGACCGCTACGGCATCAAGCCGCTCTATTGGGGCCGTTTCGGCGAGTCGTTCATCTTTGCCTCGGAAATCAAGGCGATCCTAGGCGTGACGGGCATCCCCCGGGCGGTCGATCGGGAAGGCCTGCTGGAGTACTTCACCTTCCAGAACTTCTTCACCCCACGCACGCTTTTCAAGGGCGTGAGCCTCCTTCCGGCCGGGCACCTCCTGCGAGTCCGCGCCGGGGCGGGCGCCGTTCCCGCCTCCCGCCAGTGGTGGGACTTCTGTTTCGAGGAACCCACGCAACCTGCGAGTGAAGAAGAATACGCCGAGGAACTGGACCGGCTGTTTCGCCAAGCGGTCCGCCGGCAGTTGGTGAGCGATGTGGAGGTGGGGTCCTATCTGAGTGGCGGGATGGACTCCGGCTCCATCACCGCGATGGCGGCCAGGGATCTGCCGAACCTCAAGACCTTTACTTGCGGCTTCGACCTGCACTCGGCCTCCGGCATGGAGCTGCAGTACGACGAGCGGGAGGCGGCGGAGTTCATGTCCTACAAGTTCCGCACCGAGCATTACGAAATGGTGCTCAAGGCGGGGGACATGGAGCGCTGCCTGCCGCGGCTGGCCTGGCACCTCGAGGAGCCGCGGGTGGGCCAAAGCTACCCCAATTTCTACATCGCGCAGCTCGCGAGCAAGTTCGTGAGGGTGGCCCTGTCGGGCACCGGGGGCGACGAACTCTTCGGCGGTTATCCCTGGCGCTACTACCGCGCCGTGGTGAACGACGACTTCGAGCACTACATCGACAAGTACTACCTGTTCTGGCAGCGGCTGATAGACAACCGGCACCTGAAGCGGGTGTTTGCGCCGATCTGGGGGGACGTGCAGCACGTGTGGACCCGCGACATCTTCCGGGATGTCTTTCAGCACCACACCCCGAAGCTCACGCGGCCGGAGGATTACATCAACCACTCGCTCTACTTCGAGGCGAAGACCTTCCTCAACGGCCTCCTCGTCGTGGAGGACAAGCTGAGCATGGCGCACAGCCTGGAGACCCGGGTGCCCTTCCTCGACAACGATCTGGTCGATTTTGCCCAGAAGCTGCCGGTGCGAACTAAGCTCGGCAACCTCGACGAGGTTTTGCGCATCAACGAGAACGAGCCGGGGCCGAAGACAAAGATTTTCTTCGAGAAGACGAAAGACGGAAAGCGGTTGCTGCGTCGTATGATGGAGCGGCATATCCCGGCGGAGATTGCTCAGCGGGAGAAACAGGGTTTTTCCGCGCCGGACGCCTCGTGGTTCAAGGGGGAGAGCATCGATTACGTCCGTCGGCTGCTCCTCTCGCCGAACGCGGCCATCTACGACCTGCTTGATTACAAGGCGGTGAAGGAGTTGAACCTCGAGCACATCGAGGGTCGGCAGAACCGGCGGCTACTGGTCTGGTCGCTACTGAACGTCAACGAGTGCCTGAAGCAGTACTTCA
>VHCY01000291.1 GCA_016871595.1 Verrucomicrobiota bacterium
CGGCCAGCAGCGTCGCCACCGGCGCCGCATCCGGCCACGCCGCCAAGGCCCCCAGCACCGCCCCGCGCACGCCCGCATCCGGATCGCGCAGGGCCGCCTGCAGGCTGAAGAAAACCTCGTGCCGCCCGCCGGTCGCCCGCATCAGCGCCCCCAGCGGCCGCACCAGGGCCCGGCGCGTCACGGCATCGGTCGCCTCCTCAAACGCCCGGCGCAGCGGCTCCGCCCGCCGCCCGGGATCGGCCACCTTCATCGCCGTGGTCACGATCGCCCGGTCCGCCAGGGTCCGGCGCTCCTCGTCCGCGAGCCGCGAGGCCAGTTGCACGAGGTCCCCCAACCGCTCCGGGGGCAGCAATTGGCCCAGCGCACGCAACGCCGCGCCCGCCACCGCCGGTTCCCCGCCCGCCGCGAGCCTCAGCAGGGCATCCGCCGCCCCCGCGAAACGCCGCTCCCCCAGAACGCCGATCAGCTTCGCCTGCCGCGCGGGCGCCGCCGCAGGCAACTCCGCGAGCAACGCCACCCCGGCGTCGGCCGCCGGCACCCGCACCAGGGCCGCCCACGCCGCGGCCGCCAAGGCGCCCGCTGGCTCCTCCTGCGTCGCCGCCAGCAGCAGCGGGACACTCGTCTCCGCCCCGCGCCGGCCGAGGGCCGTGACCGCTGTCTCGCGCGCCTCCGCCCGACCCTCCCGCGCCAAGGTCTCGAGCGCCGCCAGCGCCACCGGGCCGCCCAGATCCGCCAACGCCACCGCGACGGCCGCCTGCCACGGCGGCGGCAAGGCCCGGACCTCGCCCGCCAAAGCCTCCGCCACGGCCGGCGTGCCCAGCTCGCGGGCCACGCCCAGCACCAGATCGCGTTCCGCCGCGTCACCCTGCCGCAGCCGCGCCGCGAGGAGGCCCGGCGCCGCATCGCCCGCCAAAAGCAACGTCCCACGCGCAGCCGCCCCGCGCCACACGGGGGGCACCTCGGCCGCGGCCACGGTCGCGAACAGTTCCCGCGCCGCCGCCGGCTCCGCTCCACGAAGGGTCTCCGCGATCCGCAGCGCCGCCTCCGCCGCCGCCTCCCGGCGCCCTGGGCGCGGATCCCGCAACGCCGCGACCACCGCGGCCCGCGCCGCCGGATCGCCGATCCGCCCCAGCGCCAGCAGCGCCGCCACCGCGCTCGCATCGTCCGCCCCGCCCGCGAAGGCCGCCAACCGCGCGGTTGCCGCCCCGTCCCCCAGATGCCCCAGCGTGCCGATCACGCCCGCCAACGCGGGGCCGTTGAGCCGGTCCAGAGCCGCGCGCAGCACCGCCCGCGCCGGCTCGTCGCCCCGCTGCTGCAGGGCATCGCGCGCATACTGGCCCAGCCGTGGATCGCCCAGCAGGGCGCCCAGCTCAGGCAACGCCTCGGGGGCACCCGCGACCGCCAGCTGCTGCAGGGCGCGCGCGCGAGCCGCCTCGTCCCCGCCGCCGCGGATCACCGCGAGCCATTCCGCGGGCCCGGGCGCGGGTGCGGCCTGCGCCGCGGCGGACAAAAGGAAAATCGCCCAGCGGGAAACGGGGATGCGCATCGGAAACTCAGACCTGCCAGGGTTCGCGGGGCGCGCGGCGGCGCATCCGGTTCGCGGTCTCGTCCCCGAGGAACTCCTCCCGCGCCGGATCAAAGCGCAACGGCCGCCCGAGCAGCCAGGCGATCGCCGCCGCGTGGCACGCCACGTGGGAGCTCCGCATCACGCCGCTATGCGCCGCCGGCAGGCCGCGGGACTTCACGCAATCGAGAAATTCCCGCGTGTGCCGTGCCGGGTCGGTCCCCCGCAGGGTGAAGGCCCGCCACTCCTGCCGCAGCGACGCCGGATACAGCTCCACACTGCCGTTGTCCCCGGTCTCAACCCAGCCCTCGTCCCCCTCGAACCGCACCGGGCAGGTGCCCGTCGAACCCACTGCGAAGTTCCCCGCGCCGCCCACCGCCGGCTGCCCGATCCACCCGTCGGGCCGCATCACCAGCCGCACCCCGTTGGCGTAGCGCGCGTGGATCCGCGGCCCCTCGGGCACGTACTCGACCGGCGAGCTGCCGTCCGCCGCGTTGGTCCATTGGCAGAGGTCGACCGTATGGGCGCCCCAATCGAGCAGCTTCGCCCCCGAATCGAAATCATAGTACCCCCGCCACCGGCGCTGCACGACGTACGCCGAATTGTAGGGCCGCCACGGCGCGGGCCCCAGCCAGAGGTCCCAGTCGACCTCGTCCCGCGGCGGCTCGGGCCGGCAGCCAGCTGGTGTTGGATTCGAGCTGGTAGATCGACGCGTGGAGCGTGTGCAGGCGGCCCAGCCGGCCGCTGCGGGCGAGGTGCACCGCGAACTCGAAGTTCGGGACGTTGCGCCGCTGCGTGCCCGCCTGGAACACGCGGCCCGTCCGGCGGATGGTCTCGTCCAGGTCGCGGCAGAGCCCCGCGGTGATGCCACAGGGCTTCTCGCAATAGATGTCCTTGCCGGCCCGCGCCGCGAGGATCGACGCCAAGGCGTGCCAGCGGTCCCCGGTGGCGATCAGAACCGCGTCCACGTCCGGCCGCGCGAGCAGTTCCCGCAGGTCCCGGTGGGTCGCGCACCCCCGCGTGCCATAATGGCCGTCCACCAGCTCCTGCACCGACCGGCGCATCATCGCCTGGATGTCGCACGTGGCCACGAATTGGACGTCCCGCTCCGGCAGCATCGAGGACAGCACCATCCGGCCGCGCGGGCCGATGCCGATGCCGCCGAGGGCGATCCGGTTGCTCGGGGCCACGCCACCCCCGCGACCGAGGACGTGGGCCGGGACAACCAAGGGGGCCGCTGCGGCCGCGAGGGCCTGGCGGAGGAACGAACGCCGCGGGGTGAAGCGCATAGGTGGAGTACCCCCTTCCTCGCCCCGCCCACGGGCCGCGTCAATCCGCGATGCGCCCGCTTACCACCCGAGCACCGCGGTGACCGGATAGTGGTCCGACGGATACCGCCCTTCGCGCTGGTGGCGGTCGATGGCGGCCGCGGTGGCACGGAAATGGCCCGTGTGCAGGACGAAGTCGATGCGGCTGCCGCGCACGGTGCCCTTGAAGCCGTTGAAGCTGGCCTCGTCCGGCGAGCGTTCCGGGTGCAGGGTACGGAAGGCGTCGATCCAGCGCACCCAGGAGGCCTCCGGCGGGTCGACCAGCACCTCGAAGG
>VHCY01000292.1 GCA_016871595.1 Verrucomicrobiota bacterium
ACGTCACGTCTGAGATGTTTTTCTCCCGACAGATGTCCACGATGCTCCTGCCCGCGTCCACGTCCCGTAGGATGCGGACTTTCTCCTCTGTACTGTAGCGTTTTCCTTTCATGATCTGGGTCCTTTCTGTTGGACCCAGACCGAACCTTCAAGCGGCTCGAATTTCCGGGATCACGTCAGGGCCTCCAGTGCACGACGCATTCGGGCCTTCACAATGATACTGGATCGGCAGGCGGCCGCGCGGAGAAAGCGCAGCTTTCCGGAGCGCCCCAGCGGCTCCGACACGGATAAAGCGGCGGGCGCCGGCCGAGTGCGTCCAGGTTATGGCCGTGACGGCATCAGGCACAGACCTGGCTCCGCAGTCTCGCTGCTGCCCAGGGCCGCGACCCCAGCGGTCCGCCAGCCACGTCGCTCGGAGGCAATGCACGAAGCTTACGGATTCCAGAGGTCGCGGCCAAGCCGCTGGAGTCACAAACGGCAGGAGCGGGCAACGCCCAGATTGACCCAACCGCCACAGCCGCTTTCCTGCCCGAACAATGTCCCGTGACTGGTCAGTCGCCGAGGTCCGCGCCACGATAGCCGACTATATGGCGATGTACCGGCTCGAACTGAGCGGACAGGCCTACAACAAAACCGCCCACGCCCGCCGATTAATGACGCTGCTCGATGGGCGCTCGCGGAGCGCGGTCGAGATGAAGCACAGCAACATCAGCGCCATCCTGCGCGCCTTGGGCCACCCCGGGATTTCCGGATACAAGCCGCGCGGCAACTACCAGGAACTGTTGGCGCGTGAGGTGGTGGCGTGGCTGGAATCCGACACGGAACTCGACCGGTTTTCGCTGCAGGCCGTGGAGCGGATGGCGGCAACGCCCGAGGACGTCGATTTCTCGGCTTTCCGGGTCAGCCCTCCTTCCCGTCAGGCGCGGGACGAACCGCGGCTGGGTGAGAACTCCCCCCTCGGGTCCTGGCGGGACAAAGTGGCGTTGAAACGCGATTACGCAGCGCGGGAGGCGCGCAACGCCTCCCTTGGCCTGGCCGGCGAGGAACTGGTGGTGAAGTTCGAGCAGTTCCGTCTGGGCTCCCTCGGATTGGATCGCCTCGCGGGCAAGGTGGAACACGTGTCCAAGACCCAAGGCGATGGGCTGGGCTTTGACGTGCTGTCGTTTGAACCCGATGGCCGCGAGAAGTACCTGGAGGTGAAGACGACCGCCTTCGCGCGGGAGACCCCATTTTTCGCCACCGCAAACGAGCTCCGCTTCTCCCGCGACCACGCGGACCGCTACGCGCTCTTCCGCCTCTTCGAATTCCGGGGCAAGCCGCAGTGTTTCGTCCTCGAGGGTGAAATCGACCGCTTCTGCCAACTCGATCCGGTGACTTACCGGTGTTCGTTCGGTTGAGAGGCCTCGGCACGGTTTCGGACCGGCGTACGCTGCATTAGAAAACATCCCGGCGATAGCATCAGAGGCGCGGTAAGCGTAGGCAGGCTATGTGGCGCGGATTTCCCGAGCGGGCGAGGGCGGGGGGTTAGCGGTGGCATTGGGGAAGCCGGAGGGCGGTTCAGGGCGATCATTGCGGCGAGCTGGGGGCTTCGATCGGGCTATAATGTTCTCCCATCGGCGGCACGCGGACGGGGACGGCGATTGGGTCAGGATCGAAGGAGAATCGAACCAGAATCGAAGGAGAATCGAACCAGAATCGAAGGAGAACGCGGGGACGGAGGGCGGAGGGCGGAGGACGGAGGACGGAGGGCGATGCGGGAAGGAGCGAGGAGCGGGGAGGACGGAAGACTGAGGGCGGAGGGCGGAGGGCGGAGGGCGGGGAGGGGTTCCCCGGCTACATCAGACCACGCGGCGGGCTTCGCGGAGGGCCAGGGTCCGGGCGACCAGCTCCGGGTACTCGTCGGCCAAGGCCTCCGGCGGCAGCAGGACGACCCCCAAGGCGCACTGGCGGTAAAGTTCCCGGAGGCGTTCGGCCTGCTCCGGGGGCAGGGGCGGGTTGGTCTTCACGGCAGGATCTCGATGGCAGTGCTCTCACCGAGCTCGCGGAGCCGGTGCTGCAGGGCCGGCAGGATCGCCTCGCCCTCCGCCTCGACAAAGTGCGACTCGGCGCCGGGCATCGTGCCGGCAAAGAAGTCCAGCCGCCCGACGCGGGCCCCCGCGGCATCCACCAGCGGCCCGTGGGCGAGCCGGAGGCGCGAAAGGTACTGGAGGGCCTGCGCCTCCGGGGAATCGTGGATCAGGAAACGATTTTCCAGGTAGTCGTCCCAGACCGGGGCGGGGATGGGCCGGTGGAGCCAGCGGGCGCCCGGGGGCGCGGGCGGCCGGCCGTGGGTGGTCAGCCAGCGGTCGACGGCGGAGGGGTCTGCGGGATCGATGCCTTCGTGGTCGGCGAACCAGGTGCGCCAGGATGGGGCGGCGGGGAATTCGGTGGTCGGACGGCCGAGGGCGAGTTGCCAGCGCTCCGGATCATCGTCGTGGGGGGTCGCGAAGAGGGTGCGGCGGACGGCGGCGGGCGGGTCGATCGCGGCCGCGGGTTCTTCGGGGAAACGGGCGAGGCGCCGAAAGAAGGCGGCCGGCAGGAAGCAGGCGCCCAATGCCGAGGCGGCCGAGATGAGAAAGTGGCGGCGGGTGAGCTTCATGGGCGGGGGTAGACGGAGAGGAGGACGGAGGACGGAGGGCGGAGGGCGGGAGGAGACTGAGGGACTGAGGGCGGGCAGGAGTGAGGAGCGGGAAGCGAGGAGGACGGAGGACGGAAGGCGGAAGGCGGAGGGCGGAGGGCGAGGTCCCTGGTGCCGAGCGAGACGGCGACGCGGCGGTCGGCCGGGAAGAGGCGCGACGGGCGCGGGCTGCAGCGGACGAACCACGGGCCGTGGTTCAGGGAGCGGGGGTGGCGATCGCCAGCCCAGTCGCGGAGGCCGGGTTCAGGTGCGGGGGTCATGGTGCGGGAGGCCGAAGGCCGGCACGCGCACCACGGGGAAAATCATTTGGGGGGAATCCCCACATCCAGCGCGACGACCCGTCGCGCTGCGGCCACCGCGGCTTTTCCCAAGCTCGGTTGGCAGACCCTCGCCCCGGCAGGAAGCCGTGGCGGGGAGTCGTTCATGATGCGAATGCACGGGAGGAGAAAGAGACGAGATTCCCCC
>VHCY01000293.1 GCA_016871595.1 Verrucomicrobiota bacterium
GACGGGGCGGCCGCCTGCCATCGCGGCACGCGCCGCTGGGCGTTGGCCCTCCTGGGGGCCAACCTCGCGCTGATGTGCAGCGGCACCGTGAAGGAGGCCTATATGCTGCTGGTGAGCGTGAACCTGGCGGGCGCCGGGGTGGTGCTGGCCGGGAATGGGGACGGGCGGAGCCGCCTCGGCCGGCTGGGCACCCTGGCCTGGCACGGCGTCCTCTTCGCGCTGCTCACGGCGCCGGTCTGGGGCACGTTCCTCGGCTCCCTCGCCAACGCCTACACCGGGTACAACGAGGCCAGCGCCTACCAGCTCCAGCCCTCCCTGCTGCTCGGGCTGTTCGACGAGGCGTTCTACCGGCCCCTGCTGACCAAGGACCAGGTATTCGGCCCGTCGCTCAACTTCCTGCTGCTGCTCGGCGTCCTGTATTACCTCGCGACGTTGCGGGAGCAGTTCACCCGGCCGATCGCGATCGCGCTGGGTGCGGCCTGCCTGCCGCCGCTGGCGCTGGCGTTCGGCCTGGTGCCGCCGGCGTGGATTGTGACCGTGCCGTTCCTCCGCAACGTGGCCCATCTCGACAACACGTTCTCCTGCGTGCTCATCGTGCTCGGCGCGGTGCTCGCGGGGCTGGGGTTCGCCAGCGCCGGTCGGCGCCTGGGCACACGCGAGGGCCGCGGGGACCTGGCCATCGCCGCCCTCCTGCTGTTCGCCCTCGTGTTCGCCTGGATCGCCTTCCGGCAGGCGTCCCACCGCGTGATCTTCGGGCCGACCTTCACCGTCCACCCGCCAGGCCAGGTACTCGCGGTCAACCCGTTCCTCTGGAGCTACCTCGCGAGCCTGCTCGCCGCGGCGTTGCTCCTGGCGTGCACCGTCCGCCGGGCGGCCGTGAGCGGCTGGACCTCCGCCGGGGCCCTGGTGGCGGTCACCTGCGTGCTCGTGCTCGTCTGGCGGCACGGCCTGCACGCGGCCGCGGTGGGCTTCGATGACTTCACCGCCCAGCCGACGCCGCGGGCGGACTTCCACGCGCGTTCGCCGGCGATCGAGCACCTGCGCGCCGCGCAGGCCCGGGAGCCCGGCCGCGTGTTCGGTTTCCAGTCACACCTCTTCCCCGGCTGGACTGGGGTCTATGGCCTAGAGGGGGTGCACGGGCCCGACGCCCTGGTGAACCCGGCGCTGCGCGACCTGCTGGGGGCCAGCGGCGTGGAGCGCCAGTGGGACTGGCGCCTGTACGCGGAGGCGAAGGACGCCGGCGCGGTCCGGCCATTCCTGGACGCGCTGAACGTGCGGCACTACGTGGACCGCGGGGGCGACACGCGGGCGCTGGCCGCCCACCTCCGCCCCGAGCTCGCGGCGGACTTGGAGGTTTACGCCAGCCCGACGGCGTGGCCGCGCGCGTTCTTCAGCCCAGAGGTGCTCGAGTACCAGGGGGCACCGGAACTGGTGGCCCGGATCCGCGGCAGTGCGGGGCGGCCCTTCGCGGCGGTGGAACGGAGTGACGGGGCGGCGATCGCGGCGGTGGCGAAAGTCGCGCGGGCGACCGGCGCGGCGCCCGCGGAGCCGGCGAGCCACTACCAACTGGGGCCCAACGCCACCTCGTTCCTTGTGCGCGCGCGGCAGCCCGGCGTCGTGGTCCTCACGGAGGCGAACTGGCCCCGCGACTTCCGGGCCACGGTCAACGGCCGCGCCACCCCGGTGATCCGCGTGAACCACGCCTTCCTCGGCCTCGTCCTCGACGGTCCGGGCGAGTACCAAGTAACCTTCCGCCACTGGCCGCGGGACCTCTCGCGCAACCTCAGCCTCTGCCTGCTCGGCGCCCTGCTGCTCGCAGGCACCGTCTGGCTCGACCGCCGCGGTCCCGCGGCTCCCGCCCGATGAAAGTCCCCGCCTGCCGCGCCTGCGGCTCCCTCCGCACCCGCCTCCGCGGCACCCGCGTCGGCCGCACCCGCCCGACGGAATTCTCGTTCCACGACTGCACGGACTGCGGCCTGCTGTTCGTCGAGCCCTTCGCGGGATTCGAACTCTACGACGACGCCTATTACCGCGGGCAGGGCCCGGATCCGTTCGTGGATTACGAGACGGAGTACCGCGACTGGCGGGCGACCGACCGCCGGCTGGAGTTGGCCGACCTGCACCGGCTCGCCGCGGAACACCTGCGGGGCGACGCGCGCCCGGGACCGGTGCGCTGGCTGGACTTCGGTTGCGGCGCCGGCGCGTTGCTGAAGTACCTCCGCGACCAGGGCGCCGTCGCGAACCGCCCGCTGGAGCTCGCCGGCCACGACGTCGGTTCCTACGCGAACCTGCTCCGCGACCGCGACGGCTTCCGGATCCTCGGGCTCGAACAGCTCGCGGCGGAAGCCCCGGGCACCTACGACATCGTCAGTATGATCGAGGTCATCGAGCACCTGCCCGCGCCATTGTTGCCCATCCGCGCCATCGCGCGCCTGCTGCGGCCGGGCGGGCTGCTGCTGCTGACGACGGGCAACCTCGATTGCCCGGTCGCCCGCCGCCAGGGCCTCGACTTCGGCTACTGCGTGCCCGAGATCCACGTGAGCCTCTTCAACCCGGCGGCGCTGGGCCGCCTCTACCGGACCGTGGGTCTCGAGCCGGTCAACCTCCGTTACCGGGACACCGTGCGCTTCAAGGCCCTCAAGAATCTCCGCTTCCGCCCCGGGCTCCGGTTCGCCGCCCGCGCCCTCCTCACCCTGCCCCTCGTCGTGCGGCTGATCGACCACCTCTACGGGGTCTCCGCGATGCCCTGCGCGGTCAAACCGGCCGCCACCGCCTGAACCCGATGCGTCCCGCACCCTTTCCCCCGCTCCCGGGCGGCGTCCTCTCGGTGATCGTGCCCATCTACAATGAGGCGGCCACGGTGGGCGCCGCGCTCGACGCGATCCTCGCCAAGGCGATCCCGGGCTGGCGGCTGGAGATCATTCTGGTCGAGAGCAACTCCACCGACGGCACGCGCGATGCGGTGCTGGCGCGGCGGGACCACCCGCGCGTGCGGCTGATCCTCGAGGAGCGGCCGCGCGGCAAGGGCCACGCCGTCCGGGCCGGGCTGGCGGCGGCGACCGGTGACGTCGTGCTGATCCAGGATGCGGATCTCGAGTACGACCTCGGCGACTACGAGATCCTGCTGGCGCCGCTCG
>VHCY01000294.1 GCA_016871595.1 Verrucomicrobiota bacterium
GCTCGGTGCTGCCGACCGACGGCCTGATGCCGCTCACCGAGTTCGAGCGCCAGAACGGCGGCCGCCGCCTCCCGGTGGTGGATCCCGCCGCCATCAGCACGACCCTCGGCAACTCCGCGCTGTGGTACGAGGACGTGAACTTCACCGCCACCTCGCAGTACACCAACCGCCGCATCCTCGAGGAGGGCGTCGACTCCGGCTACGTGCAGGGCACCGTCCGCCTCGGCGGCCTCACCATCCTCGGCGGCGTGCGCCGCGAGTGGGTGGCGACGGACACGTTCACCTACTTCCGCGCCCGCACGACCCCCATCGCCGCGGAACCGGATCACTTCAAGCGCGCCGCCCTCGACTACCAGCGCCTCTCCTACGACGGCGAGTATGCGAAGTCCTTCCCGAGCCTCCACCTCGCCTACGACATCACGGCCAACCTGAAGGCGCGCGCCAGTTGGTCCACCAGCTATGGCCGCGCCCCGCTGGGCTCGCTTGTCGCCGCCGTCTCCGGCAACGACGCCGCCCGCACCGTCACGATGGGCAACCCGGACCTGAAGCCGCAGCTCGGCCGCAACATCGACCTCAAGCTGGAGTACTACCACAAGGACGGCACGGTCTCGGTCCGCGGCTACCGCAAGGAGATCTCGGACTACATCGGCTCCTCCGGCCGCTCCGGCGAGATCATCGGCGGCGGCTCCGACAACGGCTTCGACGGCCTCTACGAGGGCTACGAGATCGTGCAGCCCCGGAACCTCGGCGATGCCACCTACCGGGGCCTCGAGGTGGACTTCCGCCAGCGCCTCTCGTTCCTACCGGGCGCGCTCCGCGGCCTGACGGCCCGCGCGAATTACACCTACCTGCGGACGCAGGGTAACTTCGGCGGCACCACCGCGATCGCCAACGGCAAGCTCGGCGGATTCATCCCGAAGGCCTACAACTTCGGCCTCCTCTACACGCAGGGGAACTTCGGCGCCTCGTTCGACGTGAACTACACCGGCGGTTGGCCGGTCCTCAACGTCAGCGCCACCTCGCCCCAGACGAACCGCTTCCGCGAACCCTGGCGCGTGATGAACGCCGGCCTGACCTACCGCTTCCGGCGCGACACCACCGCCTTCCTCAGCGTCAACAACCTCGCCGAGGAGGGGCGCCGCGAGTACATCTTCGACCCGTCCCGGGTCCGCTCGAACTGGGTGATCCCCCGCTCGCTCAAGTTCGGCGTCACCGGGCAGTTCTGACCCGCGCCGTCCGTCCTTACCTGGGGCAGGCCGCGTGGCCTGCCCCTTTTTGATGCCCGGTCCCGTCCGCCAACCCTCCCTTCCGCTCCGGTCCGCGGCGCTCGCGCTGCTCGCCCTGCTCGCCGCGGCCTTGCCGTCGCCGGGGAAAGAGTGGCCCGCGGCGGCCGCCGCGCTCGTGAGTCCCGCGGCGGACTTCCCGCGTCCCGCCGCCACCTGGCTCGAGGCGCAGGTGGAGTTGTCCCGGCGGGGCTTTTCCGGCGGGCCGATCGACGGGCTGCCCGGGCCGCAGTCCACGGCCGCGCTGCGGGCCTTCCAGCGGCGCGAGGGGCTCACCGAGACGGGGTTGCTCGACGCGGCGACCCAGGCCGTGCTCCAGCTCGACGCCCCCGCCCTGACCTGGGCCTCCCTCGCCGCGGAGGATCTCGACGGCCTGCGACCGGTCCCCGAGGGCTGGACCGCCAAGGCCGAGGCGGCCGCGTTGCCCCACGCCTCGGCCGTCGAACTGGCCGCCGAACGCTTCCGGGCGGGCGAGCGCTTTCTCCGCCGCCTCAATCCGGGCCTCGACTGGGAACGGCTCACCGCGGACACGCTCTTCGTCGCCCCCGCGGCCGAGTTCGTGCCGCGCCCGGGAGTCGCGGCCCGACTGGTGATCCGGCTCGCCGGCCGTGAGTTCCAGGTCGTGGATGCGGCGGAACGCGTCATCGCCCATTTCCCGGTCAGCATCGCCCGCCGCGTGGACAAACGGCCGGTCGGCGATCTCGCGGTGCGCGTGGTCGTGGCGAATCCCGACTACACCTTCGACCCCGCCCTGTTTCCCGACACGCCCGAGGCGCGGGAGACGCCGACGCGCCGGCTCATTTTGCCGCCCGGGCCGAACAATCCCGTGGGCGTGGCCTGGATTGGCCTCGACCGGCCCGCCTACGGCATCCACGGCACCCCGGAGCCCGCGAACGTGGGCCGCACCGAGTCGCTCGGCTGCTTCCGGCTCGCGAACTGGGACGCGCGGACGCTCCTCGGCCTCGCGTGGGTCGGCCTGCCCGTCCGCGTCGAACCCTGAGCCGCTCCACCGGCCCGGGGCTTGACCCGGTCGCGCGACGCGAGAGGCTCATCCCACCCCCCCGCGCAATGACCCCTTCACCCCGTCTTCCCCGTCGCGCCTTCCTCCGTGGCTCCGCCTTGGCCGGTGCCGCCGTCGCGTTCCCCGCCGTGGTCCGCGCCGCCGCGCCCAACGCCTCCGTCCAGGTCGCCGTGGTCGGCGTCAACGGCCGCGGTTACTCCAACCTGCATTCCGCCGCCTCGCACCCGGCCCTGCGCTACGTCGGGTTCTGTGACGTCGACCGGGCCTCCTTCGCGCGGGCGGACGCCGACCATCCCGGCACGCGGCATTGGACCGATTACCGCGACCTCCTGCGCGACCTCGGGGACCGGCTGGACGCCGTGATCGTCGCCACCCCGGACCATATGCACGCGCCGGTGGCGGTCGCCGCGATGGCGCTGGGCAAGCACGTCTACTGCGAGAAGCCCCTCGCGCACACCGCTTGGGAGTGCCGGCAGATGCGGCTTTGGGCGGAGAAGAAGGGCGTGGTCACGCAGATGGGGAACCAGATCCATTCCTCGGTCGAGTACCGCCTGGCGACGCGCCTGCTGCGGGAGGGCGCGATCGGCAAGGTGAAGGAGGTGCACTCCTGGGTCGGCGTGGCGGGCAACGAGCGCACGTGCCTGCTCGAGCCGCCCGTGGAAACGGCACCCGTCCCCGCGGGGCTCGACTGGGACCGCTGGCTCGGCGCGGCGCCGGCACGGCCGTACTCGCCCGGGATCTACCATCCGTTCGCGTGGCGCGACTGGCAGGACTTCGGCGGCGGGGCGCTCGGGGACTTCGGCTG
>VHCY01000295.1 GCA_016871595.1 Verrucomicrobiota bacterium
GCGAGTTTGCCGACGTACCAGGGGTTCTGGCTGAAGAGGTTGAACGAGCTCTTCTCGGTGGCGCCGGTGAAGTGCCGGCCGAAGGCCGCGGCGGCGCGGGGCATCCCGTCGAGGCCCCGCGGCCCGAGGCGCACCTCGCCGGCGTCGAGCAGCGCGCGCACCTGCAGCAGAATCCGGTTCCGGTTCTGGAGGGCCGAGATCACCGGCCGGGCGTCGCCGCCGGCGAAGAAGTGCCGCCCGAGCGCGGCGAGCGTCCAGCGCAGGTCCCCGCTGAAGAACGCCTCGGCCGACTCGAAGAAGTCCCCCTCGGCCGCGTTCGGCGTGAGTTCCGCCACGTGCGCCTCGGTGATCGCCTCGCCCTCGCCGGCGTAGGCGGCCAGCTTGTTCACCTCCTCGACCAGCAGGCGCGTGTTGGCCCCGACCTTGGCGAGCAGCAGTTCCACCGCGCCCGCCTCGAGGCGCGTCCCGAGCCCCTGAGCCTCCGCGCGCGCCACGGCCGCGAGCGCGTCGCCGCCGGCCTCGCCGTCCCCGCCCACCAGCGTGAAGTCCGCCTGCTTCTCGCACCACTTCGGGAAGGAGCGGCGGCGGTCGACCGGGCTCGCGCTGACCAGCACGAGGGTCTCCTCCGGGTTCACCGTGGCCAGCAGCTGCTGCAGGTCCTCGACCGCCCGGAGCGTGCCCTCCGCGCGGCCCGTCACGCTGTCCGCGAGGAAGTTCACGTCCTTGAGCCAGACGAGGCGGCGGCCGCCGAACATCGCCACGGTCTGGACGGCCTCGCGGAAGCGGTTCACGGCGGCGGCGGCTTCGCCGACGTTGCCGGCGAAGCCGTTGACGACCTCGCGGGCGAACTCGTCGGGCACCTCGGCGGCGAGGGCGTCGAAGCGTTCGCGCGCCAGGCGGCCGACGAGGAAGTCGTCGGCGCCGCAGAGGAAGGTGAAGGGCCGGGCGACCGCCATCCCGCGATGGGATGGAGCGGGTCGCGGGGCGCGAGCAAATTCGCGGCGGCGCCGCGCGCGGTGGCGGGGGGTGGTTCCGGCGAGGAAACGGCGGGCGGGTCCTTCAGCCCGAGTGCACCAGAAAAGGGTGGCGCGGCGCGCGGGGTCCGCCGAGGCTCCGCGGTCCGCCGCTGATGCCGCCCACCGCCGATCCCGCTCCCGCTGCGCCGGCCCCGTCCTGGGCGCGCGACCTGCTGCTGCTGGCCCTGCTGGCCGGGGCGTTGAACTTCCTGCTGCTCGGGCGGCTGCCGCTGGCGAACCCCGACGAGTCGCGTTACGCGGGCATCCCGCGGGAGATGCTGGCGCGGGACGACTGGGTGGTGCCGCACCTCAACGGCATCCCGTACTTCGAGAAGCCGCCGCTGGTGTACTGGACGGTGGGCCTGAGCCGGGTGCTGTTCGGCCCCGGGGAATTCGCGGCGCGGCTGACGCCGGCGCTGTTCGGCCTCGGCGGCGTGCTCCTGGCGTACGCGTTGGCCCGGCGGCTGCGCGGGCGGCGCGCGGGCTGGTGCGCGGCGGCGGTCCTGGCGACGAGCCTGATCCACTTCACGCTCTCGCGGGTGCTGCTGCTGGATATGCCGGTGGCGATGCTGATGGCGGCCGCGCTGGTCTGCTTCCTCGCGGGGGTGCACGAGCCGCCGGGACCACGCCGGCGCGCGCTGTTCCTCGGGCTCTACGCCGCGGCCGCTCTCGCCACGCTGGCCAAGGGGCTGATCGGTTTCCTGATCCCCGGCGCGGTGATGTTCCTGTGGCTCCTGCTGCTGGGGGAGTGGCGTCGCCTGCGGCCTCTGCACCTGCCTTCCGGGGCCGCGCTTTTCCTCCTGATCGCCGCCCCGTGGCACCTGCTGGCCGCGCAGCGGCACGACGGCTGGGCCCGCTTCTACTTCATCCGCGAGCACTGGGAACGCTTCACCACCGACACCCACCTCCGCGGCGAGCCCTGGTGGTTCTTCGGCGCAGTGTTGCTCGCCGGGCTCTTCCCTTGGGTCGGGTTTCTCTTCCCTGCGGTCCGTTCCGCCCTCGCCGGCGGCTGGGCGCGGCGACGTGAAAATGGCGCGGGCTGGTTCCTCGTCCTCTGGGTCGCCTTCATCGTCCTCTTCTTCTCCCTCTCCCGCTCGAAACTCATCCCCTACATCCTCCCGGTCTATCCCGCGCTCGCCGTGCTGGTCGGCGGCTGGCTCGCGCGGCGCTGGGAGGCCGGCGAGGCGGCGCCGCTCCGCACCGGCCTGCGGATCGGGGCCGCCGGGTATCTCCTGCTCGCGGTCGCGCTCGTCGTCCTCGCGTTCCGCCCGGGGCTGGTGCGGGGCGCCGCGCAGGTCGTGGGGCTGCCGCCGCTCGCCCTCACCCTCGCCGCCGGCCTGGGCCTGGGCGCGGCGGGGATCGCTTGGGCGGCGGCACGGCGCGGGGTGGCGGCCGGGCTGGGGGCGCTCGGGGGCGTCACGATCCTGTTCCTCGTTTCCGTGGTCGTGGCCGCGCCGGTCTTCCAGCGGGCCGGCACGCGCGACCTCGCGGTGGCGGCGCGCCCGCTGCTGCGACCCGCCGACGAGGTCTTCCACTACTGGGCCTTCTACCACGACTTCGTCCACTACACCGGGCGCGAGGTGGGTCTGGTGAGCTATGTCGACGAGCTGCAGGTGCAGTTCCTCGACCCGGCGGAGCGCGCCCGGCGCTTCATCGACGAGGCGGAGCTGGCGCGCCGCTGGGCCGGGCCCGGCCGCGTCTGGGTGGTGATCCGTCGCCGCGAGCTCGACCACCCCCGTTCCGCGTTTGCCCCCGGCGGCCTGACCTACCATACGGTCGCGGCCACCCCCGTGCACGCGCTCATCAGCAACCAGCCCTGAAATGGCCGCCCCCTTCCTGCCCCTCACCCGCCCGACCATCGACGAGGAGACCATCGCCGGTGTCGCCGACGTGCTGCGCTCCGGCTGGATCACCTCGGGCCCGAAGGTGCGCGAGTTCGAGGCCCAGCTCTCGGCCCGGTGCGGCGGGCGGCCCGTGCGCGCCTTCAACTCGGGCACCTGCACGATGGAGGTGGCCCTCCGCCTCGCGGGGATCGGCCCCGGCGACGAGGTCATCACCACGCCGCTGTCCT
>VHCY01000296.1 GCA_016871595.1 Verrucomicrobiota bacterium
GGAAGGAAATCAGCCGCGACGGCACCTGCAGGCGCTGCAGGTAAGTCCAGTACTCGTAGGTGTTGTTCGACGGCACCCGGTAATCGAGGTCCCCCACGGTCAGGAGCACGGGCGTGCGCCAACCGGTGCCCTTCGCGTGGTTGCCCGCGAGCCGGACCGGGTTCTGCTCCCGCCACACCGGCCCCTGCTCCCAGACCGGTCCGCCGTTGTTCAGCTCCCGCGGGTACACCGCGTCGCTCGTCGCCCATTGGGTCTCAAGGTTGATGAGACCGGCGTGGCTGATCAGGCAGCGGAACCGCGTGGTGGCGGCCTGCAGCCAGTTGGCCAGATGCCCGCCATAGCTCGCGCCGGCCGCCGCGAGGCGGGCGCCGTCGATGAACGGGTAGCGCGCGAGGGCCTCGTCCACCCCCTGCAGGATCTCCTCCGCGGGTCCCCGCAACGGGTCGCCCTGAATCGCCTGCCCGAACTCCTCGCTGTACCCGCTGGAACCCTTGTAGTTCGTGAGCAGGAGCACGTACCCGGGCGATGCCAGCAAATGGTAATTCCAACGGATGCCCCACGCGTCCTTGAACTGCGGCGCGGGACCGCCGTGGATCACGACGAGGAGCGGGTACTTCCGGTCCGGCGAGAAGCCCGGCGGCCGCACAATCAGGTTGTGGATGGTGCGCCCCTCCCGGCTGCGGAACGTGAAGTGCTCCGGCACCGCCAGATCGAGCGGCTGGAGGCGCCCGGCGTTGAAGCGCGTGAGCGGGGTCACCGTCCCCGCCGCCGGATCGATCCGCACCACCTCCGGCGGTTGCCCGGCGTGATCCAGGTTCGCCACCAGGAACCGGCCCGCCCGCCCCAGCCCGCTGAAGCCACCGCGCGCGGGGAGGCCCGTCGCCCGCGCCGCTCCGCCCCCGGCCGGCATCGCGTACAACCGCACCTGATGACCGTCCTCCGCCGTCAGGAACAGCTGGTCGCCCGCCGGCACCGCCCGGGTGACGGAAAGGTCCAACTCCCGCGTGAGCACCTCCCGCCGGGCCGCCTCAAACGGCCACGGGAAGACCGCGACCCGGTTATGATGGTACGTCTTGCCGTCCCCGCCCGGGGTCAGGGCCACGCGCAACGTCCGCCCGTCCGCCGAAAACTCGGGCTCGTCGTAGGCGTCCCCGTCGCGCGTCAGGGCCCGCGGCTCCCCGCCCAGGAGGTCCACCTGGAACAACTGCGCCGGCACGCCGGCGTGGGCGCCCCGGTGGCGCGCCGTCGTCGCGACAAAGACCACCGCCCCGCCGTCGGGCGTCCACGCCGCGGGCAGGTACTCGCCGGCATCCCCCTGCCTGCCCCCGAAACCCGGTTCCGCCGCCAGCCTCGTGCCCGCCAGCAGGTCGCGCGCCTTGGCCCCCGGCTTCGCCTCCTGCACCAGCAGGTGGCCCCTCCGGTCGTCCAGCCAGCGGTCCCAATACTTGATCGGAAACGAATCGTGGACGCGCGCCGTGTGCTTCCGGTCCTTGACCGCCTGAGCGGCCTTGCGGTTGGCCTCCTCATCCGCCGCGCCCGGGTGGACCTCGCTCACGAAGAGCAGTTTCGTCCCGTCCGGGCTCCACCGCGGCTGGCGGGCGCCGGTCACCACCTCCGTGATCCGCCGCGCCTCGCCCCCGGCCGCCAGGTCGATCACATAGATCTGCGCGGCCTCATCCCCTTGGCGCTGGGCGGAGAACGCGATCCGCGTCGAATCAGGGCTCCACGCCACGCCGCTCTCGGCCGCCTTGTCGTGGGTGATCTGCCGCGGCTCCGCGGACCCGTCCACGGGCGCCAGCCAGAGGTCCGAGGTCTGCGCCTTGGCCTCGTAGGCGGGCATCGTGACCGGGAAAACCACCCGCTGGCCATCCGGGCTGGGCACCGGCGCCCCCACCCTGCGCATCAACCAGACATCCTCGTGGGTGACGGTGCGGCGGCCGCCCTCGGCGGCGACCAACGGGGTCAGCAACAGCAGGGCGACGGCAAGGGAGCGGAGGTTCATCGGGGCAACAAGTCCAACCCGCGCCCGCGGTCCAACGCAAAAGCACGCGGGAACGAAAGTTGCCGCGAGCCGGGGGCCGAGCAACGGCCGGACCGCGGGACTTAGCGCTTGGTGCCCGGGGAACGCTCGGGCCATTCGCGCCTTTTGGCGCCCACGGTAAACGATCCAGCCAGCACACCGTGGTTCGGAGACCAGCCATTCGAAAGGATGGGAACCCCGCGGTCCCCTGAACGCCGCCCGGCCTGGCCCCTGGAGGTTCGCCCTCCGCTTGACCGGACCGGGTAAACGGCGATCCTCCGCGATGCTTCCCGAAGGACGATGGTTCGCCCGGCATTGGATCTGGCTGCGCCTGGCGCCGCTGCTGGCCGGACTATTGCCGCCGGCCTCCGGCGCGATCCGCACGGACTCCACCCCCGGCACCTTGCTGTTCCAGTTTTCCGGCACTGCCGCCGACCCGGCCTGGGGCGCCGTGAACGACGACGTGATGGGCGGGGTCTCCCGCGGGGGCTCGAGAATCATCGATGGCGTCCTGCACTTTCGCGGCACCCTTTCCTTGGAGAACAACGGCGGATTCTCGTCGGTGCGATCCTCCGGCCCGGCCCGCGACCTGAGCCAAGCGACGGCGATCGTGCTGCGCGTGCGGGGCGACGGTCGGACCTACCGCCTGCAACTCGCGACCGACGCCTCGTTCCGCGGGGCCCGCATCTCCTACCAGGCGCCGTTCGCGACCCGGCGCGGGGAATGGATCGAGGTCACCGTGCCGCTCGACTCCCTGGAACCCCGTTTCCGGGGCCAGCGGCTGCGCGGGCCACCGCTGGATCGCGCGCGGATCCGGGAGTTCGGCCTCTCGCTTGCCGACGGCACTCCGGGGCCCTTCGCGCTGGAGGTCGATTGGATCCGGAGCCGTTGATCGGTCGCGGGCCGTTCCCGGCCCCGCGGCGGCAAAGGTTCAGAACCGGAAGAAGTTCGTCAGCGTGATCTGCCGCGGCTCGGTGTAGCGCGGGTAGCGGGCGGTCGTCCCCTGATTGGTCACGTTGTTGAAGACGTTATCGAGGTTGAGTTGCGCGGCCCAATTC
>VHCY01000297.1 GCA_016871595.1 Verrucomicrobiota bacterium
ACCAAAGGCGATGCGGGAGCCGAGCTGCCCGCGCAGCGCGAGCTCGTCGCGGTCGATGCGGAGCTGGCGCAGGAGCTTGGTGAGCGGCGTGCCCTTGACCCCGGGCGGCACGTAGTTGGTCAGGGCGTGCAGGCCGACGTCGTAGCGGCGGCCATCCCGGCTGTAGAAGCCATTCAGGCCGCCGACGGCGTTGTGGCGCTCGAAGATGCAGACCTGGCGGCCGAAGTGGGCGAGCCGGATGCCGGCGGCGAGGCCGGCCATCCCGGCGCCGATGATGACCACGTCGTAGTGCGAGCGGGTGTTCATCGGCGGGCGGGCAGCAAAAAGCCGGGCCTGCGGCCCGGCCGGAGATAGAGAAGGAGGCGGCGGTTCAACCCTTGGCGGGCAAGGCGTTGAACTTCGGGGTCAGGTACTCCGCGCAGCTGTCGAGCGAGGCGAGCTGGAGATAATCGGCCTCCGGGACCTCGATGCCGTGCCGTTTGCGCAGCTCCATCACGATGTCCAGGAAGTCCATACTATCGAGCTGGAGCTGGTCGCGGAGCCGGACCTCCGGTCGGACGTTGGTCAGGTCCTCGTCGGGAGCGATGTCCGCGATGATGTCGAGCACCAGCTTCTTGCAGTCGTCTTTGGTCATAGCGCAGGGGCATCGGATTAGGGGATAAAGCGACGAACAATCAACGTGGAATTTATCCCCAGCATACCGAAGGAATTGTTGAGGATGGTTTCGACGCGGGCCACTTGGCGGGGCTGGTTGAGGACAAGGCCCGGCAGGGCGCACTGGGGGTCGAGGTCATCGACGTTGATGGTGGGGTGGACCGTGAGGTCATCGAAGCTGGGCAGGTTGCCCGCGAGTTCGAGGGCGCCGGCGGCTCCCATCGTGTGGCCGATGAAGCTCTTGGTGTTGTTGATGTGCGTGTCGGGGCAGCCTTCCCCGAAGACGGCGCGGATGGCCTCGCACTCCTGGATGTCACCCAGCGGGGTGGCGGTGGCGTGCGTGTTGACGATATGGATCCCGGCGGGGGCCAGGCCGGCGCGGGCGAGGGCGGCGCGGACGCACTCCGCCTGCCGCTGGGGGTTGGGCAGCACGTAGTCGCTGGCATCGCTATTGACGTGGTAGCCGGCGATCTCCGCGTAGATGCGGGCGCCGCGGGCGCGGGCGTCCTCGAGTCGCTCCAGCGTGTAGAGGCAGCCCCCCTCGGAGATCACGATCCCGTTGCGGGCCCGGTCGAAGGGGCGGGAGGCGCGGGAGGGTTCGGCGTGCGTGGCGAGGGCGTTCTGGGACTTGAAGCCCGCGAAGATCCCGAAGGTGTGGATGCTCTCGCTCACGCCGCCGCAGAGGGCGAAGTCCACTTCCCCCAATCGGAGCATCTGGGTGGCGTGGATCAGGCCCATATTCCCCGCGGCGCAGGCGGCGCCGATGGTGTAAGCGGGGCCCGTGGTCCCGAGGTTCAGCGAGGTCTCCCCGGCGGGGTTGTTCGCGACCGTCCGCGGGTTGTGGTAATGAGACCAGAACTTGGTGTCGTAGTTGAACTTGGAGATGCTGTAGACCTCATTCTCGGTCTCGACGTTGCCGTGCTCAGTGCAGCCGATGTAGATGCCGACGCGATCCTTCGGGAGGGTGTCTAGGCTCACCCCCGCATCCGCGAGCGCCTCCCGGGCGCAATAGATCGAAATGCTGCCGGCGCGGGTGCCCACCCTCAGTTCCTTCTTCTTCTGGTAGCGCAGCGCGTCGTAGTGGCACACCCCGGCCAGCTGGCTGCCCATATACCGGACATCGATCCGCTCAATCCCGGCGACGCCCGTCAGCAGGTGTCGGCGGAATTCCGCTAGGGAGTTGCCGTTCGGGGCGGTGAGGCCGACGCCGGTGATGACGATGCGGGAGGGCTGCATGCGAGCGAGGAGCCAGCCGTACCCAAGCGACGGGCGAACGCAACCCCGGCTTGCCTGGCCGCCCGAATTCCGGGGGTAAGCGGGAATCGCGCGCACCGCTCGGGCCCCCAGTCTTTTCCGCGAAGGGTCGGGCCAACGAAGCCGCCGGGCGGCACCGGATTCACATCCGGTGCCGGCATCCCCCGGTGTGGCCCGACCCTTTCCCTTTTCCCCCGTCCTGAATTTTCCGTGGACAACCCGACGCGCCCCGCTTCACCGTCGCGCCATGGCCCAGCAGGATCCGCAGGAACAGAAGTTCACCACTCCCGGCAGCCTTGCCGTCGACGCCGTGCTGACGCTCGGCTGCTTCGCCTTCCTTTACAACGTGGTCTCGCCCCACGTACCCTCGAACGACAAGGCGATGGTCGTGTTCTGGTCCGCCCTGACCTCCGCCTGCATGACCGGGGTGTTCTGGCTCTGCATCCAGATGTTCCGCGTCGTCCTCCGCGCCCAGCGCCAGGCGAAGCGTGGGCGCTGAGGCGCGCCGCGGGGTGGTTCGAGTTGCGCGCGGGAGGGACCTCGTTACGGTCCGCGCGTCGTGATGGAAGCCGTTGCCCAGTCCCCTGCCCGTCCCCGGCCGGGCCCCATTCCGGTCGCCGGCCTCGCCCTCTTTCTCTCCCTGTTCGCGGCGGGTTGCGCCACGACCCACGAACTAAAGGTCGACGCGATCGCCAAGCCGAAGGCGGAAAACGCGATCTCCTACGAGGTCCGCAACAAGAACCCCCTGGTGGCCGACGATTCGCTGCGCTACAAGGAGGCCGCGAACCTGGTGAAGACCGGCCTTTCCGGCCGCGGGCTCTACGAGGCCCCGGCAAACGTGAAGGCTGATATGGTGATCGACCTCGACTACGGCGTGGGCCCGCCTCAGCTGCGCCGCGAGACGGTGTCCGAGCCGGTCTACATCACCCTGCCCGGCCAGATCCGCACCGAGCGGGTGCAGGTGGGCACCGACTCACAGGGACGACCCATCTACCAAACCATCACGGTGCAGGATCCGCCTACGACCGAGTTCGCGGGATTCCGCGAGTACATGGTGACCGTGGTCGTGTACGAGAAGTACCTCCGGCTCACCGCACGCGAGAACAAGGAACCGATCGAGGGGCAGCCTCCGGCGGAGGTCTGGACCCTCGACATCACCAGCG
>VHCY01000298.1 GCA_016871595.1 Verrucomicrobiota bacterium
TCATCGGCATTCTTGGCCTCCACGGCGAGGCTGGCGAGGTGGTAGGCGGCCTCGGCGCGCACGGCCTTCAGCTGGGTGGAGTCATCGGCGAGCGCCTTCAGCGCGGGGGAGGCCTCCGCGGCCTGGCCCGCGGCCAGTTGCGCCACGGCGCGGCCCATCCGGGCGCGGGCGGCGAGGGGATCGCCCTTCAGGGTGGTGGCGGCCTGCTGGTAGAGCGCGGCGGCATCGGCGGCCTTGCCAGCTTGATACGCCTCGTCCGCTAGCCGCAGCTGGGCCACACCGGCGAGGGGATGCGCCGCGTGGGCGACGGTGAACGCCTTCAACTTGGCGGAAGAATCAGCGGCGGCGTAGGCTTCGACCACGCCCGTCTCCTGCTGCCCCTGCAGGTAGTCCCAGCCGCCCTTGGCCACGATCGCCAAGGCGACCCCGACGCAGAGCCCGGTGATAACGTTGCGGTTACCGGACCAGAAGGCGCGGACCCGGTCCTCGAAGGTCACCGCGGGCGACGTGGCCGCGGCAACCAGGTTGCGATCGTCGCCGGCGGGCGGGTTCGGAGCGGGGGAGGCGGGCGTGGTCATAGGAACGTGGGAACGGTCTGAACGAACGAGCAAGGCAAAGGCCGGCGGCGGTGTAAATGCCGGAAACGGACGGGGCTAATCGAAGACGACGGTCTTGTTGCCGTAGGCGAGCACGCGGCCCTGGAGGTGCCAGCGCACGGCCTGGGCCAACACCAGCCGCTCGAGGTCCCGCCCGCGGCGGACGAGGTCATCCACATCGTGGCGGTGCGTCACCCGGGCGACGTCCTGATGGATGATGGGGCCCTCGTCGAGGTCGCGGGTGGCGTAGTGGGCGGTGGCGCCGATCAGCTTCACCCCGCGGGTGTGGGCCTGATGGTACGGGCGGCCACCGGCAAAGGCGGGCAGGAACGAGTGGTGGATGTTAATCACCGGCACCCCGCAACGCCCGAGGAAATCCGCCGAAAGCACCTGCATATATCGGGCGAGCACAACGAGGTCGGCGCCGGCCGCCTGCAGCAGCTCGAGCTGGCGGGCCTCGGCGGCGGACTTGCCCTCGGGCGTGACGGGCACGTGGTGAAAAGGTAGACCATAGCCGGCGGCGGCGGCGGCGAGGTCCGGGTGGTTGCCCACCACGGCCACGAGGTCGCCGGGCAGGTCACCGGCCCGTCCGCGCAGGATCAGGTCGTGGAAGCAGTGGTCTGCCTTCGAGACGAAGAGCACGACACGCTGGCGCCGGGCGGTGGAAACGAGGCGGGATTGCATCCCGAGGGTGGCGGCGAAGGCGGTGAACTCGGCCGCGGCGTCGGTGTCGGGGCCCGCCACGGGCACCCACTCGACCCGTTGGAAAAACACCCCCGCCTCCTGGTCGCGGTGCTGGTCCGCGTGCAGGATGTTGCCTCCGCGGGCGAAGATCCAGCCGGCGACCCGGGCGACCAGACCGGGCTGATCGGGCCCGTGGAGGAGGGCGATGAGGGTCGCGGGGGCCATCCGCGGCCTCAGACGGGGACGACGTTCCCGCGGTAGCGCTGGATCGGGCGCACGCCGACGTGCTTTTCCCGGAGCGCGCGGATGCCCTGCACCGCGGCGGCGGCGCCGGTCAGCGTGGTCATGATGCACACGTTCCGAGCAAGGGCGGCCGCGCGGATCGCGTTCTCGTCGCGCCGCGGGATCATCCCGGCGGGCGTGTTGATCACCAGCTGGATCTGGCCGTTCTTGATCAGGTCGATGGCGGTGGGCCGCCCCTCCTGAATCTTGGCGATCTTGCGCACCGCGACGCCGGCGTCGGCGAGGGCCTTGGCGGTGCCGCCGGTGGAGTGGATGGTGAAGCCGAGCGCGGCCAGCTCGCGGGCAAGCCCGACGGCACGGGGCTTGTCGGCATCCTTCACGGATAGAAACACATTCCCAGAGGTCGGCAGCCCAGGCTTGGCGGCAGCCTGAGCCTTGGCGAAGGCGACGCCGAGATCCTCGTCGAGGCCCATCACCTCGCCGGTGGAGCGCATCTCCGGCCCGAGAGCGATGGTGGCGCCGGGGAAGCGCACGAACGGGAACACGGCCTCCTTCACGCACCAGTGGCGCGGGGTGAGCTCGCGGGTGAAGCCGAGGTCGCGCAGCTTGGCGCCCGCCATCACCTTCGCGGCCAGCTTGGCCAGCGGCACGCCGATCGCCTTGGCCACGAACGGCACGGTGCGGGAGGCGCGCGGGTTGACCTCGAGCACGTACAGCTGGTCGTCCTTGATCGCGAACTGGACGTTCATCAGCCCCACCACGCGGAGGGCGCGGGCGAGGGCGTGGGTCGCCGCCCGCACGGTCTCGAGCATCGGCGCGCCAAGGGTGTGCGGCGGCATCACCATCGCGGCGTCGCCGGAGTGCACCCCGGCGTACTCGATGTGCTCGAGCATCCCGCCGATCACCGAGGTCTCGCCGTCGCTGATGCAGTCCACGTCGAGCTCGATCGCGTCCTCGAGGAACTTGTCGATCAGCACCGGCTTGCCGGGCATGACGTCGAAGACCTGGCGTACCACGCCCTTGAGTTCCTCCTCGCTGAAGAGGATGAACATCCCCCGGCCGCCGAGCACGAAGGACGGGCGCAGCAGCACGGGGTAGCCGATCTCCGCCGCGCCGGAGAGGGCCTCCGCCTCGGTGAGCGCAATCCGGTTGGCGGGCTGGCGTAGGCCGAGGTCGCGCAGGATCGCGGCGAACAGCTTCCGGTCCTCCGCCGCCTCGATGCTCTCGGGTGAGGTGCCGATGATGTTCACCCCGGCCGCCTTGAGCGCGGTCGCGAGGTTGAGGGGCGTCTGACCCCCGAACTGCACGATCGCCCCGGAGCAGCCCTCCTGCTGGTAGATCTCGAGCACGTCCTCGAGCGTCAGGGGCTCGAAGTAGAGGCGGTCGCTCGTGTCGTAATCGGTCGAGACGGTCTCCGGGTTGGAGTTCACCATCACGCTCTCGCAGCCGATCTCGCGCAGCGCGAAGCTCGCGTGGACGCAGCAGTAGTCGAACTCGATCCCCTGGCCGATGCGGTTCGGGCCGCCGCCGAGGATCATGATCTTCC
>VHCY01000299.1 GCA_016871595.1 Verrucomicrobiota bacterium
GAATCGTCGGCGAAGCATGCCACTTCATTGATCTGGCGGTGTTTCTCACCGGCAGTCCGATCACGCACGTCTGCGCGACGGCGCTCGGCGGCGGTGGGGCCCCGTCGGGCGACTCCGCCTCGATCCTCCTGCGCCACGCCAACGGCTCGACGGGCGTGGTGAACTACTTCGCCAACGGCCATCGGGACCATCCGAAGGAACGTCTTGAGATTTTCTCGCAGGAGCGGGTTCTGGTGCTCGACGATTTCCGTGTCACGACGGGCAAGGGGTTCCGAGGTTTTTCGAAGCTGAAGACCGCCCAGGACAAGGGGCACGCGGCGCAATTTGCCGAGTTTGCGCGGCGGGTGCGCGAGGGTGGCGCGGCGCTCGTGCCGTGGTCCGAAATTACCAACGTGACCCGGGCGACTCTCGCCGTCGCCGAATCGCTCCGTACCAACGCGTGGGTCGAGATTCCGGGAAGTCAGTAAGCCTCACCACGGCAAGCCGCAGCGTATCTGACCCGACCCCCATCGTGTCCTCCCCAAGGCTTCTGTTTCTAGTAGCCGCGAGCGTGCGCGAGTGGACCAGCCACCGCCCCCGCGCGTTTGCAGTAACACCAACCAAGCCGGAGCAAGGCTTCCCGCATTTGGCGGCGTCCCAAGCAACCGAGGCTTCGTGTCTCTAACCCAAAGCGGATGAAGAAAACTGTCGCCCTTATCGTGGGCACTCGTCCGGAAGCCATCAAGTTGGCGCCGGTTTACCAAACGCTGCTTCGTAGCGAAACGCTCCAGCCCTTTCTGCTTTCGACTGGCCAGCACCGCGAGATGCTGGCGCAGACACTGGCGGCCTTCGAACTCAAGCCTGAAGCCGATCTTGCGCTCATGCAGGCGAACCAGACGCTGCCCGACCTCACCGCGCGCGTGTTGCAGGCGATGACCTGCTGGCTGCATGCAAACCGGCCGTCCGCGGTGTTGGTGCAGGGCGACACGACGACCGCCTTCGCGGCGGCACTCGCGGCCTTCTACGCGCGCATCCCGGTCGGCCATGTCGAGGCCGGACTGCGGACCTACGACTTCGCTGCACCGTGGCCGGAGGAAATGAACCGGCGGCTCGCCGACCCTATTTCGCGCTGGTGCTTCGCGCCGACGACTCTCTCGCGCGATAATTTGCTCGCTGAGCGTATTCCCAGTGAACGGGTGCACGTGACGGGCAATACGGTTATCGACGCATTGCTGTGGATGCGCAGCCGTCAACGGCAGGCCACGGCAGATCCCGTGGCCCGTGCGAGACGCTGCGGGATCCCCAAGGTTATGGCGGCGCGCTATTTCGGATCCGCGCCGGCCCGTTGGATTCTGGTAACCGGCCACCGCCGCGAATCTTTCGGCGAAGGATTCGAGAATATCTGCAAGTCAATCCACGCGATCGTGGAGCAGCATGATGAGATCGGCGTCGTATATCCCGTGCATCTGAACCCCCGCGTGCAGGAGCCGGTGCGCCGCCTGCTCGGCGGCAACCCGCGGATCGCGCTGATCGAGCCCTTGGGCTATGAGGACTTCGTCTGGTTCATGGATCGATGCCATTTTCTGCTCAGCGATTCCGGCGGCGTGCAGGAGGAGGCGCCGAGTCTCGGCAAGCCCGTGCTCGTGATGCGCACGACGACCGAGCGACCGGAAGGCGTAACAGCAGGCACGAGCCGGCTGGTCGGAACGGATCCCGCCGCAATCCTGCACGAATCGCGCATTCTGCTGGGCGATACGACCGAATACGCCGCCCGCGCGGCATTGCGTAATCCCTATGGCGACGGGCACACGTCTGGGCGCATCGTGGCTGTGCTTGAGCGCGAGCTGGCCGGAGACACTTTCGCATGAAATATGATATCTGCGTTGTTGGCCTCGGCTACATCGGCTTGCCCACGGCTTCCATCTTTGCGACGCGCGGGCTGAAGGTGTTCGGCGTCGATGTCCGATCCGACGTAGTCGAGATCATCAACCGTGGCGGACTACATTTCCATGAACCGGATCTCGACGTGTTGGTGCGGGCGGCCGTGCAAGGCGGCAACCTTCGCGCGGGCACTGAGCCCGTTCCGGCCGGCGCATTTATCGTCGCCGTGCCCACGCCGTTCAGCGTGGGACCTGGGGGTAAGAAAATCCCCGACCTCTCCTACGTCGAGCAGGCGGCCCGCACGCTCGCGCCGCATGTCTCGACCAGAGACTTGATCATTCTCGAGTCCACCAGCCCCGTCGGCACAACAGAGAAAGTGCGTGACTGGCTGGCAGACGAACGCCGCAAACGAGGATTGCCGGGCGCAGCGGGCGACTGGCTGTTCGCCCACTGCCCCGAACGTGTCCTTCCCGGAAATATGTTGAAGGAACTCGTCGCGAACGACCGCATTGCGGGCGGTCTCACGCCCGAGGCCGGCCGCGTCGCCAAAGAACTCTACGAGCGGTTCTGCACCGGGGAGATTTTCGTCACGGACGCGCGCACGGCGGAGATGGCGAAGCTGACCGAGAATTCGTATCGCGACGTGAACATCGCCTTCGCCAACGAGCTTTCATTGATCTGCGACGAGCTGGGCATTAACGTGTGGGAGCTCATCCAGCTGGCAAACCGTCACCCTCGCGTGAAGATCTTGCAACCCGGACCCGGCGTCGGCGGCCATTGCATTGCGGTCGATCCTTGGTTCATCGTCCACTCCGCGCCGGATGTCTCGCCTCTGATCCGCACGGCTCGCGAGGTGAACGACAGCAAGCCGCATCATGTAGTCGGCCGGGTGAAACAGGCGGCGGAGCGCTTAAAGCATCCGGTAGTCGCGTGCCTTGGCCTCGCCTTCAAGGCAGACGTCGATGACTTACGCGAAAGTCCGGCGATGGAAATCACGGCGGAGGTCGCGAGGCTTGACGGTGTGGGGGTGTTGGCGGTCGAGCCGCATGTGAAAGCGCTGCCGACGCAACTCGGCGCTCACCCCAACGTGGAGTTTGTCGCCGCGGAGGAGGCGCTTCGCCGGGCGGACATCGTTGTCCTGCTCGTGAACCACCGCCAGTTTTCGTCGATCGACCGTGCGTTGTTGCGCGA
>VHCY01000300.1 GCA_016871595.1 Verrucomicrobiota bacterium
CGAGAAGGCCGTTCCGCGCGTGGCCCGTGTCCTGCGGGAGCGCACGTTCCCCGGCCGGGAATTCCGCGCCCCGGGCGGCGGGGGCCCGTCCGGCGACCAGCTCAACGCCCGCCGCGCCGCCACGGTCGCGCGTTCCTTCACCGTGGACACGGCGGACCGCTATCGGATCGTCTTCGAGCTGGAAACGCGGGGGACGTTCGACTTCGACCCGAGCCGCTGCCGCCTGATCGCGCGCGTCGACGGCCGCGAGGTCTTCGCCGAGGAGGTCGCGTGGTCCGAGCGCCGCCCGCTCCGCCGCGAGCTGGAGCTGGAATGGGCCGCGGGCCGCCACGAGGTCAGCTTCGAGGTGGTGCCGCTCGAACCCGCCGCGGCGACGCCCGGGGAGTCCCGCCCGCAGAGCGTGCCCGGCGCCACCAGCGTCACGCTGCGGGTCAACACCGTCACCGTCCAGGGTCCGCTCGACCCGCGGCACTGGCTGCCGCCCGAGAACCACGCGCGGTTCTTCCCGGAGGGCCCGGCCCCCGCGGACCCCGCCGCGCGCGACCGCTACGCGGGGCGCATCCTGGGCGACTTCGCTCGCCGCGCCTTCCGCCGCCCGGTCGAGCCGGCCCGGGTGGATCACCTGGTGGCCCTGGCCCGCGCGGTTTACGGTGATCCCGCCCGCACCTTCGAGGAGGGGGTCGGCCGCGCGATGATGGCTGTGCTCGCCTCGCCGCGCTTCCTTTTCCGCGTCGAGGGCGCGGCCGGCCCCGCCACCGGCCGCTCGGTCCCGGTCGACGACCACGCGCTCGCCTCCCGCCTCTCGTACTTCCTCTGGTCCTCGATGCCGGATGCGGAGCTGTTCCGCCTCGCGGACGCCGGCACGCTGCGCGCGGACCTGCCCGGGCAACTGCGCCGGATGCTCGCGGACCCCAAGGCGCAGGCGTTCGTCCGCGACTTCACCGGGCAGTGGCTGCAGGCCCGCGACATCGAGACCATCCCGATCAACGCCCGCGCGGTGCTCGGTCCCGACGCCCCGCGCAACCGCGACGGGCGGGTCGAGTTCGATGGCCCCTTCCGCCGCCTGATGCGCTCCGAGACTGAGGCCTACTTCGCCCACCTGCTGCGCGAGGACCGGGACCTGGTTGAGGTGGTCGACTCCGACTACGCGTTCCTGAACGAGAAGCTCGCCACCCATTACGGCGTGCCCGGGGTCACCGGGGACGAGCTCCGCCGGGTGGCGCTTCCGGCCGGCAGTCCCCGCGGCGGCGTGCTCACGCAGGGCACGGTGCTGGCGGTGACCTCCAACCCGACGCGCACCTCGCCGGTGAAGCGCGGGCTCTTCGTGCTCGAGAACATCCTTGGCACGCCGCCGCCGCCCGCCCCGCCCGACGTCCCGGAGCTCGAGGAGGCGCGCAAGCAGTTCGCCGGCCGCGAACCCAAGCTCAGCGAGATGCTCGCCGCCCACCGCGGCAACCCGCTCTGCCACTCCTGCCACTCGCGGATGGACCCGCTCGGCCTCGCCTTCGAGAATTTCAACGCCCTCGGCGGCTGGCGCGACACCGAGGCCCGGCAACCGATCGACTCCGCCGGCCAACTCGCCACCGGGGAACGCTTCAAGGACCTCGCCGAGCTCAAGCGCGTGCTCGCCCGCGACCGCCGGGCCGACGTCTACCGCTGCCTCGCCGAGAAGGTCTTCACCTACGCCCTCGGCCGCGCCGCCGTCCCGGGCGACGCCCACACCCTCGACGCGATCACCGAGCGCCTGCTCGCCCGCGGCGGCCGCGCCACCGAGCTGCTCCTGGGCGTCATCGAGTCCCCCGCCTTCCAGCGGCGCCGCGCCCCGCTCCCCGGCGCCGCCCTGACCCGCGCCGACCCCACTCGGGAGTAGACGCCGCGCCCTTTCCCGTTAGGGTTTCACCCAGCTTCCACCCCGTTCCCCCGATGCTCCCCCTCCACACCTCCCGTCTGGGCCGCGCCCTTGCCGGCCGCGAGGGCCTCACCCGCCGCCAGTTCCTCCGCGGGGTCGGGGCCTCGATCGCCCTCCCGGCCTTCTCCTCCACGCTCTCCGCCGCGCCCGCCGGCACCGGCGCAGTGACCTCCACCGGCGCCCCCCTGCGCCTCGCCTTCGTCTACTTCCCCAACGGCGCGCACCAGGACAACTGGTGGCCGACGGGGGAGGGCAGCGCCTTCACCCTCGGCCGCACGATGGAGCCCCTCGCCCCCCTGCGCTCCTCGCTGCAGGTGCTCGGCGGGCTCGACCACAAGAACGCCACCGCGGGCAACGACGGGGCCGGCGACCACGCCCGCGCCAACGCGACCTTCCTCACCGGTGCCCGCGCCCGCAAGACCGACAGCACCGACATCCGCGTCGGCATCTCCGTCGACCAGGTGGTGGCCCAGCGCGTCGGGCACCTCACCCGGCTCCCCTCGCTCGAGCTCTCCTGCGACGCCGTGCGCAAGTCCGGCCGCTGCGACTCCGGCTACTCCTGCGCCTACCAGTACAACCTCTCCTGGGCCTCCGACAGCCTCCCGATGACGCCCGAGCCGAACCCGCGGCTCGTCTTCGAGCGGCTCTTCGGCGCCGGCGGCCCCGCCGAGCGCCAGCGCAACTTCCAGGCCCGGCAGCAGACCCAGAAATCCCTCCTCGACTTCGTCCTCGATGACGCCCGCTCGCTCCAGCGCGATCTCGGCCAGGGGGACCGCGAGAAACTCGACGAGTACCTCACCGGCCTCCGCGGGATCGAGCAGCGCATCGAGCGCGCCGAGCGCTTCGGGGAACTCCCCCGCGCGGACCGCGACACCCCGTCCGGCATACCCGCCAACTTCGGGGACCATATGGACCTGATGTACGACCTGCTGGCGATGGCGTTCGAGACGGACTCGACCCGCGTCGCCACGCTCCTGCTCGCCGGGGACGGCAGCAACCGGGCCTTCCCGCAGATCGGCATCCCCGAGGGCCACCACTACTGCTCCCACCACCGCAACGATGCCGAGCTGATGGACAAGATCGCGCGCATCGACCGGTACTATATGGAGCGCTTCGCCCGCTTCCTCACC
>VHCY01000301.1 GCA_016871595.1 Verrucomicrobiota bacterium
GCGTCCACGTCCCGTAGGATGCGGACTTTCTCCTCTGTACTGTAGCGTTTTCCTTTCATGATCTGGGTCCTTTCGGTTGGACCCAGACCGAACCTTCAAGCGGCTCGAATTTCCGGGATCACGTCAGTACCTTCCCCGTGACTTCCGTCTTCACGCGGCCGAGGGCGTCGGGTGGGCGGGAAACGGCGGTGCCGGTGCGGTTGCCTTGGGTGTCGCGGAGGACGGTGGTCGTGCGGCCTCACGGCGCCGGCTCGCGCACCGGGACCAGGGCCGCCTCGAGGCCCGCGCGAATCGCCGCCTCATCGAGCCCCACCCCGATGAAGACCAACTCCTGCCGGCGGTCGCCATGCGGTTCCTGCCAGAGCGCAACCACCAATTCCGGTCGCTGCGCGAGACCCACCCGGCCGTTCTCGATCAGCGCCGCCCACCAGTAACTGAGAAAGTCGTAACGCGCCGCCCCGCCCGCGACCGAGAGGAAGCCCATCTCATCCGGACGCTCCTGTGTCCAAAAGTAACCTTTCGCGCGCAGCAACCCCGACACGCCGCCTTCGATCAACGCGAAGAACCTCTGCGCCACAAACGGTCGGCGCGCCTGAAAGACAAAGCTGCGGATGCCATACTTCGCCTCGTGGCTCGGGCGCGCGTCGAAAGACGCGGCCGGACGCGCCACCGCGGGGCGCAGTGCCGCCGCGCTGCCGGCTGCGGGGATGAGGGCCGAAAGGGACCTCAACCATGCCGCCGCGCGCAGGGTCTCCTTCGCGTCGAAACGCGCGCGGCCCAGCAGGAAATCCGCCTCCACCCGCGATTGCTCGGCGCGCACGATCTCAGCGCGGGCGTTGAGGCCACGCACAATCACCTCTAGCTCGTCCAGCTCCGCGAGGCTCACGAGATCGCCTTTGTTGAGCACGAGCACATCGGCACACTCGGCCTGCTCGATCATGAGCTCAAACACCGGCCGTTCGTGGCTCGTGAGCACCTCGCGGCTCGCGCGGCGAGCGCGGTCCTCGCGCCAGCGGCGAAGAAAGTCGGCCGCATCGATCACACTCACGAGCGCCGCCAGCGCCGCAAAGTCACCCAGACTGCGGCCGAAGGGGTTTTTCTGCGTGAAGAGATTCCCGATGCTCCGCGGTTCCGCCACCCCGGTGGTCTCCACGAGGATATGCTCGAAGCCTTTCTCGGCCGCGCTCGCGGCGAGTTCCGCAATCGTCTCGGCGAGTTCATCCTTGCTGGAACAGCAGACGCAACCGTTGCCCAGCTCCACGATGTCGCGGCTCGTGCGGGTGTCGGCGCCGGCGCGCACCACCGCGCCGTCGATGTTGATGGCGGCGACGTCGTTGACCACCACCGCCCAGCGCCGGCCGTTCGCCTGCGCGAGCAGATGGTTGAGGAGCGTGGTTTTGCCGGCGCCAAGGAAGCCGCAGAGCACGGTCACGGGCGGGCGCGAACCAGCGCTGGGTCGTTGCGCTCGGGAAGTCATGCGCCGTCCTCCGCCATGCCGATCCGGCCGCCGATGAGAGCGGCGGCCTGCACGCCGTGGATGCGCGTCAGCCAGACCTCGCGCCCGCGCGAGCGCCAAAGCGCGGGCGTCGTGCCCGTAAGCGCAAACGCATCCGGCGAGATCGCCTTCAGCTCGCCCAATTCCTTGAGCTGGCAGGGGCACACATCCACAAACTCGTCCAACCGGTAGAAGCCGACCCGCTCGTCCAGCTCCGCCAAGGTCTCGACGACGGCGAGCTTGTAGGGATTGTCGGCAAAAAACGCCGCGGCCTGCGCGGGCGATTTCTCCAAGTGCGCGAAATGCCGGCACTCGACGAGGATGCTCCGCATGTCGGCCTCGATCTGAGCGACTTCCGCCTCCGTCGGCGGCGTGTCGCCAAAGCCGAAGTCGCCGAAGAAGCCGGTGCAGGTCTCGCCGCAGTCGCCGGGCCGCACCTGCGGCCAGCGCCGCGCCACTGCCGCCGTGAGCACATGCGTGAGCAGGTGGTTGATTTTGTGGAGTTCGGCGGGCGTGGGCATGGTCGGCGTGCGGACACCCTAGCAAAGTCGTCAAGGGGTCGGCTGCGCCCGGCCCGTCTTCGCGGCCCGCGGCGAGACCGCCGAATTTCCGGCCGACTGCCGGCCGGGCGCTTGCCTTGGACCGGATCCGATTCTCGACTGCACCTTCCGCAGCGCCCGCATGACTCATCCGAACCCACCGTCGCCAGAGCCATCCGTCCGTCTCTCCTCGCTCGATCAGTTCCGCGGATACACGGTCGCCGCGATGTTTCTGGTCAACTTTCTCGACAACTACCGCGCCACCCCGGCGATCCTGCGCCACCACCACACCTGGTGCAGCTTCGCCGATACCGTGATGCCGCAGTTCTTTTTCGCGGTCGGCCTGGCCCTGCGTCTCGTAATGCTCCGGGAAGAGTCGAACCACGGCACCGCGCCGGCCCTCGCCCGGGGAGCCCGACGCGGCCTGGGACTCATGCTGCTCGGCGCCATCTGGTATCATCCAGGCCGGAGATACGCGACGTGGGCCGATCTCACAGGCGCCGCCCCGGCGGACCTCCTGCGGGATGTTTTTCTCACGAATGTTTTCCAGGCGCTCACTCACATCGGGGCCGCCACGCTATGGGTGCTGCCGGTGATCACCCGCAGTGCCCGCCTGCGGATCGCCTTTGCCCTCGGCTCCGGGGCGCTGCACCTCTGGCTCTCCCACGCGGGTTGGTATGAAACCCTGCATCGCTGGGGTGTAATCGATGGCGGGCCACTGGGCTTCCTCACCTGGACCCTCCCCGTCATCGCCGGATCACTCGCCCTTGATGTGGTCCGCAGCGCCGCAACCGGCGGCATCCGGCTACTCCTCGCCGGCGGCGCGGCAGCCATGCTCGCCGGCTACGGCCTCTCCTGCCTCACCCAAGGAGGCGCACTGGCTGCGCCACCGTTCTTTCCTCCGTGGCACGCGCCGGACCTGTGGACCATGAGCCAGCGCGCCGGCAGCGTGTCCTATCTGCTCTTCTCCGCCGGATTGTCTCTCGCCGTCTATGCCGGATT
>VHCY01000302.1 GCA_016871595.1 Verrucomicrobiota bacterium
CGCGACACCGGCTACGCGGCCGAACGCGATCTCTCGGGCACGCGCCTGAACACCGCGCTGCGCGACGTGGCGGCGCCCGTTACGGTCCTCACCGAGGAACTCCTCGACGACATCGGAGCAGTCAACGTCACCGATGCTTTCGATTTCATGCCCAACGTCACGTTCGACACGATGAACAACGACGCGAATTTCGATTATGCCAAGCCGCTGATCCGCGGTGTGTCGGCGGTCAACTCGGTCATGGTGGGGTTCTTCCCGGAGTACAGCGACATGGACCGTTACAAACTGGAACGTCTCGGGACTGCGCGCGGGCCCAACGCGCTGCTGGCGGGCGTTGGCGATCCGGCCGGGACGCTCACCGCGTCGACGAAGATCGCCGGGTTCAAGAATGCCGGGCACTTCGAAACGATGTTCAGCAACTGGGGCAGCGCCCGCGGCATGGTCGACCTCAACCGGGTGGTGATTCCCGGCCGGCTGGCGGTGCGTTCGGTGCTGCTGCAGCAGTACAACACGACGGCGATCCAGCCGACCTACCGCCGCGATCGGCGCATTTATCTTGCCGGCACGGCGAGGCTGTTCGAGCGGGGGAATTTCCGCACGACCTTGCGGGGCAACTACGAGTGGATCGAAGGCGTGGACCTGGTGCCCAACGGCAACCTCGTCACCCAGAACGTAGCGACCTGGATCGCCGCGGGCCGGCCGACCAGGCCGAACTCCACCGGCGGCGTGCTGCCGGGCACGGCGAACAACGGCAACCTACTTGTGGATGTCCCCGGTCTGCCGTTGATGAATTGGGCCGGCACAATGTCGACGACCGGCACGGCGGTGCCGGTGCTCGAGGAGTCGCTCTATCCCTACGATCGCAACGTGCAGGGCAAGGAGGCGATCGCCCCGCGCGAGGTGGACCAGGGGGCGGTTCATCTGCAGCAGCAGTTGGGCAAGAGCTTATTCGTCGAGCTGGCCGCTTTTCACGCGGAGGAACTGAACATCTGGCCGGTCAAAGTGACGGGCGCCACGCTGAGCGCCGACCCCAATCAGCTCCTGCCCAACGGCCAGCCCAATCCGAATGTGGGCAAGTACTTCGTCCAGCACGATGGCCGGACCGATACGCGGCTGGGCAACCGCGATGTCGTCCGTCTGCAAGCGGCGTGGACGTACAATTTCGACCGGTTGGGCCCGCGGTGGGGGCGGTGGCTGGGTCGGCACAACCTCTTTGGCCTCTACGAACGCAATGAGCAGTGGTCCGCGCTCGAGCGGCTGCAGACGGTGAACACGACGCCGCTGCCGGGTTTCTCCGCCAGTCTCGCGAACGCGGCCAACCGGGTCTTTCATCGCTCCTATCTCGATTACGCGAACGGCGTGTATTCCTTCAAGACCTACGACTACCGGACCGTGCTGGAGAAGGACGGCGTGCGGGCCGAGGCCATGCCCACCCTGGCCCAGACTACCGGCCTCACGATCAATCGCTCCCGCTCCTTCGCGCTCCAGAGCTACTTCTGGAAGGACCGGATCGTGACCATGCTCGGCCTGCGCACCGACGAGTCCGAGACCTACTCGGGCAAGCCGGTTCGCGATGCCCGCGGACTCAACCCGCTGGCGCGGACCGTGCCGGTGTCGCTCGATGTCGCCAACAAGTTCAAGCCGGTGACCAAGGGCGTGGTGGTGCACCCGTTCGAATGGCTGTCGTTCACCTATAGCGAGTCGGAGAACTTCAAGGCCGGCGCCTCCGCGTCGACGAACCACCTGGGCCGGAACCTGCCGACCGAGGCCGGCGAAGGCCGCGACTATGGCGTGCGGCTGAATCTGCTCCAACGCCGCCTCGCGGTGTCGCTGAACAAATACGAAAGCGGCCGGGTCAACGCCACGGATTCGACGGGCGTGGATGGCGTTTCCCAGATCAACCGCATCTGGTCGGCCCTGGGCCGCCCGGAACTAGAACTGCCAGGGTTTCCCACCACGCGCGACACCTTCGACAACACCGCGCGCGGCTACGAACTGTCGCTGACCTTCAACCCCAATCGGAACTGGCGCCTGCAGGTCGTGGGCGCGCAAAACTCCACGATGGTAACGAACAACCGCCGCGGCTTCCGCGACTATGTGGCCACCCACAAGGCGACCTGGCTGCAGCAGCCCGATCTCGTGACGTCCGAGGCCAATACCATCCGCACCGAGGTCACGGATCTCGAGGAGCTCGTCCGACGGCGGGAAAGCCAGGAGGGAGTGAGGGAGTTCAACATGCGGAAATACACCGGCAGCGCCGTGGTCTCGTATCGCTTCCCGCAGGGAGCGCTGAAGGGCCTGCGGCTCACGGCCAATGTGCGCTACTTTGGTGACGCCATCGTGGGCACGCCGGTGGTGAACGGGATCTCCCTCCGGGACCAAGCGTATGTGGAGAAAGGTTACGCCATCGCTGGCGTCGGGGCCAGCTACTCGCGGCCGTTCGGTCGCTACGAGGGATACGCCAGCCTGGCGGTGAAGAATGCCCTGGATTACGACGGGCGGGTGCAGATCCTTTCCCGCAGCACCGCCAACGGTCTGCCGCTCAAGGCGCGGTGGATCGAAGGCACGTCGGCCACGCTCACGAGCGGCGTGCGCTTCTGACAGATCACCTCCGACCAGGCTCCTCACGCCCCTTGCTCCACGAAACATCCTATATGAATCAGCCGCTTTCGCCGCACTCCGCTCCTCCCGGCACGGGTCGCCATCGCTTTCTCCGTAATCGCTCATTCCATTGCCGCCGGGAAGGGATGCTGTTCGCGGGGCTGGTGCTTGGCCAGGTGCTCGCCGCCACCGGGGCCGCCGCGCCCGGAAACCATCGTGCGATCGACCTCGCGCCGGCCTGGTCCGGCCATCCGGTCAATTTCGCGCTGCTGACGCGGGGCGAGACGCAGTTCGTCGCATTCTACGATGAGCGGCGGCAGATGACGGTCGCGCAGCGGCGGCTGGGGCAGACCGCGTGGCGGTTCAAGAAGCTGCCGAGCCACGTCGAGTGGGATTCGCACAATGCGCTCATGCTCGGACTGGACCGCGA
>VHCY01000303.1 GCA_016871595.1 Verrucomicrobiota bacterium
GTCGCAGTGGGGCGAGATCCGGCGGCTCATCGACCGCGGCGTGATCGGCGAGCCCCAGTACGTGCTGGTGGAATTGTCGCGGAAACCCTACCGGCAGGGCGCGTCGGGCTGGCGCTACGATCCCGCACGGGTCGGAAGCTGGGTGCTGGAGGAGCCAATCCATTTCTTCGACCTCGCCCGCTGGTACCTGGAGTCCGCGGGGCACCCGGTTGAACTCCACGCTTTGGGCAACTCGCGGGATCCCGGCCGGCCCGGCCTTTACGACAACTTCAGCGCGACCTTCCGCTACGCGAACGGAGCGTACGCGGTCGTCTCGCAGACCCTCGCCGCGTTCGAGCACCACCAGACGGTCAAGATCACGGGCCGGCGTGGGGCGATCTGGGCCGGTTGGAGCGGCGCCCTGGACCGGACGCTCGAGCCCAGCTTTTTCCTGAAGGTGTTCGATGGGGAGCGGCTGGAGAATGTCGCGCTCGCGCGCCACAGCGGGGAGGTCTTTGAGCTGCGGGAGGAGATCGCCCGCTGCGTGCGGATGGTCCGCGGGGAGTGCGCGCCGGCGGCCACGGGGGAGGACGGCCTCTGGTCGACCGCCCTCTGCCTCATTGCGGAGGAGTCGATCCGTCAGGGGCGGCCGCTGCCGGTCGGGGACCCGTTGTTGGCGGAGTGACGGTGTTCAGGGGGAGGCGCGCCTCGAACTCCGTCCAGTCGGGTTCCGAGCGGAGGAGGCGCACCTCGCCGCCGTGCGCGCGCAGGATCTCGCGGGCGAGGCTCAGGCCCAGGCCGGCGCCACCCGGGCGATCGCGGCGCCGGGCGGGATCGCCGCGGTAGAAGCGCTCGAAGAGCCGCGGCAGGTCGTCTTTCGGAATGCCGGGCCCGGAGTTGCCGATCCGCAGGAGGGCCTCCGTACCCGCGGCCAGCAGTTCCAGGCGGATGTTTCCCTGGGGCCGGTTGAACTTCGCGGCGTTGCCCAGCAGGTTGCGCAGCGCCTGCTCGAGCAGGGTCGCGTCCGCGGCCACCGACACCCCCGGGGCGAGGGAGCGGGCGAGCGGGAATTCCGGATGCATCTCCTCCGTGTCCTCGGCGAGGCCCTCGACCAGCCGGGAGAGATCGAGGGGCGTCCGCTCCACGCGGAGATGCCCGCTGTCGGCGAGGGAAAGCAGCAGCAGCTTGTCGAGGATCGACTTCAGCCGGTGGATCTCTTCGAGCAGGCTGCGGTAGGTCTGCTGCGCGGGCGAACCTGGGGGCTCCGCGCGCAGGCCCTGTTCCACCTCGGCCTGCAGGAGGGCGAGCGGCGTCTTCAGCTCGTGGGACGCGTCCGCGCTGAAGCGCCGGGCCTGCTGGAAGGAGCGTTCCAGGCGGTCGAGCATCGCGTTGAAGACCGTGACGAGGCGGCCGAATTCGCGGTCGTGGGCGGGCGCGGCGATGCGTTGGGAGAGGCCCTGCGCGGTGATCGACTCGGCGGCCTCGGTGAGGGCGGCGACGGGGCGCAGCGCGCGGGTTGCCAGCCACCACGCCCCGAGGCCGACGAGCAGCAGCACCGCGGGCACCGCGGCGAGGTAGCGGTCGCGCAGCCGGTCGAGGTCGCGCGTGGACTCCTCGAGGCGGACGCCGAGCACGAGGGTCGTGTAAGGATTGCCGGTCACCGCGAGGCGCCAGGTGGAGCCGCCCGCGGAGACGGTCCGGAAGGCGGTCTGGCGGATGGGCAGGGAAGGGTTCTGCGCGGAGAGGCCGCTCTTGCGCGGGGGCGGCGGGGGCTCGGACAGCGTGATGCCGCCCTCGTAGGCGGCGGGCACCGGCAGTGAAGCGGGGTCGAGGTCGGCGGGCCAGCCGGGCGAGCGGTATTCGTCGCGCTGGTAGGTGCGGGCCCAGATCACGTACGCGGGCGGTCCCTCGCCGTGCCCGAGGAGGGAGAGGGCGGCGTCGAGCCGGCCCCAGTTTCCCGGCCCGGGGACACGCACGAGGTTCCGACGGGCGAGCTCGTGAAGCTCGCGATCGAGCCGCTCAAGGTTGAAGCCGGAGGCGAAGTTCCACGCGACGAGGCCGGCGCCGAGCAGGAGCGCCGCCGTGGTGCCGCCGACGAGGAGGGCGAGGCGGACGCGGAAGGAGGTCACGGGACGGCCCGCGCGGCGGCGGGCACGGGGCGGGCGCGGTAGCCCACCCCGCGGATGGTCTCGATGAGGCCGCCCTCCTCCCCCTCGCGCAGCTTGCGGCGCAGGCGCTGGATGTAGACGTCGACCAGGTTGGTGCCCGGGTCGAAATGGTAATTCCAGACGTGTTCGCAGATTTGCGGGCGGGTGAAGGTCTGGCCCGGCGAGCGCATCAGGTAGGTGAGGAGCGCGAACTCCCGGGCGGTCAGGTCGACCGACTCGGTTCCGACGCGGACCTCGCGCGTGAGGAGATTCACCGTGACCCGGCCGTTCTCGACCAAGGTGAGGGGAGTGCCGGCGGAGCGCCGCATCACCGCGTGGAGCCGGGCGACTAGTTCATCCACGTAGAAGGGCTTGGTCAGGTAGTCGTCCGCGCCGAGGTTGAGGCCCTCAAGTCGCTCGGGCAGGGCGCCCCGGGCGGTGATCAGGATCACGGGGACCGGCCGGCGCTGGGCGCGCAGGCCGCGCAGGATGCTCAGGCCGTCGCGTCCGGGAACCATCACATCGAGCACCAGCGCGTCGTAGGCGCGTGTGGAGGCGAGGGTGAAGGCCTCGTGGCCGTCGCTGCAGGCGTCGACCACGAAGCCCTGCGTCTCCAGTCCCTTGCGGACCAGCGCGGCGAGCTTCCGGTCATCCTCGAGGAGCAGGATTTTCACGCCCCAAGGGGAAGCGCGCGCCCCGGCGCCGGCAAGCCGCGGGTGATGACAGAGTTTTCATCGCCCTCGCCCGCCGGGCCTGCAAAGGCTCTACAGAATGAACCTCAATGACTCCCCTCGGGCCGGCGTTCAGCCGGTACCACCGGACGCGGGGATGCTGGCTTGCTTCCGGATCCGCGGGCGCCCGCCACCTGCCTTGCCCCTGCTGTACGGCGGCCTGTTGGTCCT
>VHCY01000304.1 GCA_016871595.1 Verrucomicrobiota bacterium
TGCGCTGGTGGTTACCGCCGCCGTCGTCGCCCCCTCAATAGTGGTGCAGCCCGTTTCGCTGGCGGTTGCCCCCGGGGTGTCCGCTTCCTTCTCGGTAAGTGCCAACGGTTCCGCCCCCCTTGCTTACGAGTGGCGGAAAGACGGGGCGGTGGTGGCGGGAGGCACGAACGCCACGTTGTTTCTACCTGCGGTGTACTCCCCGTCGGCCGGAGTTTACTCGGTGGTGGTTTCCAACGCGGGGGGGAGCGCGACGAGCTCCTTCGCCACGCTCGCCGTATCCGCCTCCGGTTCGGCTCCGGTCATTTCGGCGCAGCCGGCCTCGCAATCGGTGGCGTCGGGAGCTTCCGCCTCGCTGACAGTTGTTGCGTCCGGGACGGCCCCGTTGACCTATCAATGGCGCAAGGACGGCGTCGCCATCAGCGGCGCGACCTCAAGTACGCTCGCGCTATCTGGCGTGACCGCCACGTCGGCAGGAGCCTACAGCGTCGTGGTCTCCAATTCCGCGGGGAGCGTCACAAGCTCCACGGCCACGCTCACCGTCAGCGCCGCCGCCGCGGCGCCGGTGATCACCTCCCAGCCGCTTTCACAGTCCGTCGCCGCGGGGGGCTCTGCCACGCTTTCGGTCGCGGCCACGGGGACCGCCCCGCTTGTCTTCGAGTGGCGCAAGGATGGTACTGCCATCGCCGGCGCCACGCGCGCTTCCTACGCGCTCCCCTCCTTCTCGGCGGCCGCGGTGGGTTCGTACGCGGTTATTGTCTCCAACTCCGCGGGGTCGGTGACCTCGTTGCCGGCCGCCGTTACCCTAGCCGCCTCGACCGGTCTGGGCGGGGCGGTCTTCGGCACGTTCGCGAGCGATTCCGGCACTTTTGCCTTGTGGGTGCGCGCGGATCGCACCGCCGTTTTTCTCGGGTTTCTGCGGGCCGACGGCCGCGCGCTGCTGAATCGTACCGCCGAGATCGGTGCCGACGGGCGTTTCCAGTTTTCGCTGGAAGCGTCCCCCGCGGGAGGGACGGTCACGGGAGTTTCCGGGCTTCTTTCCCCGGACGGATCTATTTCCGGCAGCCTCACGGGCGCCGGAATATCGGTCACTGCTCCGGCCCGCGCCACCTCCACGGCGACCTCCGCGCTTGCGGGCTATTACGCGGCGGGCGAGCCCAACGGTTCCTCGGTGGCCCACACGGTCGTCGGCGCCGGCGGCGAGTCGTACGTGCTGATCGTCGCCAACTCCGGGTCGGAGGCGGGACGTGGCACGGCGGGGGCCGATGGCGCCATCACCGTCGCCACCGGCATCTCAACCGTCGCTGGCTCCGTTCAGCGGGAAAATACGGTCTTGGTCCTTTCCGCGCAGCGTCCTTTGGCGGCGGCCGCGTCGTTTGTCGGCGCCAACGACGAGCGGCGCACCGTGCGCGAGAAGTTACTCAACATCTCGACCCGCAGCGACACCACCGGAGCCGAGGGCAACGCGCTCATCGCCGGCTTCGTGATCGGCGGGACGACGCCCAAGCGCGTTCTCGTGCGCGCCATCGGGCCTTCGCTCGCGCCGTTCGGCGTCGCGGGAGCGATGCCGGCCGCGCGGCTGGAGTTGTTCCGCGGACAAACCTCCCTTGCGGTTTCGAACGACTGGGGCTCGGCCGCCGGTGCCTCCGCGGTCGCCGCGGCCGCCGCCCGGCTCGGGGCGTTCGCCCTCGACGCCGCCAGCCGCGATGCCGCCGTGCTCATCGAGCTCGCCCCGGGCGCCTATACCGCCGTGATGACCGGGCAGGGGAGTGCCGGCGGGGTCGGCTTGGTCGAGGTCTACGACGCCGACGAAACCGCCCTCGCCGCCCAGCGCATCGGCAATCTGGCCTCGCGCGGGCTGGCCGGCAGCGGCGACCGTACCCTCACCGTCGGCTTCGTGGTCGGAGGAACCGTCCCCAAGCGCGTGCTGGTGCGCGGCGTCGGCCCCGCGCTCACCGCCTTCGGCGTGACCGGTGCGCTCGCCGATCCACGCCTCGAGTTGTTCCGCGAGGGCTCCGTCATCGGCCGCAACGACAACTGGGAGGACGGTGCCGCGGGTGGATCGATCGCCGCCGCCTCCGGCGCCGTGGGTGCCTTCGCGCTCGCCGCCGGCAGCCGCGACGCCGCGCTCATCCTCAACCTCTTCCCCGGCGCCTACACCGCCCAGGTCTCTGGTCCCGGCGATCAGACCGGCACGGCGCTCGTCGAGGTTTACGAGTTGCCCTGAAGCTCCGCCCTAGTGTGGGGCGCAGCCGAGGCTGCAGTTGTCGGGATATTATGCCCCGCGATGGCCGAACGCAGTCCCGCTTGCGGCGGATACCGCGGATAGGCAGGTCGCGCCGGCCGACCGCGAACGAAGCACCATGCCGCCGATAATCCCTTTCGTGGCTTTGGTGTATTTGGTTGTAACCCAGATCCCCGGTCGTCCCGTCCCTTGGTCCTTTGGTCCCTTTGTCCTTTTTCCGCGTCTTCCGCGGGCAATCCACCTCGCTTCGTCACGATTCTCCGACCGCCCTAGTTTTTGACCGCGGATGGCTCGGATACCGCGGATGATGCGGTGTCGGCTCACAGTCTTTGAACGCCGACCGCGAAGCCGAACCAAGTCCGAGCCCTGACATCGACCGGATTTCCTCCCGGCGAGGTGCCGAAGGACGACCCGGGGCCGCCCCAATGCACGATCTCTCCATTAGCCTTAAGCGCGATGTTGACCATCGGCTTGCCGAAATACCCACCGGCCGTCGCGATCCGCACGACGTCCGCCAAATCCGCCGGCACGGTGTTCCGCGCCCCGCTGTTCGTGCCCCACGAAACGACCTTGCCGTTCGCCATGAGGGCAAAGCTGGCGTTGCCGCTGGCCTGGAGCGGGACGTCCAATTCGTGGCCACGTGCGATCGCCATGGCGGGAAAGACCCCGCCCCTGGACAGCGTGGGGACCAAGACAGTCACCGGCACCGCGATCATCCGCACCGGCGGGGGAGTCTACGAGTTGCCCCTGCCCGTGATCACGCTGCCGCAGGTGTCGGCC
>VHCY01000305.1 GCA_016871595.1 Verrucomicrobiota bacterium
CCACGCCGGGGCGAAGCCCGAGACGACGCCGGTGAGGATGGAGACCAGCACGCTGACCGCCATCAGGCCGGGCGAGAACGCGATCGGCAGCGCCGGCAGCAGCGTCGCCAGCACGAGGCTCGCGGCAAGCGTCACCCCCAGGCCCACGAGGCCGCCAATGAGGCAGATCGACACCGCTTCGATCAGGAACTGCAGCAGGATCGTGCGCCGGCGGGCCCCCAGCGCCTTGCGCGTGCCAATCTCCTTGGTCCGCTCCTTCACGCTGACGAAGGTGATGTTCATAATCCCGATCGCGCCGACGAAGAGCGACAGCCCGGTGATGAAGAGGCCGGCGAGGGCGATGCCCGCCTTGACCGGGTCCAGCTGCTCCTTGAAGGCCTGCTGCTGGTTGACCGAGAAGTTGTCCCGCTCCCCGGGCAACTGGCCCCGCACGCGCCGCATCGCGCCGATCAGCTCTTCCTCCGCGGCCGCGAGCCTCGTCTTGTCGCGCACCTTCACCCGCAGATCCAGGTTGGCGCGAACCCCCGTCTGTCGCCGCACGGTGTTCAGCGGCGCGACGATCTGGTTGTCGAAGCTGAAGAGGCCGAGGAACTCGCCCTGCTTGGCGAGGACGCCGATCACGGTGTAGCGCTCGCCGCGGATTTGCACCTGCTGGTCGAGTGCGGAACGGCCGGGAAACAAGTTCTCCGCCACCGCCGAGCCCAGCACACAGACGGGCCGGCCGACGCTCGCCTCGACGTCGTTGAACATCCGGCCCTCCGCCACGTCGGTGGTCACGATCCGGGCGTAGTCGCCAGTGGTGCCGAAGAGCATCACGCCCCCTAGGCGCAGCTCGCCCGCCCGCACCGAGGTCCCGCGGGTCGCCACCGGCACCGCCACCTCGAGCAGCGAGCCCGGCGTCGCCTCGATCACGCGGTTCAGGCGCTCCGCCGTCTCCACCTCGAGCGGGGGCCGGTTGACGTAGTTCCACCAGTCCTCCACCCGGCGCCACGGCCAGCGCTGCACGTACAGGACGTCCTCGCCGAGCATCGCCAGGCTGCGGTTGAAGCCGGTGTCGATCCCGTTGATCGCGGTGCCAATCAGGGTGACCGCCACGATGCCGATGATCACGCCGAGCGCGGTGAGGACGGAGCGCAGCGCGTTCGCCCGGATCTGCCCGAAGGCGATCCGGAACGACTCGACCAGTTCCTGGAGCAGGCGGGCCATCGGTCAGGCGACGGGGCCGTCGCTCTCGATCAGGCCGTCGCGCAGTCGCACCACGCGGCGGGCGTGGCGCGCGATGTCCTCCTCGTGCGTCACCACGATGATGGTGTGGCCCTGCTCGTAGAGGTCCTCGAAGAGCGCCATGATCTCCTCGCCGGTGCGGGAATCGAGGTTCCCGGTGGGCTCATCGGCCAGCAAGATGGAGGGGTGGTTGACGAGGGCCCGCGCGATGGCCACGCGCTGCCGCTGGCCGCCGGACAGCTCGTTCGGCTTGTGGTGGATCCGGTCGCCGAGGCCGACGTTGCGCAGGGCGCCCAACGCGCGCTCGCGGCGCGCCGCGGGCCGCACCCCGGCGTAGACCAGCGGCAACTCCACGTTGTGCAGGGCGTCCGAGCGCGGCAGCAGGTTGAAGGTCTGGAAGACGAAGCCGATCTCCCGGTTGCGGATCTCCGCCAGCTCGTCGTCGACCATCCGCGCGACGTCCTTGCCGTTGAAGTCGTACCGCCCCGCGCTCGGGGTGTCGAGGCACCCCAGCATATTCATCAGGGTGGACTTGCCGGAGCCGGACGGGCCCATAATCGCGAGGTACTCGTTGCGGCGGATCTCGAGGTTCACTCCCCGCAGGGCGTGGATCGTCTCCGTGCCCATCCGGTAGAGCTTCGTCACCCCCTCGATGCGGATGACTAGGTCCCCCGGGGCGCGGGCCGGACGGCGGGCGGGGGCGGCGGCGGCGCTCATCGCGATCGGGGGCGGAATCACTTCCGCTCCTCCTCCTTGGGCTTCGCGAGGGTCACGCGGGAGCCGTCCTTCAACTGGCGACTGATGGCCGCGTAGGTCCCGGCGACGACCTCATCCCCGCCGCGGAGGCCGGACTTGATCTCGAGGTGGGTGTTGTCCGCGAGGCCGACCTCCACCGGCACCATCTTGACGGTGTCCCCCTGGCGGACGAACGCCACCTTGAGCAGGACCTCCCGCTGCCGCCGCGCCTCGCGCTTCTCCGCGGCCGCGTCGACGGCCCCACCCCCGGCCTTGTTCTCGGCGGCCTTGGCGGCCTCCTTGCGCATCTCTTCCGAGGTCTGCCCGCCGCTCGCGCGCACGGTCACGCTCTGGATCGGCACCGAGACCACGTTCTCCACCGTCCGCGTCTCGATGTCCGCGGTGGCGCTCATCCCGGGCCGGAGCTGGACGCCCGGGTCGGCGACGCGGATGCGGACGAGGAAATTCGTGACGTCATCCGAGAGGGCCGCGAGCTGGGAGGCGGCGCTGCCGCCCTGCGCGGAGGAACCGATCTCGGAGACCGTGCCGGTGAACTTGCGCCCCGGGTAGGCGTCGATGGCGATCCCGGCGCGGTCACCCAGCTTCACGTTGACGATGTCGTTCTCGTTCACCCGCACCCGGAGCTCCATATTGGCAAGGTCGGCCACCCGCATTATCTCGGTGCCGGCGAAGGAGCCGGTGCCGACCACGCGTTCGCCCACCTCGCTGGACTGGGAACTGATGGTGCCGTCCATCGGCGAGTAGATGGTCGTCTTGGCCAGCTGGTCCTTGGCCTGGCTCAGCGACCCTTCCGTGCGCCGGATCTGGGCCACGGCGTTGTCGTGGGACGCCTGGGCGACGTCCCGCGTCGTGCGGGCAGCGAGGAACTCCGCCTCGGCGATCAGCTTCTGGTTGAAGAGCCCCTCAGCCCGCCGGAAATCATCCTCCGCCTTGCGCAACTGGGCCTTGGCCAGCACGGCGCTGGCCTGCGCCGCGACCAGGTTGGCCTCCTGCTGGTCCACCTGCGCCTGGTAGACGTCGGGTTTGATCCGCA
>VHCY01000306.1 GCA_016871595.1 Verrucomicrobiota bacterium
ATGACCCGGGCGAGATCAAAGTCGCACTATACAGGTAGATGTGGCGTGCAAAGGCCGGAGGCACGCGGGTTCAATTCCCGCCACCTCCACCATTTCGGCCCGGTCCGCGCGCGCAGCAGGGAATTCGCCTCGGCCAGTCCGGCCGGAGAGGATGCCAAAAAGGCTCAAGGGGCGAAGGGCGCGGACGACGCTCCGTGGGGCATCGATAGCCGCCTCGGACGCCACGCACGACCCCAACTGCGGCTCCGGCCTCTGCGCTCTTTGCGCCTCTCCGTAGGGGCTGGCGCCCCCTGTCACGCCTTCTTCTTGCCGCGCGCCGGCGACGGAGCAGGCGCGACGCGGGAAATTTCGTAAGTGTGCGGCCGGGGCTGGGCCGCGGCGTATATCCTCGCCTCGAAATCGCGGGCCAGCTGCTGCAGGCGCTCGATCTCCGGCTGCTGCCGCTGCAGGAAAGCGGCGAAACCCGCGGGATCCTGAGCGAACTTCCGCCGCGCCCCCTTGATCGTGCCCCAAAGGTCGCGCAACGGACGCACCGCCAGGTCGTTGCGCTCGCGGTTCAACTCGGCCACCTGCACCGCCTGCCGGTACTGCGGCGTGGCCTCGTTGGCCTGCAGCTCGATCTTCGCCCCCAGCACCACGTGGCTGATCGGCCGGCCGATCGACAGCCCGTCGATCTTCACCTCGTACAGGCCGGGCGCCAGGCCCGTGACCCGGAGCATCTCGTTGCTCAGACGATGGCCCGCCTTGGAGAGTTCGTAACCCACCCGCGCATCCTCCCTCCATTCCCACTTCGTTTGGCCGGCGGTCGACTGGACCGGCACGACCCAGGGCAGCGCGGCGGCCGTGTGCGTGAAGGTCACGCGCGCGGCGCCTGGTCGCGGCCCCAAGCGCCATAATAGGCCATCACCGCGTTGTAATTGGGGGCGAAGCTGCGCTCGCGGAAGCGGAACGTGGGGTCGTCCTTCCGCGCCTCCACCACCGGGTACTCGAAGATCGTCGGCGACAGCACGATGGCGGTCGCGCCGATCTCCCGGATGCGGTCCAGCAGCCGGCCCATCTCGGCGGCGTAGCGGGCGAAGGTCTCCGCCTTGAAGTCCTCATACTGCCCGTCGTTCATCCCGAGGAGCACCGTGACGTACTTCGGCCGGTGGGCGGCCACATCGGCATCGAAGCGCGCGAGGGCGTCGGCCGCGCGGTCCCCGCTGATGCCCGCGTTATGGAAGCGGATCCGGCGCTCGGGGTACCGGGTGAAGAAGAAATTCTCGAGGTACTGGGTGTACAGGCACTGGTGCGTGATGGAATCGCCGAGGAAGACCAGCGTGTCGCCGTCCCGGAGTTCAAGCGCGGTGGAACGGGGCGCGGCGGCTGGCAGCAGCGCGGGCAGGAGCGCGAGACCAACCCGGAGGACGAAGGAACGGAGCAGCGAGGGAAGCATCGTGGGGCGGAGTGAAACGAGTCCCAGGCTGCCCCGGCGCCCGCTCCCCGTCGAGCGGAAGCTCCGCCCCGCCCTGCTCCCGCCCCGCTTCGCGGGCCGACCCAGCGGGCTTCACCCTAGAACGAACCCTTCACCCCGCAGGTGAGGAGCACGCCCGTGTTGGTGTCCGAGGTCCGGCGGGCGTAGGCCGGCGTGTTGTCGCCGAACCGCTCCACCTTGTCCGACACCGCGAACACGTTCTGCGCGTTCGCGAAGGCGGACAGCCGCGGGCTCACCCGGAACTCGGCATTCAGGTCCATTATCGTCCGCGGGATCGTGTAGCTGCCCCCGTTCGGGTTGAGCGCGGCGACCACGGAATCGAGCCGCTGACCCCGGTGGTTCCAGCGCGCGACCAGCTTGAGGCGCCGGTGGTTGTAGGTGACGCCCCAGCTGAGCGTGCCCCGGACGAAACCGCCGAAGTTGCCGCGCTGGTTGCCGTAGAGCTTGAGTTTGGTGCCGTTGAGGAAGGCCTGGAACGGCCGGCCCCACTCGCCCAGGGGCTGCAGCGAGTGCTGCGCGTTGAACTCGACGCCATCGACGCGGGCGTCGCCCCCGTTGCTCGTGCTGTTGATTTCCCAGCCGAGGTATTGCGGCCCGAGGTCGAACTCGCGCAGGTCCTGCTCCGTGGCGATGATCGTCGAGGAGACGAAGAACCCCCGGATGGTCTTGCGGAAGGCGCCCGCGCTGAAGACCCCGCCCTGAGTGGTGTAATATTCCAGCGAGAGATCCAGGTTCCGCGCGGCCCACGGCTTCAGGCCCGGGTTGCGCACGCTGATCCGGCCGTCGAGCGCGTTGGGATCGTTGTTGATGTCGAGCTCGGTGATCGAGGTGTTGGGGATGATGTTCGTGAAATCCGGCCGACCGTACGTCTCGGCATACGAGGCGCGGGCGATCAGGTTCGCGCTCTGGTGGTAGGTAAGGTGGAGGCTGGGGTAGTTGCCATCATAGAGCCGGTTGGCGCGGAAGCCCCGCTCCTTGCGGACCAGCGCGAGCTCCGGCAGCGAGCCGGCGGCCCCGGCCTCGGGCTTCCGGATGCGGGACCCGTCCGCCGCCCGGGCAAAGCTGCCGTCGGCGGCGCGCACCCACACCGCCGTGGGATCGACGATAGGCCCCAGGCCATCGACCGACGTCCGCTCCCGGCGCACCCCGCCCAGCAGGGAGAGGCGCGGCAGCGGCTTGAGCTCCACCATCGCGTACTGGGCGGAGACCCGCTCCCGGACGTACTCCGAGTTCATAATCTTGAACCGTTCGGTCGCGACGACCTGCGCGGGGGTCTGGGTGAAGAGGCCGGGATTCGCCTGCCAGGCGGCCCACGCCTTGACCACCGAGGGCCACTGCATCTCCCGGAACCGCGGGTCGGCCCGCGTGCGGTACGCCGTGTGGGCCATAAACGAGGTGTCCGCCGGCCCGGTGTAGGTCCAGACCGGGTTGTAACGGCGGACGTCGCGCTCCTGCGTGCGGGTCAGCATCCCGGCCTGCACCGCGGCCGGAAACGGGACGAAGGGAAGCTGGCGGCGGACGTCCAGCTTGCCG
>VHCY01000307.1 GCA_016871595.1 Verrucomicrobiota bacterium
GGTCCCGCCTCCCCGGCGCCGAGCGCGGCAAGTACCTCTTCCGCCTCGCCCGCCTCCTCCAGGACCGCGCCCGCGAGTTCGCCGTCGCCGAGACGATGGACAACGGGAAACCGATCCGCGAGACGCGTGACTTCGACGTCCCCTCGGCCGCGGCGCACTTCTTTTACCACGCCGGCTGGGCCGACAAGCTCGCCTACCTCGCCCCCGGCCGCACCGTCGCCCCGCTCGGCGTGGTGGGGCAGGTGATCCCGTGGAACTTCCCGCTGCTGATGCTCGCGTGGAAGATCGCGCCCGCCCTTGCCGCCGGCAACTGCGTGGTCCTCAAGCCCGCGTCGCACACGCCGCTCACCGCGGTCAAGCTCGCCGAGCTCCTCGAGGAGGCCGGGCTGCCGCCGGGCGTGGTCAACATCGTCACCGGTCCCGGCGCCACCGGCGCGCACCTGTTGGCGCACCCGCTCATCCGCAAGGTCGCCTTCACCGGCTCGACCGAGGTCGGCAAGGTCATCCTCCGTTCCGTCGCCGGCGCGGGGAAGCGGCTGACGATGGAGCTGGGCGGCAAGGCCGCGAACATCGTCTTCGCCGACGCCCCGCTCGACCAGGCGGTCGAGGGGATCGTCAACGGCATCTTCTTCAACCAGGGCCAGGTCTGCTGCGCCGGCTCGCGCCTGCTGGTGCAGGAGTCCGTGGCCGAGCGCGTCGTCGCCCAGCTGCGCCGGCGGCTGCAGGTGCTGCGGGTGGGCGATCCGCTGGACAAAAACACCGACCTCGGGGCAATCGTCTCGCGCGAGCAGCGCGAGGTGATCCGCGGCTACTTGCGCGCCGGGGTGGCCGAGGGCGCCGAGCTGTGGCAGGCCCCGTTCCGCCCGCCCGCCCGCGGATTCTTTGTGGCCCCGGCCGTGTTCACCGGCGTCACCCAGAGCCACCGCATCGCGCGCGAAGAGATCTTCGGGCCCGTGCTGAGCGTGCTCACCTTCCGCACGGTCGACGAGGCGGTGGAGAAGGCCAACAACACCCCTTACGGCCTCAGCGCGGGGGTGTGGACGGACAAAGGCTCGCTCATCCTGCGCCTCGCCACGGAGCTGCGCGCCGGCGTGGTCTGGGCCAACACGTTCAACAAGTTCGACCCGTCGTCGCCGTTCGGCGGCTACAAGGAGAGCGGCTTCGGCCGCGAGGGCGGCCGTCACGGCCTGCTCGATTACTGCGCCGTCACCTGACCCGCTTATGCCCCGCCTCCCCGTCACCAAGACCCCCAAGCCCTACGTCGGCGGCGCCTTCATTCGCTCGGAGAGCGGGCGCACCCGGCCGCTGGCGGACGCGAAGGGCGCCTTCTTCGCGCACGTGCCGCTCTGCACCCGCAAGGACCTGCGCAACGCCGTCGAGGCCGCCGCCAAGGCCGGCCCCGGCTGGGCCCGCCGCACCGCTTACAACCGCGGGCAGATCCTGTACCGGCTCGGGGAGATGCTGGAGGCCCGCCGCGCCGAGTTCGCCGCCGCCCTCACCCGCTTCGGCGCCCGCCGCGCCGACGCCCTCCGTGAGGTCGACGCTGCCACCGACCGCCTCGTGCACTACGCCGGCTGGGCCGACAAGTACGAACAGCTGCTCGGCGGCGTGAACCCGGTCGCCGGCCCTTATTTCAACTTCACCGTCTCAGAGCCGATGGGCGTCATCGGGGTGCTCGCCCCCGCCGCGCCCCCGCTACTCGGCCTCGTCTCGCTGGTCGCGCCGGTGATCGTGAGCGGCAACACCGTGGTCGCACTCGCCTCCGAGCCGCGGCCCTATCCCGCGATTCTGCTCGGGGAACTGCTCGCGACCAGCGACCTGCCTGCCGGCGTGGTCAACGTTCTTACCGGCCGCCGGGCCGAGCTGGTGCCGACCTTCGCCACCCACGCCCACCTCCGCGGCCTGAGCGCCGTCGCCGACGCCGCGGAGCGCCGCGTGCTCGACCTCGGCGCGGCCGAGAGCGTGAAGCGCGTGCGCCACGTGCCCGACGCCCCCCTCGCGGCTTGGCTTAGCGACGCCGCGCAGGGCCTCGAACCGATCCGCGCCTTCATCGAACCCAAGACCACCTGGCACCCGATCGGCGCATGAAGCTCCCGCCCCTGGCCCTGCTGTTCGTCCTCGCGGGTTGCCTCGTCCGGGCCACCGCGCCCGCCCCGGACTCGCCGGAGGACCGCCGCGCGCGCGAGCTGGTCGCCCGCCCGGCCTTCCAGGCCGCGGTCCGCGCCCACGACCGGGATTTCGAGCGCTTCGTCCGCGAGCTGATCCTGCTCACCGAGATCCCGGCGCCCCCCTTCAAGGAGGCGGCCCGCGGGGTCGCCTTCGCTCGGCTGCTGCGCGAGGCCGGCCTCACCGACGTCACGACCGACGCCGAGGGCAACGTCATCGGCCGCCGCCCCGGCCGCCCCGGCGGCACCGCGCCCCTCCTCGCCGTCGCCGCGCACCTCGACACCGTATTCCCCGAGGACACCGACGTCCGCGTGAAGCGCTCCGGGACGCGGCTGATGGCCCCGGGCATCGGCGACGACACCCGCGGTCTCGCGCTCCTGCTCGCGATCGTCCGCGCCCTCGGCGCCGCCGGGATCGAGACGCCCGGGGACATCCTTTTCATCGGGAACGTGGGCGAGGAGGGCCCGGGCGACCTCCGCGGGATGCGCTACCTCTTCCAGCGTGGCCCGTGGCAGGGGCGCATCTCGCGCTTCATCTCGATCGACGGCAGCAACAACGACCTCATCACCAACGGCGCCCTCGGCAGCCTCCGCTACCGCGTCACGTTCAAGGGCCCCGGCGGCCACAGCTGGGGTGCCTTCGGCCAGGTCAACCCCGCCTTCGCCCTCGGGAACGCCATCGCCGCCCTCGGCAAGGTGGTCGTGCCCCGCCAGCCCAAGGTCTCCTACAACGTCGGGGTCATCAGCGGCGGCACCTCGGTCAACTCGATCCCCTTCGAGGTCACGATGGAGGTCGACCTGCGCTCCGTCTCGCCCGAGGAGCTGCGCAAGG